>JANPEL010000326.1:0-7328 GCA_031431925.1 Gemmatimonadota bacterium | reverse complement strand
TTGGGTTGGGGAATCGAAAGGACCTCCGGAACGCGGTGGAGGCGGCGCAGGCGGCGGCCCGGGGGTGGGGGCGGAGTACGGCGCATCTGCGGGCTCAGATCCTCTACTACATCGGGGAGAATCTTGGGGTCCGGGCGGATGAGTTGGCGGGCGGGTTGGTGCGGAACGTGGGGGTGACGGAGGCGGCGGCTCACGACGAGGTGGCGGCGGCGGTGCGGCGGGTGTTTCGGGCCGCAGCGTGGGCCGACAAGTACGATGGACGGGTTCACGCCACGCCGATGCGGGCGGTGACGCTGGCCATGCCGGAGCCGTTAGGCGTCGTTGGGATCGTGGCGCCGTCGTCGCCGGCGCTGCTCGGGTTTCTGTCAGCCGTGCTGCCGGCCATGGCCATGGGGAATGCGGTCGTGGTGGTGCCATCGGAAGACGCCCCGCTGGCGGCCCTCGAGTGCTCTCAGGTCTTCGACACGTCGGACTTGCCGGCCGGGGTCATCAACATCGTGACCGGCCGGGTCCAGGAACTGGCTCCGGTGCTCGCCGGGCATGACGACGTCGACGGGATGTGGTATTTCGGCACCGAGGCCATGAGTGGGGAAGTCGAGCGGCTCTCGGCCGGGAACATGAAGCGGACCTGGGTCGACTACGGCCGGGCCCGCGATTGGTTCGATGACGCCGAGGGCGCCGGTGAGGAGTTTCTCCGCGGGGCCACCCAAGTCAAGAACATCTGGGTTCCCTACGGGGTCTGATCCGGTCAGGTGAGGGCAATCACCACACTCCGGCCCAGGACGCCTTCGAGCACATCGGCCTTGCGGGAGGCGCCCCACACCTCGAGCGAGAGATCCGATCCGGCCTTCTTGGGCCCGACTCTGATCGTAAGCTGCTCCTTGGTGAGCCGGGTGGAGATGTGGTCGACCATCGCGGCATGGCCCCGGTCGAGGCCGTCGGCCACCCGGAGGATTCCCGAGAGCCGCCGGACCGTCTCCTGGTCGGCCTCCGAGAGCCGGGTGAACTCGGCATGCTTCCGGCTCGGCCCCTTCTTGCGGTGGTACCGGCTGATCAGGGCCACCAGGGTTCGCTCGCGCGAGCCGAGGCTGAGCCGGTCGGCATGCAGGATCAACTGGTAACTGTGCTTGTGGTGGCTTCGATAGCTGACCACTTGGCCCACGTCATGGAGCAAGCTGGCTGCTTCGAGGAGCGCCCGCTCGGCGGGTGGCGCTCTGAGGACATGATGGAGCCGGTCGAACAGAGCCAAGGCCAGGACTCGGACCTGCTCCACATGGCGCTTGTCGCCCTGGCAGCGGTCCACGAACTCGCGCATGGCCCGGAGCGGATCGACGGCCAAGGCTCGTTCGTCACCAACCATTTCGAGGAGGAGGCCTTCCCGGAGCCCGTAGGCGCTGACCGTGAGCGACGGCGCCTCGATCAGGTCGAGGAGCTCCGCGGTGACGCCGAGGCCGGCCAGGATGATGTCGGCGCGCTGGGGGTTGAGGCCGGGCACGGCGCCTCGCTCCTCGGATGTCTTGGTCTGCAGCCACTCCAGCATTTGTTCGACCTCGGCGGTGGTGACGGTCTCGCCATGCACCGCCTCCCCGATGTCGAAGCCGCGCCGCCCGCGCACCATCCGGGCCAAGTTGGTGAAGGTCCCGCCCGAGCCGATCATGGTGGCATTGATCCACTCGCGCCGGGCGAGGGCCTTCCGGAGCCGCTTCCGGACCCAGCGCCGGAGGTCACCGACTTCCTTCTGGATTGACCGGTCGCCGAAGATCCACATTTCCGTCAGTCGCACGGCCCCAAGGGGCAGCGAGGAGGTGATCTCGACCAGCCCGTTCACGGCGCCGACCATCTCGAGGCTGCCCCCGCCGATGTCGGCGATCAGGGCCCGTTTGTTGTTGAGCTGGAAATGATGGGCCACCGACCGATACGACAGGCTGGCCTCGACATCACCGGTCACGACCTCGAGGGTGATGCCGGTCTCGCGCTTGACCCGTTTCACGAACTCGCGGCCGTTGCCGGCTTCCCGCACCGCCGACGTGGCCACGGCCCGGATCCGGCTGACCTGGCGACGGTCGGCGACTTCCTTCATCCGCTTGATCGCGGCGACCGCGCGCTCCATCGCGAGCTGATCGAGGTTGCCGGTGGCGGCAATCCCCATGGCGAGCCGCGGCTGGTCTTTGACTTCGTCGATGATCCGAAGGCCGCTCGAGGGGTCGTACTCCGCCACTGACAGCCGAATCGAGTTCGAGCCGACGTCGATGGCGGCGATGCGCTCGGAAACCGGGGGAGAAAGGGGGTGGCTCGCGGCCGTCACTGGGCTCCGAAATCCTCGGCGTGATGCTTGATCGATTTGCCTTCGACCAAGAAGACTACATCCTCTCCGACGTTGGTCGCCAGGTCCGCGATTCGCTCGAGGTTCCGGGACACCAGGAGAAGCTCGAGTCCGGACCCGATCGAGTGGGGATCCTCCATCATGTGGGTGAGGAGGATCCGGAACATCGACCGGTTGAGCGCGTCGACCTTATCGTCCCGGAGGCAAATTTCACGTCCCGCATTCGCATCGTCCCGGACAAAGGCTTCGAGCGCGTCCGACAACATCTCGCGGGCCAACCGGGCCATCTCGAAGATCTCCGGCTCGGGCGTGATCGGCCGGTGCTTGGCCAGGCGATCGGCCGATTGCGCGATGTTGACGGCGTGATCGCCGACCCGCTCGAGGTCGTTGGCGATTTTGATCCCGGCCACGAGGAGCCGGAGGTCCTTGGCCATCGGTTGCTGGAGGGCCAGTAAACTCAGGCATTGCTCCTCGACCTCGACCTCCATCAAGTCGATGATCCGGTCGCCCTTGATGACCCGCTCGGCCTTCTCGGCGCTCCGTTCGAGCAAGGCCTCGACGGCAAGTTGGACCGCCGCCTCCGCCTCGCTGGACATCGTGAGCAGCCGGACCTTGACTTGGCTCAACTCGTCGTGAAAATGCCGGTGGCCTTCGCTGGTCATCCGAACCTCCCGGTGATATAGGCTTCCGTCCGCTCGTGCTTCGGCGCGGTGAAGATCTGATTGGTGGCCCCGTACTCGATCAACCGGCCCGCGTCGAAAAATCCGGTCATTTCCGAGACTCGGGCCGCTTGCTGCATGTTGTGCGTCACGATGACAATAGTGTACTGCTGCTTCAACTCGAAGATCAATTCCTCGATCCGCTGGGTGGCGATCGGATCGAGGGCCGAGCAGGGCTCATCCATGAGCAGGATGTCGGGCCGGTTACCCAGGGCGCGGGCAATGCAGAGCCGCTGTTGCTGGCCCCCGGACAACCCCGTGGCCGGCTGGTTGAGCCGGTCCTTGACCTCGTCCCACAGGGCGGCCTGCCGCAAGCACTGTTCCACGACCTCGGGAAGTTCACTTTTGGGGACTAACGCATTGAGGCGGGGCCCATAGGCGACGTTCTCGAAGATCGTCTTCGGAAACGGATTCGGCCGTTGAAACACCATCCCGATCCGGCGCCGCAAGCTGACGAGATCCGTCGATCGGTCGAAGATCGATACCCCTTCGATCTCGATCCGGCCCTCATACCGCGCCCCCGGCACGAGGTCATTCATCCGATTGATCGACCGCAAGAACGTCGATTTTCCGCACCCCGACGGCCCAATGATCGCCGTCACCGCCCGCCGGTCGAGCCCAAACGAAATATCAAACAGCGCCTGACTGGCCCCGTAGTAGAACGAAAACCCCACCGCCTCGAGTGCCGAGCGCCGAGCGCCGGGTGCCGAGGTCGTCATCCGAACCGCCCCGTGATATAGGCCTCGGTTCGCGGATTCGTCGGCGTGGTAAAGATCTGCTTCGTCGGTCCGGTCTCGATCATGTCGCCCAGGTAGAAGAACGTGGTCGTATCCGATGACCGGGCCGCCTGCTGCATGTTGTGGGTTACGATGATGATCGTAAAATGCGATTTGAGCCCGAAGAGCAGTTCTTCGATCCGTTGGGTCCCCTGGGGGTCGAGCGAGGCGGTCGGCTCGTCGAGGAGGACGACCTCCGGCTCGGGTGCGATAGTCCGCGCGATGCAAAGCCGCTGCTGCTGGCCCCCCGACAGCGCCATGGCGCTGGCCTGGAGCCGGTCTTTGACTTCGTCCCAGAGTGCCGCCTGTCGGAGCGCCCGCTCCACGATCTCGTCAAGACGGGCCCGCGCCGGTTGGTCCCCAACCTTGAGCCCGGCCGCCACGTTTTGGTAGATCGACATGGTCGGAAACGGCGTGGGCCGCTGGAACACCATCCCCACCCGCCGCCGCAACTGGGTCAAGCTGACCTTGGTGCTGTAGACATCGTCCCCGTCCAACAGCACCCGCCCAGCGATATGCCCCCCCGCCACTTCGTGGAGCCGGTTGATCGTGCGCAAGAAAGTCGACTTCCCACACCCCGACGGCCCAATCAGCGCGTGGACCCGGTTGGTCTCAAACCCGATCGAGACGTCCTTCACCGCCGCCAAGGTCCCGTAGTACGCCGTCAGCCCCTCCGTCCGCACCCGCACCCGCGCCTCCCCGCCGAGCGCCGAGTGCCGAGTGCCGAGTGCCGAGCCCTCATCCATGGCGCTGCCTCGTCGCCAACCGGGCCAGGATACTCAGCACCAGCACCACCAAGATCAGGACCAGCGCCGTGGCCCAGGCAATCCGGTGCCAATCGTCATACGGTCCGGTGGCGTAGGTAAACACCGTGAGCGGGAGCGCCGCGATCGGTTGCGACAGATCGCGGCTCATGAACTGGCTACCGAGGGCCGTGAAGAGCAAGGGGGCGGTCTCGCCGGCCACCCGGGCAATCGCGAGCAAACTTCCGGTGACGATTCCCGGGAGGCAGGTCCGAACCACGATCGACAGGCTGGTCCGCCATCGGGGATAGCCGAGGGCCAGGGCCGCTTCCCGGAGCGAGTGCGGCACCAGCTTGATCATCTCCTCAGTGGTTCGGAGCACCATGGGGATCATGATGATGGCCATCGCGACGCTTCCGGCAAAGCCCGAGAAGTGCTTGACCCGGGCGACGATCAAGGTCCAGACGAACACTCCGACGACGATGGACGGGGTTCCGTTCATCACATCGGCCACAAACCGGGCCGTCGTGGCAAGCTTGGTCTTCGGATACTCGGCGGAGTAGATCCCGGCGCCGATCCCGACCGGAAGCCCGATCAAGCCGGCCATCCCGACCATCATCAGGGTGCCGACGATCGCATGGGCTACTCCGCCGCCCGTCTCACCGGCCGGGGCCGGGGTCTGGGTAAAGAAGTCGAGATTGAGGCTACCGGCGCCTCTGATGATGAGGGTGCCGAGAATCATCACCAGCGGGGTGACCGCGACCAAGACGGCCGCCATCAACAGGCCGACCATGATCCGGCTCTTCCACCGCCGCCAAGCCAGCCGGTTCAAAGCCCGTGCCCCCCGCCAGGCTGGCCCTTCGAGACCCGCCAGATCAGAAGTCGGGCCAGGGCATTGATCAGCACTGTGACGACGAACAACACCAGCGCCACGTAGGTCAGGGCCGCGAAGTGAATGTCGCTGGTGGCTTCGCTGAATTCATTCGCGATGACCGCCGCCATGGTGTACCCGGGTGCAAAGAGCGAGGCGGCGATTTCGTTGCGATTGCCGATCAGCATGGTCACCGCCATCGTCTCGCCCAGGGCGCGGCCCAGACCGAGAATGACGGCGCCCATGATGCCCGAGCGGGCGTACGGCACCACGGCGGTCCACGCCGCTTCCCACCGGGTGGCCCCGAGTCCCAGGGCCGCCTCCCGTTGGCTCGCGGGCACTGCATTGAGGACCTCCCGGGACACCGACATGATGTACGGCATCACCATGATCGCCAGGATGATCCCCGCGGCCAGCATCGAGTTGCCGTAAATCGGGCCCTGAAAGAAGGGCAAGAAACCCAAGGTGTCGCGGAGGAACGGAAACACGGTGGACTTGAGCACCGGGATCAGGACAAAAATTCCCCACAGGCCGTACACGACGCTCGGAATGGCGGCCAGGAGTTCAATGAGAAACGCCACCGGCTGCCGGAGCCATTTCGGCGCGAATTCGGTCAGGTAGATCGCCACGCCTAACGAAAGCGGCACGGCGATCAGCAGGGCGATGCCGGCTGACAGGACGGTCCCGAAGATCAACGGCAGCGCCCCGAACTCCTCCGTCACCGGGTCCCACGTCGACCCGGTGACGAATCCAAGACCATACCGGTCGATGGCGAGGCGGGACCCCACCCACAGTTCGTACACCAGGAAGGCCAAGAGAGCCGGCACCGCCAGAGCGGCGGTGGTCAGGACGCCTCGAAATACGGCGTCGCCGACGTTCCGGCCTTCGAGGACCGACCCTGGCCCCTTCATCAGGAAATGGCCTTACCCGTCGCCATCAGGGTTTTGACCCGTGCTTTGACCAGCCCGGCGACATCCCCGGGCAGGGGGGCATACCCCAGGTCGGTCGCCATCTTCTGAGCGTCGCCGGAGACCATCCAGTTGAGGAAGTCCCGAATTTGCTTGCCCTTGACGGCGTCGGCGTTGTTGGCTTGTACCAAGAGCCAGGTGAAGGACGCAATCGGATACGCTTTGTCGCCTGGTGCGTCGGTGATCGAGACCCGGAAATCCGTGGTCTTCGGGAGCTTGGCGCTGGCCGCCGCGGCGGTGACGGTCTCGAGCGTCGGGTCGACCATTTGGCCGGCTTGGTTCTTCACCGACGCATACTGAAGCTTGTTGGCCAAGGCATACACCAGCTCGACGTAGCCGATGGTGCCTTCGAGTTGCTTGACCTGCTGGGTCACGCCCTCGTTGCCCTTGCCACCCAATCCGACCGGCCAGTTCACCGCGTTGGCCGCGCCCACCTTGGTGCGCCATTCGGGCGAGACCTTCGAGAGATAGTCCACGAACACGAACGTGGTACCCGACCCGTCGGACCGGTGGACCACCAACAGGTCGGTCGCCGGGAGCTTCGCGCCGGGATTGAGGGCCGCGATCCGGGGGTCATTCCACTTGGTGATCTTACCAAGGAAAATATCGGCAATCGCTGGGGCGTCGAGCTTGAGCTTCGTGGCTCCGACCGCCGGGAGGTTGTAGGTCAGCACTACGGCGCCCAGCACGGTCGGGATGTGCGCCGCATTGCCCTTGACCGAGGCGATTTGCTCGTCGGTCATTGGGCTGTCTGAGGCGCCGAAGTCGACCGTTCCTTGCGTGAATTGACGAATCCCGCCGCCGGACCCGATCGACTGATAGTTGATCTTGACGCCGGTCTTCTTGGCATAAGCGTCGAACCACTTCGTATAGATCGGGTTTGGAAACGTCGCGCCCGCTCCGTTGAGATTGGCCTGGCACGCCAGCG
>JANPEL010000325.1:0-13920 GCA_031431925.1 Gemmatimonadota bacterium | reverse complement strand
CGAGGATTCGGCGAACGGTCGGGTCGTCGTCCACGATCAGCACATCCGCCATTTGGTTCACCCCAACAGTGTCGGCACCCGTCGCCCCTAGCTTGAGGGCAACCGCGCCGCGGCCGTCAGCCGGTCCTCGGGGGCGTCTCGTGTCGGTGGGCCAGGGCCTCAGCGGCCAGGATGGCTTGATGGCTGCCCGTCACGGCGATCAGATCGCCCTCCTCGAGC
The DNA here is from genome assembly GCA_031431925.1 of Gemmatimonadota bacterium. GTDB lineage: Bacteria > Gemmatimonadota > Gemmatimonadetes > Gemmatimonadales > GWC2-71-9 > SHZU01. Next base: position 13,701 of record JANPEL010000325.1, on the reverse strand, counting down.
CGATCGCCGGCGGTCGGGAAGACCAGCCGGGTTCCCCCCTCGCGGGCGACCGCGACGATGGTGGCCCCGGTGCGGCCCCGAATGTTGAGGTCACCCAGGGTCTTGCCGGCAATCGCCGAGCCCGCCTCCACTCGCATCGGCGAGAGTTCCCCAAGCCCCGGTAACATGCCGCGCACCTGGTCGAGCGATCCAGCGCCGCCCGCTCCCTGGCGAGCCAAGACATGCGCCACCAACTCGGCCCCCGCCCTGGTGTGGCTGTCGAGATCGCGGGCCGTTCGCCAGAAGGCGAACCCCAGGAGCACGAGGACCGCGCCGACCATGACGGGCACACCGAACGGCGGGAGGAACGGGAGCGTCACCAGCACCAACGGAATCCCGACCGCGATCGTGAGGGCGATCTCGACGGTAATTTCCAAAACCCGGCGAGGCGCCCGGCCCTGGTCAACCCGGCCCGCGGCTACTGGGGGCACCACCGACTCAGCCACCATCCGAGCCAGCCGTCGCGCCGTCCGCACCATCCCGGTCCCAAAGATCAAGGCGCCCGCGGCCGCCACCGTCAGGATCACCGCCCGCTCGACTCGCACCGAAACGCCGAGCCACTCCAACCACCCGGCGTCCCGAGTCAACTGGAAACTCGCCCCAATCAACGCGACCGCCACGAGCGCCGCGTCGAGCGCCAACCAGGCCACCATCCGCTGCCGAGGCCCTCGACGGCTCGCCTCGCCGCGGCCGACCGACAGCGTTTCCGCCCACGCGGTATACAACGACGTGAAGGTCTGGATCCGCGGAGGCAGGCGCCGATCGAGCCACCAGGCCGCCGCCTCGGACCGCCGAATCAACACGGGGGTGAGAAAGGCCGTCATCATGGCCGTCGCTACAGCTACCGAGTAGAGGGACCCGCCACCGGTTCCGCCGGCCAACCCGAGGCCGGCAATGATGAAGGAGAACTCGCCGATCTGGGCCATGCTCATGCCCGCCTGCACCGACGTTCGAGTCCCGAATCCGGCCAGGAACGCGCCCGCCGAAACCCCGAGCACCTTCCCGACGACCACCACCACGACGAAGAGCAGCACAGTCGGCCATTCACCGACGACGGCCGCCGGATCAAGCAGCATTCCCACCGCGACAAAGAACACGGCGGCGAACAAATCGCGGACCGGCTGCACGACCTGGGTGACTTGGTGGCCCACGCCGGACTCCGCCATCAGCACCCCGGCGAGGAAGGCGCCCAGCGCGACCGAGTAACCGGCCGCATGGGTCATCAGGGCAAAGAGAAAGGTGAGGCCGACGGCCGTAATCAGAATCGTTTCACTTCGGCCCAACGCCACCACCGCTCGGATGACCGGGGGTACGACCAACAGGCCGCCGACGATCATGGCCGCCAGAAGGACCGCGAGCCGGCCGAGCAAGCCGCCCAGACTCCCGACATCGACTGCCGCGCCGAACGCCATCGTGGTCAGAACCGCCACCAAGACGATGGCCACGAGATCCTCGAGCACCACCAGGCTGAACACCAAATCGCGAAGCCGCCAGTCCGGGGCGGTTTCTTCGAAGGATTTGGCAATCACCGCCGTGCTCGAGATCGCCACGACGCCGGCCGCCAGCAGGCTTTCGAGCTTACCCCAGCCGAGCAGGGTGGCGGCCCCAAAGCCCAGGACCAGCATCAGGGAGATCTCGATCATGACGGCCAGGCCAAGTCGGGGCGCCAACCGAGCCACCCGGCGAACCCGAAACTCGAGGCCCACGAAAAACATCACCAGCACCACACCGATTTCCGCGAGCGCCCGAATGGTGGCCGGATCGGAGATCAAACCGCGGGCGATTTCGGGACCGACCGCCACCCCCGCGGCGAGGTACCCGGGCACCAGGGGCAGGCGAAGTCGCTGAAACACCACGGTCACGAGCGCGGCAACGCTCAGGATGATCGCGAGGTCCCGGAGAAAATGGGCGGCGACGGGGTCAGTCACCCCCGAAAGAAAGACCGGTCAGGGAATCCGGGCCAGGACCACCGACCCATCGTCCGGCAGCCGGCCCGGAACGGCGGAGATCGCCCGCACCAACTCGGCCAAGGACGGCCGGTCGGTCCGGCGCCACAGCTTGGCCAGGTCCCAAACATCAATCAAACCGTCGACCGCCAGCACCACCACATCCCCACGAGCCACCCGGAACAACTCCGGCGGCGGAACCTTGGGCAGCCCGACCCCGACAGTGCCAGGGAGACTCGTCAGGACCCGTTCTGCCGACCCCGCCAGGGCGCCATAGACTCGGCCCACCCCGGTGAACTCAACGGTGGAGGTCGAGAAATCGATTCGGGCCATCGCGAGGGAGACACCCGGCTCACCCGCGAGCGCCTGATGGGCCTCGAAAAAGGCCTCCGCCACACTTCGAGGGGCCAGCCGCCTGACAATCGCCGCCGTCCGTCGCGCCGCAGCCGCCGCCGCCTGCCCCTGCCCGACCGCATCGATCAAGACGGCGATCGCCCCTCGGTCATCCTCGATCATCAGCCCCGCATCACTGGGCTCCCGCACCCCAGCCAGGGGCACTACCCGAATCACGTGCTCGAATGCTAGTGGGGTGCCAATCATGCCTTCACTATCGGCACGGTTGGCCCGGGCTCAAGCGGCGGTTGAGTTCAAGGAATCGGGTTCCGATGCCGATCACTTTGAGTATCTTGTCATTCGGACACCCTTCTGGTAGGCGGGCATGCATATCCTCTTGGTCGACGATGACGACCTGAGTCGCGGAACGATTCGCCAAATGCTCGAACGGGCCGGTCATCGGGTCGTCAGCACCGCCAGCGGGTCGGAGGCGTTGGAGCTGTTCCGGGCCGATCGGCCGGAATTCGTGATTACCGACCTGATCATGCCCGATACCGACGGCCTGGAGCTGATTCAGGAATTGCGGAAACTCGACGGGCAGGTCCGGATCCTGGCGATTTCCGGGGGAGGGCGGGTCAATGCCAACGAGTACCTGACGGTGGCCCGCAAGTTCGGGGCGGCGGGGGTCCTGGCCAAGCCATTTTCGAATCAGGAACTCAAAGAGGCAATCGCCGCGATCGGGTAGTCGTCGGGGACGCCGGTTTCAGCGCCCCCCGAGCAGTCCCCACGGATCGGCTACTTGGGTTCCGTCATATACCTGTAACGGGCCCCACTGGAGCCACTGCGTCTTGACCACGCCGGCGTTCATGTTTTCGCCGCTCCGGAACGAAATGATCCCCTCCTGATACGGCCCCCCGGTGCACCGCCCGAGCCAGCCGTAGCGCCGATCCTCGGCCACTCGCTTGACCCAGAAGCCGGCCACCACCTCGGTCGGGCTTTTGGCATGGTAGTAGGTCACCACCTCCCACCAGCCGTCGTCCCGGCTCCCCCGAACCACCGGGAGCTGGAGTGAGGTCACGTTGGCGGCAAACGCCTCGGTCCGGTTCGACCAGAGCGTCGAACAAGCCCCTGCCAGATGGAAATCCGGCGCCCAGGCCGCCCCGTTCTTGATGACCACCCGAAACCCCCGTTTCCGGTTCGCATACTCATCGGCGAAGACCTTATAGGCCGTCCCAGCCGTCGTCCAGCCGGGCAGGAACCGGATCGTCCGTTTCGACCAGTACGGATTGACCACCCGCCCCAAGGCGAAGTTGAGATTCCCCGTCGGCCCGCTCGCCCCGACGTTAGGCTTGCAGTACGGGGGGCAGGCGATGTCGACCCCGATTTGCCGCATCTGGACGACCCGCCCGAACGTCGGATCGGGCTCGAGGGTGAAGGTCAGCGCCCGCCAGTCGCTCCCGAGCGTCGCGCTGAGACCCTTGAAGTAGTCCCCGAGATGGGCGTGGAAGGGCCCGGTCCCGTTATACGCGGCGACCAACGCCGCTGAATTGGGCAGCCCGTCGAACCGGATATCGAGGAGGGGGGCCCGGCCTCGCTCCTGGGCCGTCGCCAAGGGGCATCCACCGAGCAGCACCGCAAGGAGAACTCTCATACCAGGGGAGACCTTCCGAACCATAAGAATGACGGCGATCCGGACCCCGGATCCGCCAACCAGGCCGACTGGCCCTAAGCTACGGCCTCGGCCGGCACAGGGCCACCGACCACCGAGGTGCCTGAAACGACAAACGCCACTCCGAGGAATGGCGTTCAATCGAGCTCCCGAGACAGGACTCGAACCTGTGACCCGCTGATTAACAGTCAGCTGCTCTACCAACTGAGCTACTCGGGATCGAACTCTGAAAAGCGCGGGTAAAGTATGTCGGCGACCCTGATCCGGCAATACTTCGGACCGATTCGGTCACCAGGAAGCAGCCTGTGACCGAAACTCGCTCCATTTCACTATGCCGATGACATCAAACGACTTACACTAAAAAGAGTGCAGACACTATCGTGCTACAAGCAATAGTTAGCGCTCACACTAGTTGTTCAAGGAGACTCTTGGCAAAAAGAGACCCAGCGTCGGTGACGTGAGTCACAGTAACATGTTTAAAAACAACAACTTATGCATCCGCGCATCACTTCAATTCTGACCCGGAGTTCACTACTTTTATCCCCATGAAGCCCCGGTTGCTTGGCCACGAGAGCGTCCAGCGAGATCTCCTCAACGCCAACCGAAATGGTCGCCTTCCCCAGGTCCTTCTGATCACCGGAGACCAGGGCGTTGGCCGCCAAACGTTCGGCCGATGGCTGGCCGCGGTGGCCCTCTGCCAATCCGCCGAGGCCCCCTGCGGGGTCTGTCAGTCCTGCCGGTTGGTCTCGACCTTGTCCCATCCCGATTTCCACTGGTTCGTCCCGACGCCCCGCCCCAAGGCCGGCGACCCGGACAAACAGATGGACGAGGTTCGGGAAGCCCTGGCCGAAGTCATGGCAGCCCGGCGCGAAAACCCCGTGTACAGCGCCCCCGACGGGCTGGCAATGCATGGGGTCGCCACCGCGCGCCTGATCCTCAAGGCCGGCTCCCTCACCACCGTCATGGGCGGCCGGCGGGTCATTCTGATCGGCGACGCCGAACGGCTAGTACCCCAAGAGGCCAACCAGGAAGCCGCCAACGCCCTCCTCAAGTTCCTCGAGGAGCCCCCGGCCAGCGCCTTGATCATCCTCACCACCACCGATCCCAACCGGGTCCTCCCGACCATCCGATCTCGGGCAGTGCCCGTTCGCCTGGGCCGGCTCGACCCGGCCACGCTGGCCGCAGGGTTGGCAGAGCGTGCCCCCGAGCTCCCCGAGGCGGAGCGCCGCCGCCGGGTTCTGGCGGCCGAGGGTTCGTTAGGCCGGGCGCTCGTCGCCACCGCCACCGCCAAGACCGACGAACAAGTGGATCAGCTCCTGGCGGTCGCCAAACAAGGCGGAGCGCCTCGTTTCGAGCGGGTCTTGCGTCAGGGCGCCTGGCAGGCCCGGGGCGACTTTACCGAACTCCTCGACCGGCTAGCGGGCGCTTTGGGCCAGGCCGTCCGGGTCAGCTCGGGTGGACCCGTCGTGCCGGTTGCCGAATCGCTCCGAACCGTCACCAGCCCGGCCCGGCTTCTGGTGGCCCTCGAAAAAGTCGAAGCGGCCCGGGAGGCCGCCCAAGGCAACGTGAATCCCCAACTGCTCCTCGGCACCCTCACCGCTGACTTGGCGGAGGCACTATGGGCCTGAGCCACACCGACGCCGCTGGACAAGCCCGGATGGTCGACGTCGGCTCCAAGCCGGCCACGGCGCGTCAGGCCACCGCCCAAGGGTCGGTCACGATGTCGGCCGACGCGTTCCGAGAGGTCAGCGCCAATACGGTGGCCAAGGGGGATGTCCTCGCCGTGGCCCGGGTCGCGGGGATCATGGCCGCCAAGCGGACCGCGGAGTTGATCCCCCTCTGCCACCCCCTCGGCCTCGACGGTGTCGACCTCGGTCTCGCATTGGACCCGGCGCTGCCCGGCATCCAGGTGACGGCCACCGCCCGGGTCGAGGCCCGGACCGGGGTCGAGATGGAGGCCATGGTCGCCGTTGGCATTGCCTGCCTCACGATCTACGACATGGTCAAGGCCGTCGACCGCACCATGACGATTGGACCGATGTACCTCGTCGCGAAAAGCGGCGGCCGGAGCGGCACCTACCGCCGCGATCGGTTAACGGAGGGAGAACGCCCATGAATCACCTCGACAAACGATCCCGTCGGAGTCTCCGATCGCTGCTTGGTCGGGCCCTGTTGCTGGCCGCCGGCGGCGCCGTGTTCGGAATTGGCCAAAGCATTTTCGAGCGGCTCTCGGCGGAGCTCCCGAAGCCGCTGGCGAGTATCGAGGCCAATCTGGAGATCAGCCGGCTCGAAAGCCTGGTGGACGAACTCGAGGGCCGAATCTCGGTCACCGACCTCAAGGTCGAGCGGTTGACGATGGTGGGGCAGTACTCAGCAGCCTATCGGATTCCGGCCGACTTGGCCGGGCAGATCTATGACGCCGCCTTGGCCGAGGGCCTCCACCCATCGTTAGGCTACCAGCTGGTCAAGGTCGAGAGCGGGTTCCTTCGGGGCGCCCGCTCCCATCGGAACGCCCTGGGCCTGACCCAGGTCCGCTTGGCCACGGCCCGGGAAGTCGACTCGACCCTGACCGAGCGGGACCTGCTGGTCCCCGACACCAACCTCCGGATCGGGTTCCGGGTCCTCCGCCGGCTGCTCCGCCAATTCGGCAACGACCTCGAACTCGCACTGGCGGCCTACAACCTCGGACCGACCGGCGCGGCCATGGCCCGCGCCGATACCACCACCGGCGTGGCGCCGGCGGGAACGAACTACGCCAGCAAAGTGATGAGCGGGATGAAAAAGCGGGCCCTGATCAAGCCGACAACCTGAGGCGCTGACCTACCCGGGAATGGTGAGCCGCTTCCCGGCCTTGAGGTCGCCACCGGGGCGGAGCCCGTTGGCTTCCCTGAGCGCGGTGACCGTCACCCGGTAGCGGCGAGCCACGCTGGATAGTGTTTCTCCCCGCCGGACGATGTGTACCGCCTTGGACCCCGATTTCGAGAGGACCGCGGTGCGGGCCCGGCTACTCCCGATCCGAACCACCTGCCCGATCCGCAACGAGCTCCTGGCCGACAAGCCATTCCAGGCGGCCAACTGCGCGACCGTGACCCCGTACCGCCGAGCCAAGACGCCTAACGTTTCACCCCGGGCGATGCGGTGGGTGCCCCGGGACGCCACCCGCGCCCGGCGGGTGATCGTCTCCTGCTGGTCGGCCGCCACCAACCCTCGCACCAACGCCCGGCCGGGCACCCGCAATTGGGCCCCGAGTTTGAGCGGTGATTTGGCCGTCAGACCCGGATTGAATTCAGCGAGCGCGGCGGCGGTAATGCCGTACTTCCGGCTGACCGACCGCATCGTCTCCTTGCGCTGGACCACGTGGATCTGGGCCGGAAGCCGATCGGCGGTCGGTACGGCCGCGAGCGCCTCGGTGATCTCTGGGCCGCGACCAATCGGAACCCGAACCCACGCGACCGGCGCGTCCGGCGGGGTGATGCCCCGAATGTAGAACGGGTTGAGGCCGGCGATCGTCGCGAAGTCGAGCCCCGCCACCTTGGCCACCACCTCGAGACTCGTCGGCTCGGTGACCGGCACCGAGTCGACCTCGAAGGGCTCCACGGCGGGAATCGGCGGGAACCCGTACTTCTCCGGTTGCTTGGCGATCATCGCCGCCGCAATCAGCTTCGGAACGTAGTCCTTGGTTTCCTGCCGGAGAAACCGAGATTCCGAGAGGTGGAAGAAACGGTCATCCCCGGTCGGATCTTCGGCTAAGTCGATCGCGGCCTCGTCATCGTCGAAATAATCCTCGGCCGCCCCCGCGCCAAGCTTCCGGAGCCCGCGGGACACGGTCCCGCCACCGCTGTTGTACGCCGCCGCCGCGAGATAGTAGGAGCCGTCAAACCGCTTGGTCAGATCGGACAGGAACCGGGCCGCCGCCGCGGTGGCCTTGACCGGATCGCGGCGCTCGTCGACCCAGTGCGTGGTCTTGAGGCCGTAGTCCCGCGCGGTCGGACGCATGAACTGCCACATCCCGACCGCTTTCGACCGGCTGACGGCCGTGTTCGAATAGCCGGATTCGATCAGCGCGAGGTACTTGAGATCGTTGGGAAGACCGCGGGCGCTGAGGGCCGCCTTGATCATCGGCTCGTACACCGGAAGCCGGCCCAACCACACCGTCATCCGTTCGCGGGCCGGTCCCTGGAAAAAGTCGAGGTAGTACCGGACCCGCGTATGCTCGGCATACCGGGCCACGTTGATGTCGAACATTTCAGCCAGATCCACGCCGGCCTCGGTCCCGATGCTCACGGAATCACCGGCTACCGCGACGTCCCGAAGCCGCTCGAGGATCTCCATGTCCTTCTGATCCTGGAGTGAATCGACGGCCAATCGTTTGAGCAAGCTGTCGGAGAGGGCCCGGGCCAGCTGGAGGTCCGGTGGCGGCGGAAGTTCGGTTTCGGTTGGAACCGGCACCGGTTCGGCGGCGCTCTGACGGGGCCCGGGTACCGCAACGGGCGTTCGGGTCGGCGAACACCCGACACCAAGCGCAGCGGTCAACACCCAGAGCCACCGTTTCATGAGACCTCGAGTTTGGGATCCGGCCCGACCCGTCGTACAAAGGTAGGAAGGGGCGGTCGGCTAGGGCAACAGGTCCGACTCTCTTGCTGATGCGCGGCTTGCACAAACCGTTGCACAGCTTGGGCCTAGGGCTTAGCGGCGGGCCTCTGACGATCCGGTCATCAAGCGGTTCGTGGCGTTGAGCACGGCCAGGGCAGCACCCCGGGGAACATCATCCTGGACCAGGGCCGACCCGACGACCCGGGGTCCATCGAGCCGGCCATGGGTGGCGAGGGAGGCTATGACCACCGTCGCGTCGAAGGCTCGCACCGCCTTGACCCCGACCAAGTCGAACGCCACCTCCGGGAAGGCCGTTGCCAGCGCCGACAGGCACGCTTGGGCGGCACACCGCAGTTCGCCGGCCTGGGACGACAACCCGGTTGCCTCGCCGACGAAGGTGGCCTCGCCGGGCCACGCCAGGACGACCCGGGCTTGGCACTGGCCCGACGAGAGCCGCTCGATCGAGAAGTCGTTGAACCGGAGCCGACCCCTCGTCTCGGTGCTCACGACGCTCGCGGGTCGAGGCTGACTTCGAGCTGTCGAGTAAACTCCTCGGGCGGCACCACGATATCCACCGCAAGGTGGTACTGCCGGCCGGCCTCATCGAGCTCGACGCCAATCACCAGCATCCGGCCATCGGCCAACTCGATCTTGAGTTGGCGAAGATCGGACCGCATGACACAATCGGCGATCTCGTTGCCCCGGAGCAATTGGAGCGACGCGGCCACCCGGCGAAGATCCTGCACTGGAATTTGAATCATCGCGGATCCCGCCCGGAAAGGTGTTGCGTGAGCAATTCGACCAACTCCCGGTCGGATAGCTTCTCGGCTTGAGAATAACAGGATGCCTTGGACGACGACTGGTGGGCCTCGACCGGAGCCCAGAACCGGCGGGGTGTCGGACCGGAGGACCGGAACGACAGGACCAAACCCCATTGGTCGGTATTGGCCCGGCGCTCGGCTGCCACCGAGATGTTCCAGGTCTCGTCCCCAACCTCAAGCACTCGCCACGCCACGGGGGCCTCCTTCAATCGCCGCGGGTCAAAGCCCGGAAACGGCGCATGATGTCCTGAACGATCGGGCCCGGCTTGCCGGTCCCAACGGCCCGGCCGTCGAGCTTCTGGACCGGCGCAATCTCCGCCCCGGTTCCGCACAGGAACATTTCGTCCGCTGTGTAGAGGTCGTAGCGGTTCAGCATTTCTTCGCGGGCCTCGACCCCGGCCGCTCGGGCCAGCTTGAACACGATGTCCCGGGTCACGCCCACCAGGATACCGGCATGGGCCGGCGGCGTCCGCAACACCCCGTGCCGGGCGATCCAGATGTTCATGCCGGTGGCTTCGCACACGTGCCCGCTCGAATCGAGCATCACCGCGTCGTCCGCACCGGCGGTGTTGGCTTCGTGTTTGGCCAAGACGTGGGGCAAGTAGTTCAGGGACTTGATTCGGGGACAGAGGGCTTCGCGGTGCGGAATCGGGGTGCCCGCCGTGACCATGACCAGCCCGTTCTGATACCGGTCGGGCGCCCACATCTTGATCGAGTCGACGATAATGACGATGGTAGGCTGGCCGCATTTCTTCGGGTCGATCCCCATGTCGCCGTCGCCGCGGGTCACCAGGGGGCGGATGTAGGCATCCTTGAGCCCCGACTGGGCAACGCCGGCCTCGATCAGCGCCGCCATCTCCGCAACCGGCATCGGAATCGTCAGCGCGATGGCCCGGGCCGAATCATACAGTCGGTCGAGGTGGGCGCCCAATTCGAATACTTTCCCGTTATAGGCGCGGATCCCTTCGAAGACGCCGTCGCCGTACAGCAGCCCATGGTCGAATACCGAAATCTTGGCGGTAGCCCGGTCACCCCAGACGCCGTCAATCCAGACAATGGCCATCGAGTTGCCTCGTGGTATGGTGAGCGCTCGTGTCCAGCAATGTCCGATAATAACCGGACCGCGAGTCTATCGCACCGACCCGACCGGCTCGATGGCCAGGTGCTCCCGCTTGACGATGAGGTGGTGGCGGTTGAGCCAATTGAGGGCCCGGTCGCGGGTCGTCATCCGGCTCTCGACCGGATCGAAGGGAAACCCAAAGTAGGTCAGGCCGTCGAGGGTATAGCTCCAAATGGTATTGGTTGGCTCGGGGACCCCGCGGGTCTCCACGCCGATGGCGGTCCAAGCGATCGAACGATTGCACCAACTCACGGTGTGCCGTGCGACGGTCTTTTCCATGGTTCCGGACCCCTTCTCGAGTCTCCTGTGGCTTCTGCCAGCGGACTACTACTCCAAATCCTCGGCAATTCCTGGCCGGACTTGAGTCCCACCGGCCCCAAAATCCGGAAGGGTCTGCCGGGCGGGGCCCATAGGGGCAATCACCGGGCCACTCTTACCTGGGTCGGGGTCAGCCGCTAACGTTGGATCATGCTCATACTGCTGGTACGCCACGCTTTGGCCGCCGACCGGGACGACGCCCGGTATCCGCTCGACTCGGACCGCCCGCTGGTCGCCAAGGGGAAGAAGACGCAGGCCCGGATCTCTCGCCGGCTGGCTCGGCTTGGCTATGTCCCTTCGGTCGTGTTTTCGAGCCCTTGGAAACGGGCCTGGCAGACGGCGGGGATCCTGGCCCGGGAGACCGGGACCGACAAGAAACGGCGAGTGGCCTGCCCCCCCCTGGCCCAAGACACCAACCTGGCCGCCATTGCTGAAGCCGTGGGTCCCCGGACCGCGGACGAGGTCGTCGCGCTCGTCGGTCATGAGCCGTGGATGAGCGAGTTGGCGTCGGTGTTGCTTACCGGGTCGGCCAGCCGGCTCGCGGTCCGGTTCGACAAGAGCGGCGTCATGGGCATCGAAGCCCCCACGATTGGCGCCGCCGCCGGGCGACTGGTGTTCTTTACTCCTGCATCGCCGTGAGGGGATCCAGCCGGGCGGCGCGTCCGGCCGGCACGGCGGCGGCCACTAAGGCCACCACCGGGAGCAGGGTCGCCGCGGCCCCAAGAATCCAGGGATCCGTGGGGCTCACATCGTAGAGCACGGTCCCGATCAATCGGGAGAGCGCCACCGCCGTCAGGAGGCCGGCCCCGGCGCCAGCGAGCGTCGGCACCAGGGCATGTCGGAGGGCCAGCCGGAGCACGGCGGGCCCGGTCGAACCTAACGCCATCCGGACCCCAAACTCCCGCCGGCGTTCCGCCACCGCGTAGCTCACGATACTCCAGAGGCCCTGAACGACCAACCCGAGCGACAGCGCGGCGAAGAGCCCGAGGATCACGGCGAGAAACCGCTCCCGGCCGGCGGCTCCGCGACGGATGTCGACCAAGGGCCGGATCTGGCCGACGGTCAGCAACGGATCGACCGACCAGACCGCTTGCTTGACCGCCGGAGCCAACTCCACGGGCGCCCCCTCCGACCGAACAGCAATGACACCGAACCGTTCCCACCAGATCCGCCGTTGGACGTAGGGGACGTAGACCGCCCGAGAATCGGCGTCGGCCAAGGTCGTTCCCTTGATGTCGCCCACCACGCCGACAATTGTGAGCCAGTGATCGCCCTTGGCCTGGTCATCCCATTTCCGGAGGGCAATCCGTTGGCCCACGGGGTCCCGGCCCTCGAAGAACTCGCGAGCCATTTGTTCGTTGACGATGGCGACGGAGGGAGCCCTCGCGTCGTCGGTCGGGGTGAAGGCTCGACCGCCCACCACTGGGATGGTCAGGGCCTCGAAATAGGGGCCGTAGGTGAACCGGACCCGTGAACCCGAGGCTCGATCGGGATCGATATCGGGCCGCCCCTCAAACAGAACCTTGGTCCCGATGCCGCCACGCGGGTTGAGTGGAGCAGTGGTGACGAAGGCCGCCTGGCGGACGCCGGGTGTCGCAGCCAGCCGGTCAATCACCGCGGTGAAGACCTGGCTCTGCGGGCCGGGTGTCGAAAATCGCGATTCGGGAAGCACGAGATCAGCCAGCAGGACACCCGCCGGGTCGAAGCCAAGGGGCCTCGACCAGAGTCGCTGAAAGCTCTTGGCCACGAGCCCGGCGCCCACCAGCAGGGTCATGGCCAGGGCCACCTCGGCAGCGACGATGAATTGGAGCGGCCGGTGGCGGCTCCCGGCTGCGGTGCCGCGGGCCGACCCGCCTAACGCAGACCCTGGAGGATTCCGGGTTACTTGCCACGCCGGCACCAGACCGCAGATCAGGCCGACGGCAACCGAAAGCCCGGCCCCGAGCAGGACCAGCGGCCACCGAATGCCGAGGTCCGCCGTCCGCGGCACGCTGTCCGGAACCGCCTGCAGGAGCAGGCGGTGGGTCACCACGGCCGCCACAACGCCGAGGACGCCGCCGGCCAGGGCCAGGACCAGGCCCTCGGTGACCAGCTGGCCGGCCAACCGGGTCCGGGCCGCGCCTAACGCCGTTCGGACCGCGAGCTCCTGCCGCCTCGCGGTGGTCCGCGCCAAGAGCAGGCCGGCCAGATTGACCGCCCCGATAGCCAGGAGCGTCGCCACGGCCGCCATGACCAGCCAGAGCGAGGTCCGCACCGATCCGACCACGAAATCAGTCAGCGAATTGGGCGACACGATCTTCCCGCGATTGGTTTCGGGATACTGGGCGGCCAACCGAGTCGTCAACGCAATCATCTCGACCCGGGCCTCAGCGAACGGCACCGACGGCCGGAGACGTCCAATCGCGTCCAAATTGTTGGTGCCGCGGTTGGCCGGCGCCCACGGCAACTCGACCGAGATCGGAACCACCCCAATCACGCCGTCATCGAGGAAATCGACCTCGCGGGGCAGGACCCCGATAATGGTGGCCGGGTTGCCGCCCAGCGTCATCGTCTGACCGACGGCTCCCGGATCGCGATTGAACCGGCTGGCCCAGAAGCCCTCGGTAATGACGATGACGTGGGGCGCCCCCGGCTGGTTCTCGGCCGCCGAAAACAACCGGCCGCGCACCGGGGCAATGCCGAGCACGTCGAAGAATTGCGGTTCCGCCGCGTGCGCGGTGACTGGTTCGGGTTCACCCTGCCCCGTCAGGTCGAACGCCCAAGCCCGAGCGAACAGGCCGATCGACTGGAACGACCGGGACCCGGCTCGCCAGTCATCACCGTCAGGCAGCGAGACTTCGCCTTCGCGAGTGAGGAACGCCA
>JANPEL010000324.1:0-1535 GCA_031431925.1 Gemmatimonadota bacterium | reverse complement strand
GAAATGATTTACCGCCCGATCGCCGACCAGGACGGCGTCCTCTACCCGGGCCAGCCCTTCGGCGACGAGGGCAGCGGCGGTGGCTGGCCGGCCTGGATCACCGGTGCCGGTCAACTGATGCCGGTCTCCGGGTCGGCCCGGGCGCCGAGCGTCCAATGGGCGTTCGGGAGCGAGTTCTTCAAGTACCTCGTCTTCAACGACAGCACCTGGAACTACGCGCGCTACGATCTCTCGAAGGCCCGGGCCGACGTGGCGAAGGCGGCCACGTACCTGAACGCCGACAATGTTGATCTCGACAAGTTCACCGCCCGAGGGGGCAAGCTGATCATCTGGCACGGATGGTCCGATCCGGCGTTGAACGCCCTGGCGTCGATCCGGTACTACCAGAAGGCCACGGCGCGAAACGCGGCCGCGGCGGCAGGCGTCCGGCTGTTCATGATGCCGGGCGTGCTGCTCTGTGCCGGCGGCCCTGGCCCCGATCGCGACAACGCGCCATCGGCCATCGCCGCCTGGGTGGAGCTGGGGAAGGTGCCGGTCCGGATCGTCGCGTCGAAGATCGGCGCCGATGGCCAGCCGACCCGGACTCGACCGCTCTGTCCCTATCCCGAGGTTGCGGTGTTCAAGGGGAAGGGCAGTTCGGATGACGAGGCGAACTTTGCCTGCCGGGCGTCACGCTAGTCCCACCGTCAACGAGGAGCTGAATCATGACCATGTCTCGACGGGCCGCCATTGGATTGGCCGCGGCCGCAGCCTTCGTTCCGCGCCCCGGACTTGGCAGCCCACTGGCCGGGCTCAAGTTCGAGATCTACCGGGACAGCCGCCGGGAGTTCCGGTGGCGCCTCAAGGCGGGGAACGGGAGGCAGATCGCCAAGTCGGACGAGGGCTACAAGACCAAGGCCGCCTGCCTGAGGACCGTCGAGTTGATCATGACCGGGGCCGCCTCCGCCATGATCGAAGACGCGCCCTAACCGGCGTTCTTCAGCAGCCGGCGGTTCCGGGATTGCGGTCTCTCGGATCGCGAGCCGGGAGGGTGCCGTCGAGACGCAGCGTGTAGCTGTCCTGGACCTGGTTGCCGTCATACCGAATTGACTGCAGGATCATCGCCGGCCGAGTCTTGGCGCTCGTGAGGCTGTACCAATTGTTGGTGGACTCGGTGTAGACCGGTCCGCACCGCACCAACTTGACGGCAATACCTTTCTCATAGACCACGCCCAGCAGGTGCTCGCCTTTCGGATGGAGGCCCCCTTCGTCGAAGTAGAGCGTCTTGACGGCGGCGGGCGTTCCGCTCGCCAACACGGAGAACTTCCGGCCACTGAACGAGACGTCCCCCGACTGGCTTACGGGATTTGGGTCGCTCTTGAAGGACAGATCGGTCGGTTTCGGGCCGCCTTCGTTCCAGGTAATCCCGATCGGAAGCGCGGTGAGGGTTTTCCAGTCGTAGGTAGCCCCGCCCGTCGCTGGGGTGAGCAGGTCCACGACGGTTTGCGCCAAGGCCTGGTGCGGCTTGGTGGTCGACACCGGCTTCCGTTCCGCCC
>JANPEL010000323.1:0-7718 GCA_031431925.1 Gemmatimonadota bacterium | reverse complement strand
ATCGGGCTGACCCGGCTCGAAGCCCCGGCGCCCGTCGCCCAATTGACCCTGCTCGGCGCCGGCCCGGCCCATCCGGTGGAGACCGACCGCGATCGGGCCGTGGCCCGGGCGATGGACACCATTACTACGCGGTTCGGCCGGGATGCGGTCAGGCCGGCCCGGCTGACCCGGAAACGGACCGACCCGCGGTAGGCGGGGGTTCTCAGGTATATTTGCCGGGTCATTCTCTCATCTATCGGAGTTTATGCGAATCACAGCGCACATGCAGAAGGCCCTGAACGACCAAATCGCCAAGGAGTTCGGCGCCTCGTACCTGTATCTCTCGATGGCGGCCTACTTCGCCGAGAAGAACTTCAACGGCTTTGCCAACTGGATGCGGATGCAAGCCGCGGAAGAGAACAAGCACGCCTTGAAGCTGTTCCAGTTCGTGGAAGACCGCGGTGGCCGGGTCACGCTGGAAGGCATTGACCGGCCGCCGCCGGATTTCCCCTCGCCTATCGCAGCCTTTGAGCACGCCCGCGACCACGAGACCAAAGTCTCGGACGGCATCAACCAACTCTACGAACTCGCGGCCACCGACAAGGACTGGGCGACCCAGGCCACCCTCCAGTGGTTTATCACCGAACAGGTCGAGGAAGAGAAGACCTCGTCGGAAATCGTCTCCACCCTTCGGATGATTGGTGACAACGCCTCGGGGCTGTACATGTTCGACAAGGAACTGGGCCGCCGCGGGTCCAGCGACTGAGGCCATGTGAGCGAATCCCTCCAGAACGTCGCGTTCCTCGGGCTCGGTGCGATCGGCCGGCCCATGGCGGCGCGGGTGGCGGCTCGCTACCCGCTGACCGTCTGGAATCGGACCGCGGCCCGTTCGGAGGCCTTCGTTGCCACCGTCCCGTGCCGAGTAGCGAAGTCGGCCGCCGAAGCGGTGGCCGACGCCGATGTCGTCATGACCTGTCTCTCGACCTCGGCGGATGTTGACCAACTGCTCCATGGTCCGGAGGCCGTGCTCCCGAGCCTTCGACCGGGCACCCTGTTCTTGGACTGTACCTCGGGCGACTCCGCCACGTCCGGCCGCCTCGCGGCGGCCCTCGGGGCGCGGGGGGTCGCGTTTGCGGATTGTCCCGTCAGCGGTGGAACGAACGGGGCCGAGGCCGGGATCCTCACCGTGATGGTCGGTGGGTCCGCCGAGGTGTTTGAACGGGCAAAACCGTATCTGGAAACCTTCGGGAAACTGATCGTCCACATGGGGCCGGTCGGGGCGGGCGACATCATCAAGGCCATCAATCAGGCCCTCCTCGCCGCCAATATCCTCTCGCTTGGCGAAGCGCTGACGGCCATGGTCAAGGCCGGGGTGCCGGCCCGGGCCGGCCTCGAGGTGCTCAATGCCTCGAGCGGTCGGTCCTTCGTCAGCGAGTCGCTGATTCCGGCCCGGGTCCTTCCGGGAACGTGGCCCAAGACCTTCCGCCTGGCCTTGCTCGACAAGGACGTCGGGATCGCCCTTGATTTGGTCCGGCAGGTCGGGCTCGAGGCGCCGATTCTGTCCCAGGTCAGGGCCCATACGGAGCTCGCCCTCAAGGAATTGGGCCCGGAGGCCGATTATCTCGAACCAATCAAGCTGTGTGAACGACGGGCGGGGGTCGAGGTTCGCGGATGAGTGAGTGGCTGAGTACCCGACCCGAACGGGTCGACGTCCACCTGACCGACCGGCGAATTCTGTCGGGGGTCATTCATCTCCAGATGACGGCCCGCCATCACTCCGGTCCCGAAACGCCGGTGGACCTCCTGAACCGCGAGGAGTTGTTCTTTGCCTTGATGTTGGAGGGCGAACAGCCGGTGTTCGTGGCCAAGCGGCAGGTCTTGTTTCTGCGGCTCCCGCCCCAGCCGGCCATCGAGGATCCCGACCGGGCCTCGGCCGCGCGGCGGATCGAACTGGAAATCGAACTGGCGGACGGTACTCTACTCGAAGGCATCGTGATGATTGAACTGCCCCCCGATCGGTTGCGGGCCCTCGATTTCCTGAACAGCGCGCCGGAGTTCTTCGCGCTCTGGACCACCGAGGCCGTTCGGGTCGTCAATCGGAACCATATTCGGGCGGCCAGTCCGCTTGTGGATATCAAACGTGCCTCGGCTTGATCGCTTTCTCGAGGCCATGAAGACCCAGGCCGCCGAGTCCGTTCGCTTATTGCCGGGGCAGCCGATCGCGCTCCGCAAGAGCGGCATGACCCGCCCGGTCACCAAGGAGCCCCTCAGCGAGCAGCAGATCATCGGCCTGCTCCGCGAAATCACGCCCCACGCCCTGGCCGATCGGCTCGGCCACGGCGCCGAGTTCGCGTTTACCTACGACTGGAGCGAGGGCGCGGTCGAGGTCCAGGTGGCGCCGAGCAATGGGAGCGTGCAGGCTACCCTCCGCTCACTCTTCTTGGCGCCCCCCGTCCGACCCCGGGTCCAACCGGGCCCGCCGGCCCCCGACCTGACCGGGCCGCGGGCCCGGATCGAGGAGTTGTTCAAGACGTTGACAGCCCGGGGCGGGAGCGACCTCCACCTCCGCGCCGGCCGCCCGCCCATCATTCGGGAGTCGGGTGAGTTGGTGACGCTCGATGAGCCGGCCATCTCCGGTGAGGACATCGAGCTTTTGCTGCGGTCGATCATGAGCGAGGGAGACTTCGCCTCGTGGCGGGAACACGGCGACTCGGACTTTGCCCACGAAATCGCCGACGTCGGCCGGTTTCGCTGCAATGCGGCCCGGGACCGGGTCGGGCCCGTGGGCGTGTTTCGGATGATTCCCACCGCGATTCGGACCGCCGCTGACTTGGGCCTGACCCAAGAAGTGCAGGCTCTCTGCCAGCTGACCAAGGGCCTGGTGCTGGTAACCGGCCCGACGGGGTCCGGCAAATCGACGACCCTGGCTGCGCTCGTCGACTTGGTCAACGCGACCCGCTCCGACCATATCCTGACAATCGAAGACCCGATCGAGTTCGTGCATCAGAGCCAACGGTGCGTCATTACCCAGCGCCAGGTGGGGGTCCATACCCAGTCGTTCAAGTCGGCGCTGCGGGCCGCGCTCCGCGAAGATCCCGACGTGATTCTCGTCGGCGAACTCCGCGACCTCGAGACCGTGAGCATCGCCCTCGAAACGGCCGAGACCGGCCACCTCGTGTTCGGCACCCTGCACACCACGACGGCGGCCTCGACCGTCGATCGGATCATCGATCAATTCCCGACCGACCGCCAACCGCAGGTCCGCGTCATGCTGGCGGAGTCGTTCCGGGGCGTCGTGGCCCAAACGCTCTGTAAGAAGATCGGCGGCGGCCGGGTGGCGGCCTACGAGATTCTCCTGGCGAACCCCGCGGTGGCCAATTTGATCCGGGAAGGGAAGACCTTCCAGATCCCCTCGATCATGCAGACCAACCGGCGGCAGGGCATGGTGACGCTGAACGACGCCTTGCTCGATCTCGTCGAGCGGAACCTGGTGGAGCCCAGGGAGGCCTATCTCAAGGCCGTCGACAAGTCGAGTCTCCTGGCCTCGCTCAAAGTGAAGGGCCACGCCACCGACTTCATGGGCGAAGGGTGACCGCCCCGCCCATTCTCGTCTTGGTCGAGCCCCAGGACATCGTCAACATCGCGAGCGCCATCCGGATCGCGAAGAACTTCGGGATCGAGTACCTCCGCTTGGTCAAACCGCGGGTGTTCGATCCCTATCGGATCGAAGGCATCGCCCACAACACCGGCGATATCGTCGACCGGATCCGGATGTGTCAGTCCCTCGAAGAGGCCCTCGGCGATTGTGTCTTCGTCGTCGCGATGACCGCGCGGGAACGGGCCGCCAAACGGCAGCTCCTCCGTCCCCCCGCGGCGGCCGCCGAGGTAACCGAACGATCGGTCGAGGGGCCCGTCGCGGTGGTGTTTGGGCGGGAAGACAGCGGCCTGACGAACGACGAACTCGATCGCTGCCATGCCTTGGCCACGATCGCCACGAATCCGGCCCACCGGTCGCTCAATCTGGCCCAGGCGGCCGCCATCATGGCTTACGAGTGCTGGAACGCCCGAGAGGGCGCCGATCCGTCTCGGAAGTCCCCCCGCCGCCGCACGGTCAAGGCCCGGGCCGAGGATCTGGCCAGCCTGTTCCAGGACAGCGAGCGAGCCCTTTGGGCCGTCGATTTCTTCAAGAGTCGGAACGGGGAGAACGTCCTCCGGTCGATCCGGGAGATCGTCTTTCGCGCGGATCTCGATGAACGCGAGGCCAAGCTGCTCCGGGCCATGACATTGGAGACCGTCCACTATCTCAATCGGACCGGCGTCCTCCAGGAACTCCCCGAGCGGCTTCGGCTGCCGGCGGGGAAGCGCCCCGCCCCCGGCGGTGACGTCTCCGCCGGGAATTCCTAGCCCCAAACTCCCTATTAAAGGGGGGAAAGCCTCCTTGTGTTGGGGCCTCTCACTTTTATCTTACCTGCGGCCTTGTACCTTGGTGCGCTTGCACTTGCGGGGCCCTCCCAACTTCGTGAAATGTTTCACATAGGTTTGCCACCCACGTATCGGCGGATGCCCACGCATGCGTAAGCTCCTGGTTGCTGGGGTTGGAGTCGCGGTGATCGTCGGGGCCATGGCCCTCGGATCATCCCGGCCTTCGACCGCACAACAACAAGCCAAGAAACCCGACGCCGACTCGGTCGTCGCGCCGCGCCTAACGGTTGCCGATTCGGGCCAGCTCAAGGGCCCGAAACAGCCGATCTTTTTTCGGCACGATATCCATGCCGGGCAGTACAAGATCCAGTGCCAGTATTGCCACTACTCGGTGGCGGATGGGGCGGAACCGGGCATCCCGACGCTGCAGACCTGCATGGGCTGCCATGTGGCCATCGGCGGATCCGACTCGACCCATCGGGTCGAGATCAAGAAGGTCCGGGACAGCTGGCGCCAGAAGCGGCCGATCGAATGGGTCCGGATCCACACCCTCGCCAAGCATGCCCATTTCCCCCACATGCGGCACGTCAAGGCCATGGGGCCCAATGCCTGCGCCACGTGTCACGGCGACGTGGCCCGGATGCCCCAAATGTTCAAGGTCAACAACGTGAATAACATGGGCTTCTGCATCAGCTGTCATGTGGAGCGTAAGGTCAATCGCGATTGCACGGCGTGTCACTACTAGGCCGCCTGAAGGAGAGTTGATGTCGGCACCACACGAGTCCCTCGATCGTCGTCGTTTCCTCAAGGTGGTCGGGATCACCGGGGCGGGAACCGCAGCGCTATCCGGCTGTTCAACCGATCAGGTTGAAAAACTGATTCCGTACTTGGTCCAGTCCCAGGATCAGGTCCCGAGCCTGCCGACGATCTACGCCAGTACCTGTACCGAATGCGCGGCGGGATGCGGGCTACACGTCAAAACCCGTGAGGCCCGGGCCATCAAGCTCGAGGGCAACCCCGATCATCCGGTCAACGCCGGCACGCTCTGCAGTCGGGGCCAGGCTGCCCTTCAAGGGCTCTACAACCCTGATCGACTCGCCGGCCCCCGGGGCCGGAATGCCGCCGGGAAGCTGTCGGAGATCCTCTGGAACGAGGCCATCGACCAACTGGCCGCATCGGTCAAAGCAGCCGGAAGCCGGGTTGCCGTGATCAGCGGGGCGGGGGCGGGAACCTTCGATGACTTGCTGAGCCAATGGGTCGCGGCGGTTGGCGGCAAGCTGGTTCGGTACCAAGCGTTCGGACATGAGCCGGTCCGGCTGGCCAGCCGGAAAGTCTTCGGCGCCGATGAGCTCCCGATTCACGACTTCAGCCAAGCCAAGTACATCCTGTCCTTCGGCGCCGATTTTCTGGAAACCTGGCTCGCGCCGGTTGAGAACCAGCGGGGCTTTGCCGACGCCCACGGGTTTGATGGATCGGGCATGGCCAAGTTCGTCTATGTCGGCCCCCGGATGTCGTTGACGGGTATCAATGCGGATCAATGGGTCGCGCCGATTCCCGGATCCGAAACGTCGCTGGCGTTAGGCCTCGCCAACGCCGTCGTCAACACCCGCTCCGATGTACCGGCGGACGCGGCCGTCCTCAAGCCGATGCTGGCCGAGTATGGCCTCGACCGCGTGGCGGCCGACACCGGCCTGGCCCCGGTCCAAATTCGGCACCTGTTTGATGAATTCGCATCGGTCGGTCCGTCTCTCGTGATGGCCGGCGGGGTCGGGCTCCAGCACCGGGGCGCCGCCGAGCTCTGCGCGGCGGTCAATATCCTGAACTATGTCGCCGGAAACGTCGGGCGCTCCGTCAAGTTCGGCGGCGGCGTGACCACCGGCGACGGCTACGGCGCCCTGCTCGAGCTCGAGCGGTCCATGGCGGCCGGCGAGATCGACGTCCTCATCGTGCACGAAGCCAATCCCCTCTACTCGGTGCCGAAGCAAGGCGGGTTCCGGGCGGCCTTCGAGAAGGTCAAGCTCACGGTCTCCACCTCGCTGTTCTTTGACGACACCGCGGCGGCTTCCGACCTCCTGATTCCGAACCTTCATTCGCTCGAACGGTGGGATGACGCCCGGCCCCGCGCCGGCGTCCGCGGATTGCTCCAGCCGGTCATGGAACCGGTATTCAAAGGCGCGGCCACCGGGGATGTGTTGCTCCAAGTCGCGAAGAAAGTCGGCGGCGCCCTTGCCGGCTTCTCAGCGCCGACCTACGAGGCCCATCTCAAGACCGTCTGGGCCGACCTTGGTCGGGCCCGAGGCGCCACCGATCTCGAGGCCTTCTGGCGCGATGCCCTCGCCAAGGGTGGCATCTTCGAGGCGGCTCCGGCCACCCCGGTCCGTTTGGCGGCCACCGCTGGCGACGTGTCGGGCGCCAAACCGACCTTTGATGGCGAGGGCGACTTCATCTTCTCGCCCTATCCAAGCTCCATGTATCACGATGGCCGGGGCGCCAACCGACCCTGGTTGCTCGAGAATCCCGATCCGGTTACCAAGATCACTTGGCAGTCCTGGGTCGAACTCCATCCCGAAACCGCCCGCGAACTGGACGTGCGGGAAGGCGAATTTGTCCGGCTCACCTCACCGGCGGGATCGGTCGAGGCCGCCGTGTACGTCTATCCCGGCATCCGCCGTGACGTCGTCGCGATGCCCCTTGGACTCGGCCACGTCGAAAATGGCCGGTTCGCGAAAGCGCGGGGGGTCAACGCGCTCGACGCCATTGGCGCGGCCGACGGCCAGGGCTTCCTGCCATATCTCTCGACTAGGGTCAAGCTCGAGAAGACCGGCCACTACCGCAAAGTGGCCAAGACCGAAGGCAATCCCCGGGAGTTGGGACGCGGCATCACCGAGGCGATGCCGCTCGCGGCGGCGGTGAAGGGCTTGACGGTCAAGCAGGCCTACGAGGCGGCCGGCCAACCCAGTCACGAGATCAATCCTGAGCTCGAAGTCAAAGCCATCGATGGTTTCCGCGAATCGCAGCTCGAGAAGCGGAAGCTCGGTGCCTATGCGTTGACCGAGCCCCAGTGGGGGATGGCCATCGACCTCGGTCGGTGCACCGGGTGCTCGGCCTGCGTCACGGCGTGTTACGCGGAAAACAATATTCCGTACGTCGGCGAGGAGGAGGTGCTGCGGGGCCGCGAACTCAGCTGGATGCGGATCGAACGGTACTTCGAGGGCGGGGAAGACGGCCAGCCGATCGCGGCTCGGGTCATCCCGATGCTCTGTCAGCATTGCGACAATGCGCCCTGCGAGCCGGTCTGTCCGGTGTACGCCGCCTAC
>JANPEL010000322.1:0-27168 GCA_031431925.1 Gemmatimonadota bacterium | reverse complement strand
CAAGCCACCAAGGATGCCGGCAAGATTGCCGGCCTTGAGGTGCTTCGGATCATCAACGAGCCAACCGCGGCGGCGCTGGCCTACGGCACCGAGAAGAAGAAGGACGAAAAGGTGGCCGTGTTCGACTTGGGCGGCGGCACTTACGACATCTCGATCTTGGACCTCGCCGATGGCGTCTTCGAGGTCAAGAGCACCAATGGCGACACCCACCTCGGCGGCGACGATTTCGATCAACGCTTGATCGACTGGCTGGTGACCGAGTTCAAGAAGGACCAGGGCATCGATCTCTCGAAGGACCCGATGGCGCTCCAGCGGCTCAAAGAAGCGGCCGAAAAGGCCAAGTGCGAGCTGTCGAGCACTCAGCAAACCGACATCAACCTGCCGTTCATTACCGCCGATCAGTCCGGTCCGAAGCACCTCAACATGGCCCTGACCCGGGCCAAGTTCGAGCAGTTGGTCGACGACCTGATCCAGCGGACCCTGCCGCCGATGCAACAGGCGCTCAAAGATGCCGGCCTGACCCAGAAAGACATCGACGAAGTGCTCTTGGTCGGGGGCTCGACTAGGATTCCGAAGATTCAGGAAATCGTCAAGACCTTCTTCGGTAAAGAGCCGAACAAGTCGGTCAATCCCGACGAAGTCGTGGCGATCGGCGCCGCCATTCAGGGCGGGGTCCTTGGCGGTGAGGTCAAGGACGTCCTGCTCCTCGACGTGACCCCGCTCTCACTCGGAATCGAAACCCTGGGCGGTGTGGCCACGGTCCTGATTCCACGAAACACGACCATCCCGACCAAGAAATCGGAGGTCTTCTCGACCGCCGAGGACAACCAGACCACGGTCGAAATCCATGTGCTCCAGGGCGAGCGGCAGATGGCGACCGACAACCGGACCATCGGCAAGTTCCAGTTGACCGGGATGCCCCCGGCCCCCCGGGGAATGCCGCAAGTCGAGGTCACCTTCGACATCGACGCCAACGGCATCCTCCACGTGTCGGCCAAGGACAAGGCCACCAGCAAGGAGCAGAAGATCCGGATCGAGGCCTCGAGCGGCCTCTCGGACGCCGACATCGACACGATGGTCAAGACGGCCGAGGCCAACGCGGTGGCGGACAAGGAACGGCGCGACGGGATCGAAGCCCGGAATCAGCTCGACGGTCTGGTCTACAAGGTCGAAAAGGATTCGAAGGAGTGGGTTGACCGCCTGAGCCCCGAGATCAAGGAGAAACTCGACGCCTCGGTCGAGGCGGGCAAGCAGGCGCTGCGGAACGGCGAGGCCGCCGGGATCACCACCGCGTTGAACGACCTCAACACCGCCTATTCGGCGGCGGGGGCGTCCCTGTACCAGAGTGCGGCCCAGTCGAGCCCCGAGTCAGGCCCGAACGACCAGACGTCCGAAGGCGGCCAGCAGACCCAGGGCAAGCCGGATGACGTCGTCGAAGCCGACTACGAGATCGTGGACGACCCCAAGAAGTAGGACCCGTGCAACCGGAGCCATGCTCCGGGCATCACGGGTATATTGAAGAGCACCATCCGCCGGGTTTCGACCCACGGCCGTAGCGGCCCGGCGGAAGGCGCCTTCAAGATCTGAGTCTCTACCGAGAACCGCTGCGGCGCAGGATCCCAAGCACCTATGTCAGTCCGGTCGTTGAATTGGCTCAAATTTGGTGGCTTGGTCGGGCTTGCCTTCATGCTCGGCCTTCTGTTCGCTGGACTGCTCGACCTGCCGTCGTCGGGCCTGGCCCAAAACCCCAAACCATCCGACCCTCGGGCCATCCCGGCGGCCACGACCCAGCCCCGGAACGTCCCGACGGCCGCCGTGGCGCCGTTGGTCAGCCTGTCGGACGCGTTTGCAAGCGTTGCGGAGCAGGTCCGGCCGAGCGTCGTCTATATCCGGTCCCGTCGCACCGAGCGCGAGGGCGAGCGCCGGGTACCCGAAGGCTTTGAGCAGTTTTTCGGCCCGCCGCAACGGAACCGCCCGAACCGGGGTGGGGCGGCCGAGCCGCCGGTCGAGACTGGTGCCGGCTCGGGCTTCATCGTCTCGGGTGACGGGTACATTCTGACCAACAATCACGTGGTCGAAGGTGCCGACCAAGTGACCGTCCGGCTCCTCGATCGGCACGAGTACATCGCCAAAGTGATCGGAACCGACCCCAACACCGACTTGGCTGTGATCAAGATCACGCCCAAGGCGGGGATTCAGTTGACGCCGGCCACGCTGGGTGCCAGTGCCACCACCCGGGTCGGCGAATGGGTCTTGGCGGTCGGAAACCCGCTCTCGGAGTCGCTCAGCTTTACCGTTACGTCCGGGATCTTGAGCGCCAAAGGGCGGGGGCAACTCCCGCTCCCTGGCCGGGGCAACCTGTCGATCCAAGACTTCCTCCAGACCGATGCGGCAATCAACCGGGGCAACTCCGGGGGCCCGCTGCTCAACGTCCGCGGCGAAGTGATCGGGATCAACTCGGCGATCTATAGCCCGACTGGGGTCAGTGCCGGCTATGCTTTCGCCATTCCGATCGACCTCGCCCGGCAGGTCATGAACCAGTTGATTACCAAGGGCAAGGTTGAGCGAGCGGCGTTGGGCGTCGTCGTGGGCGAGGTGACGAACCTCGACGCCGAGTGGGCGGGCCTGGCGGAGATTTACGGCGTCAAGATCAGCGAGTTCACCGATGGGTCGCCGGCCAAGGCGGCCGGACTCCAGCAGGGCGACTTGGTCGTCACCATCGATGGCCAGAAGGTCGAGTACGTCGCCCAATTGCAGCAGAACGTTGGGTTCAAGAAGCCGGGCGAGGTCGTCAAAGTCGAAGTGGCCCGGAAGGGCGGCGTTCGGCGGACCTACAACATCCGGCTGGTCGCTCAGGGCCAGACCACGCAACTCGCCTCCAACGAGAAGAGCGAGGCGGCCGAAAGCCCGACTCCGGATGCCGGGATCAGTGAGATGAAGGAGCGGTTAGGCGTGACGGTCACCGCGCTCACGCCGGAAATCGCCCAGCAGATCGACTTACCGACGAGTACCAAGGGCGTGATCGTCGAGTCGGTCGATCCGTACGGCCCGGCGGACGGCCTGCTCTCGAGCCAGCCACTCAACATCATTACCAGTTTCGAAGGCAAGCCGATCCGGACCGAGGCCGATCTTCGCACCGCGGTCAAGGCGGCCCGAGCGGGAGAGGTCGTGACGTTGAGCGTCCTGGCCCCTACCCAGGACGGGCGGTCCCAGAGTCAGATCGTCCGAATCAAGCTCAAATAAGCCAGAAAGGGCGGGGGGGTTCACCCTCCGCCCGACTTTGGTCTCTTACTTCGGGGCCACTTCAATGTGGTTGGCCGTTGCGGTCGAGTCCCAGTAGTCCCAACCCCACCCCGCCAGCTTGCCGTTGATCACCACCACCGGCGTCATGTTCCGGTCCGCCGTCGCAGCGGAGTCGGTCTTGCCTTTCCGCGGAAACAGCATGGCCTCGATGTACTGGCCGTTGTAGAGATAGGGATCGATCCGCTTCGGCGCCTCGCCTTCCATGGCGATAATGGCGCTGTCCTTGGCAATCCCGACGGTCAGGTTCCCGAGCCGAGGGTCCGCTCGTTCGCAGGCCGTCATCGCCAAAAGCGACCCGACGGCGGCGATTCCCACCTTTTTTGTGATGTGCATCACTGCCATCCGCGTTGGAAGTCCATGTCACATAGACACTTATATCGTTGGCAATGTAACACCCTCCTCAAGGAATCGGGACGGTTGGCCGATGCTCTAGGGAAATCGGCCTGTGGAGACCTCCGTGCCCGTGGAAACCAGTTCCGTGATCGACGACAGCATTCTCGAGAGCTACCGGTCCCTCCAGGATGAGGGTCAGCCCGACGTGGTCACCGAGTTCATCGATGTGTTCCTCGAAGACCTGCCGGTGCGCGCTGACCGGCTCCGCCAAGCCGTGGACTCGAAGAACCCAACTGAGCTCAAGTCGGCAGCCCACGCGCTCAAGGGCAGCGCCGGCTCGGTCGGCGCCGTGGTGGTAGCGGGCCTCTGCGCTCAGATCGAGGCGATTGGCCGTTCCGGCTCGGCGGCTGGAACCGAGGAGATCTTGGTTCAGCTCGAGCCCGAGATCGCCCGGGCCACGAGCGAGTTGGCCAAGCTCCGAAGGCCCTAGGGCCCCGTTGCACCTCGAAACAACCTCTCGCGCCCCGGCACGAGGGGTTGTAGTCTATTACACCACTCCCGCGAGCGTGGCGAAACTGGCAGACGCGCAGGACTTAGGATCCTGTCCCTAACGGGGTGCGGGTTCAACTCCCGCCGTTCGCACTCTCACCGACATGAGGAAGCTCATGGATTCCTTCGCTCTGACCCTCGGTTCGTTTGCTGAGACAATGTTTCGTTGGTCGGCTCTGGCATTCCTCCTGATCAATGGATCGGCCGCTGCGGCCGTGTTCCTGACTCGCGACCGCTCGCTGGTCAACCGGTGGACTGCCCGGCTGGTGGCGGTGAATTGCCTCTTGCTCGGTACCGGCGTGGCGGCTCCCGCCGTAGCCAGCGCCATGCGGCTGGTGGTCAGCGCCGTCTCGGTGAGCCAGAGCCTGCCGATCAAAGTGGCGGTGGAGTAGTCACGATCCACCGCTGCCGGGCGTCCGGCAGTCGATTATCTTCCCTCCGCCATGACAGAAATCATCGTTACCAAGACGGCCGAAGACTCGGCCTCCAAAGCATTTAGGGTCACCGTCCCGGTCGACCGGGTCCGGGCCGCGGAAGAGCGGGCCGTGGTCGAATACGGGCGGCGAGTCCGCCTGCCGGGCTTTCGGCCTGGCAAGGCTCCTACCGCGGTCATCCGGAAGCGATTCGGCGACGAGATCAAGCAATACATCGTCGAAGAGGTGGTCCGAGAAGGCTGGGAACAGGCCCGGGTGTCCGAGGACTTGAAGCCGGTCGCCGACCCGTCGGTCCGGAACCTCAAGTTCGAGGACGGCCAGCCGGTCGAATTCGAGGTCTTGGTCGAGATTCGGCCGGACATCAAACTCGACAAGGTGGGGGGCTTCAAGGTCACCCGGACCGTCCCGAAGGTCACCGACGAGATGCTGACCGAGCAGTTGCATCAGCTGCGAGAAAGCAAGGCGGCGTGGCTGCCGGTGGAGGGCCAGGCCCCAGTCGAGGGGAACATGGTCCGGATGGACGTGGCGGCGGTCGAGGATGGCGAACGGAAGCCGGCCCAGCCGTATACCATCGTGATCGGGCAGGGCCAGGCCATGCCGGCCCTGGAGGAGCGGGTCCTCTCGTTGAAGCCGGGCGAATCTGCCGAGACCGAGATCAAGTTCCCGGATGACCACCCCGATGAGTCCCGGCGGGGCACGTCCCGCAAGGTCCACATCACCCTCCATGAAGTGAAACGCCAAGAACTGCCCCCGCTCGATGACGCCTTCGCGAAGTCAGTCGGCGACCTCGACGACGTTGCGGCCCTCAAGACGGCGATTCGGGCCGATCTCCAACGGTCGGCGGAACGGGAAGCGGACAGCGGGGTGCGGGAGAGTCTGTTGCAGGAGGTCATCAACGCCAACGGGATCGAAGCGCCGCCGTCCTTGGTGGGGCGAGCCCTCCATGCCTACCTCCACGCGTACAAGATTCCGCCTGAGAAGGAAGAGGCGTTCAACGCCGAGTTCCGCCCGGTGGCCGAGGGCCAGGTCAAGCGGGAGCTGGCGTTAGGCGCCGTGGCGGATGTCCACAAACTGTTCGCCACCGAAGCCGAGCTCGACCAACGAATTCAGGCGTTGGCGGCCGCGCGGGGCGTTTCGCCGAACGAGATCTACGCCCAACTCGAAAAGGCCAAGCGCCTCCAGGAACTCGAACGCGGGATTACCGAAGACAAGGTGTTCGAGTTCCTCAAGGGCCAGTCCACGATCGAAGAGGCCACCTCATGAGCACGATGCTCTATCCGCCCTATATCATCGAACGTTCGCCCCGCGGCGAGCGGACCTACGACATCTTCTCCCGGTTGTTAATGGACCGGATCGTGTTTCTTGGCGCCCCGATCAACGACGATGTCGCCAACATCATCATTGCCCAGCTGCTCTTTCTCGATGCCGACAATCCCGAGAAGGACATCTATATGTACATCAATTCGCCGGGCGGTCATGTCCATAGCGGGATCGCCATCTACGACACGATCCAGCATTTGCGGGCGCCGGTCAACACCATCTGTATGGGCATGGCCGCCTCGATGGGCGCGTTCCTGCTGGCCACCGGAGCCAAGGGGAAGCGGGCGGCCCTGCCCCACGCCCGGATCATGATCCACCAGCCGTCAAGCGGTTCGCAGGGCACCGCGGCGGATATCGAGATCGCCGCCCGCGAAATCCTCCACACCCGCTCGCTCCTGAACAGCTTGTTTGCCAAGCACACCGGGCAGCCGACCGAGGTCATCGAGCGCGACTCCGATCGGGACCGGTATATGTCGGCGGAGGAAGCCAAGGCCTATGGGATTATTGACGAGGTGTATGTGGCGAAGGTGAGGGCCTAGGGCTCGGCACTCGGCACTCGGCGCTCGGCGCTCGGCGCTCGGCGGGGGGGGGCTCGCGATCTTGGGTGATTGCGGGCTTTTGTATTGAAACTTGTGGGGGTGGGACGGCGTATTTATTGTACAAAGGGGAATAAATGGTGGCGGAACTTGAGCAGTTGGTGCTTTTAGCGCTGGTTCGGCTGGGGCCATTGGCCTATGGGGTGGCGATTGCGGATGAGATCGAGGCCCGGGCAGGGCGTCCGACGAGCCTGGGGTCGGTCTATAAGACGCTCATCCGGCTCGAAACGAAGCGGCTGGTCGTGACCCGGATGGGGGAATCAACGCCCGAGCGCGGGGGGCGCCGGAAGCGGTACTACCAGCTCACCCCGGCGGGCCAAGCGGCCCTGCAGACCTCGCTCGAAGCGATTCGGCGAATGACAAGCGGCCTCCGCGCGGTCCGGTTCGGGGAGCAGCGATGACCGGGCCAGTACCACCGCGGCTCGCCCTGCTGCTCCTCCGGTTGGTGATCCCGAAGACGATCCGAGAGTTCGTCATCGGCGATCTGGTTGAGGAGTTCGGCCGGCGGGTCCGGTCCGGCGACCCGGACGAGGCCACCCGGTGGTTCTGGCGCGAGGCCCGTTCGGTGGCGCGGGAGATCGGCAGCTATCGAGATGACTCCCTTCCCCTGACCCCGCCGAGGCCTCCCATGCACGGTGTCCTGCAGGACGTCCAATTCGCGCTCCGTTTGTTCGTCCGGCGGCCGTTCGCGACGGCCATCGCGATCGCGACGCTCGGGCTTGGGATCGGCGCCAACATCGCGATCTTCAGTGTCATCAAGCCGGTTTTGCTCGAGGCGCTGCCGTACCGGACCGGTGACCGGGTGGTGCTCCTCTGGGAACGGGAAAAGGATGGCTCCGAGAGCTACACCTCGTTCTCGACCTTCGCCGATCTCCGAGCCCAGAGTGCCGCGCTCGACCTGAAGGCGGCCGTTCGAAGCTGGTCGCCGACGTTGCTCGGATCCGGCGAATCGACCCGGTTCGAGGGCCAGCGGGTCAGCGCCGAGTTCTTCGGGCTGCTCGGCGTGACGCCGGCGTTAGGCCGGGACTTCCAGGCGGCCGAGGACCAGGAGGGGTCCGACCGAGTGGTGATTCTGAGCCACGGGCTCTGGCAA
Organism: Gemmatimonadota bacterium; assembly: GCA_031431925.1. GTDB lineage: Bacteria > Gemmatimonadota > Gemmatimonadetes > Gemmatimonadales > GWC2-71-9 > SHZU01. The sequence goes on along the minus strand of JANPEL010000322.1, from coordinate 19,540 downwards.
AGCCGGTTCGGCGCCGACCCCGCCCTCGTCGGGCAAACGATTTCCCTCGACGGCTATCCGAACACGGTGGTCGGGATCCTCGGGCCCGAGTTCGAGAGCCTGCTCAGCCCGCGGGCCCAAATCTGGTCGCCGCTGCGGTACTCGGTGACGCTCCCCTATGGTTGCCGGACTTGTCGCCACCTGCGGGCCATCGGCCGGTTGGCCCCATCGGCCACGCTGGCATCCGCCCGGGCGGAGTTGACGCTCATTTCGGCCCGGCTGTACGCGGCTTATCCCAAGGACTACCCCGCCCCCGGCATTGTCGTCGAGCCCCTGAAGACCAACCTGACCAAGGCAACCAAACCGGCCCTGATTGCCCTGCTCGGCGCCGTCGGCCTGGTGTTGCTGATTGCCTGCCTCAACGTGGCCACCCTTTCGCTCGGCCAGATGGCGCAGCGGCGGCAGGAGTTCGACGTCCGCTTGGCGCTAGGCGCCGACCGGGAGCGAGTCCTCCGACAGATCCTGATCGAGAGTATGCTCCTGGGCCTGGCCGGCGCGGCCGTGGGGATTGGGGTAGCCTCGGTTGCCCTGCGGGGAATCCTGGCGCTCGCGCCCGCCGGGTTGCCCCGTCTGGGCGCCATCGGAATCGATGCGACGGCTCTCGGTTTGGCGATGGCGGCCGGGATCGGAACCGGGATCGCTTTCGGGCTCGCGCCTGCGCTCTGGCTCACCCGAAGCGGACGGGCCGGGCTCCGAGAAACCGCCAAGGTCACCGCCGGTCGCCAGCGCCATCGGCTCCGCGGCGCCTTGGTGTCCGGTGAAATCGCGGTCGCGGTCATGTTGGTGGTCGGCGCGGGACTGGTGTTTCGAAGCATGCGACACCTCCTCGACGTCGACCCGGGGTTCGATCCGGACGGGCTCCTGACCATGGAGGTCCAGTCGGCGGGGACGAAGTTCGACGACGGCCGAGTCCTCCGCCGGTATTTCCTCGACGCGGCGGCTGGGGCCGCCGCGGTGCCAGGAGTTGCCTCGGTTGCGTGGACCAGCCAGCTACCCTTGGGCGGCAACGTTGACGGCTACAGCATCAGTATTCGATCCAAACCCCTGGCCAACCCGGCGGATGAGCCAGGTGCCGACCGGTACTCGGTTTCACCAGGCTATTTCGAGACGATGAGGATTCCGCTGGTCGCCGGCCGGTACCTGGCCCTGGCCGACCGCGACTCGGCCCCCCCGGTCGTCGTGATCAACGCGACGTTCGCCCGGCTCGACTTCCCGGGCCAAGATCCGGTCGGCGAACAGATTCACCTGGGAGATCCCGAGAGCCCGTGGCGCACCGTGGTCGGCGTCGTCGGCGACGTCAAGCATGTGGGACTCGACCAACCGACGTCGCGCCAGATCTACATTCCCGAGGACCAGTGGCAATTCTTCGATACCTCGATGATCATGGTGGCTCGGACGACCTCCGATCCGGCCTCGCTCAGGGAAGCCGTGCGAGCCGCGGTCCGGCGGGTCGACCCGGACCCGACCATCACGAAGCTGGCGCCGATGACCGCCGTGATTGGGAGTTCGACCGACGCTCGCCGGTTCGTTTTGCGGCTCTTTCAATCGTTCGCCGGCCTGGCACTGGTCTTGGCGGCGGCGGGGATCTACGGCGTCATTTCGAGCGGAGTGGCAGAGCGACATCGGGAGCTGGGTATCCGAGCCGCGCTCGGCGCATCGGCCAGGGGTATCCAGCGCCTGGTGGTCGGCGAAGCAATTGGTCTCAGCTTCGCCGGCGTCGCCGCCGGCCTGCTCGTCGCCGCCGGCCTCACTCGCTTCCTCGCCAATGTCCTGTATGAAGTGACCCCCACCGACCCAGTCATCTTCAGTGGCGCCGCCGGACTCCTGGTGGCCGTCGCCGTGGCCGCCGCCTGGATTCCAGCCCGCCGTGCCGCCCGTCTCGATCCGACCGTGATCCTGAGGGATTAGGTGCTCGGCCGAGTGCCGAGTGCCGAGTGCCGAGTGCCGAGATTATCTTCTCCCGCATGACGCCTCGGTTGGTTCCGGTTGCTCCGACGCAGGGTGGTCCGATTGCGGTGGACCGGTCGCCGTTTTGGATTGGGTCTTCGTCGTCGAGTGCCCTGCGGGTGTATTTGCCCGGAGTGGCGGAAAAGCATGCCTCGATCAGCGAGCGGCAGGATGGGTACTACCTCTCGCCGTTCGGGGCGGGGACCGCGGTTCGGCTGAACGGTGAGCGGGTTGCGACCGCCACCAGGCTGGTCGATGGGGCTGTGGTGGAGTTGGGGCCTTCGGCGCGATATGAATTCGTGACGGGTGAGGCCCGGGTCAAGCCGGTGGTCGCGGAACCGGAGCCGGAGTATGAATCGGTGCTTGAGCCGGGGCGGAAACGGCGGTGGTGGCAGCGCCGCCGTCGAGTGCGGTCGTCGCGGTCGACGACGCCCTGGGGCTGGTTGATTGTCGGGGCGGTGGTGCTGGCGGGGCTCGGCTATGTCACGGTGACGACGATTCAGCGGGTTCGGTCGGTGGCCGGCGAGAGCGACTCGATTCCGACCCTGTCGGACTTCGAGGCCGAGACCTTTGACCGCCTGATGGAAGAGGCCACCACTCGATTCGAACGGGCGGCGACGTTGCTCGATTTAGGCGCCGACCAAGAGGCGGAGGCGGAGCTGGCGGATGCCATCCTGCTGCTGAAGAACAGCACCATCGCGGGCAATGCCTGGTTCGTCACGGCGATCAACACCTTCGAGAACGCGGCCGTCGACCTCTATCAATTCAACAAGCGAAGTTTGCCCGGCGGGCGGCAGCGGGTCAAGAATTCTTTCAAGAACTTGAGTCTCTCGCTCGGTTCGAAGCTGACGTCCGATCAGTTCAAGCAGGCGGTGGACGAAGCCCAGCTGGCCTTTCGGGCCCAGTTCCAGCGGGCCTTCGAGATTACCGGGCGAGACCATCCCGAACACTTGTCGTTGTACGGCCAGGGCAGCGCGTTCGACGTGCGGACGAGAGATCTCTCGGCAAGCCAGGTTCAGTTCCTGATCCGGGCATTTGGCGAACGGGGTATCCGGGTCAAGGATTTTTCTCTGGACGCAGTACTCCTGGCCCAAATTCAGGCAGCCATCAAGCGGGGCGTTCCCGATCGGGCCGGAACGGGCAAGCATCTCCACATCGACCGGTTCCGTGACCGGCGGGACAAGTACACCGTTACGCCTCGCTGAGGTCCAGCAATGCCTCGGCCAGGGCCCGGGCCGAGGAAAACCGGGCGCCAGGATCCGGAGCGACGGCCCGCATGATCACCGCCGAGAGTCGGCCCGTGAGGGGCACCGGGGCCGCACCCGAGATGATCCGGCCCCGGAACGCGGCTTCGGTTTCGTCGTCCTCCATCATCACCGGGAGCCGTCCGGTCAGCGCTTCATACAGCACGGCCCCAAGACCGTAGACGTCCACCGCCGGGGTCGCGGTTGCCGGGTTCCTCAAGAGCTCCGGCGCGGCGTAGCCTAACGTTCCGACCGACTCCTCCACCCACCCTTCCGGCAAGCCACGCGGCGGGTGGCCCTGGGCCGCCACCCCCAGATCAGCCACCCGAGTGGAGCCGTCGGCGGCGATCAGGATGTTGCTTGTTTTGAGGTCACGGTGAATGACCTGATGATCGTGGAGCCACTGGAGCGTCCGGGCGGTATCGACGCCGAGGCGGACGGTCTCCGCCGGCGACAACCTCGACCGGGCGATCCGGTCCCGGATGGTGCCGCCCGGCATGAACTCCAGGACCAAGCACGGGGGGGAGGACACCACGCCCAGGCATCCAATCAGGCCGTGATGGCCGCCTAACCGGCGGAGCAAACCTGCCTCCGCGGCAAACCGGAGACGATGATCTTCCAAGGCCCGATCGGGAACCAGGATCTTCAGGGCAACCAGGTCGCCGCCGGCGGCGGGCGCGGCGGACCAGACTTCGGTGGGTCCGCCTGGTGGGGAGAGCCGGCGGACCAGATCGAACCCGGGGACGACCACGGGCTCAGGCGTGAAGGAACTTGATCCGGGACACGTCGGCCACGGTGATTTCGTCGCCGTCCTCGAGGGGGTAGTGGTCGCCCCGTTTGAGCATGTCGCCGTTGACCGCGGTGCCGTTGAGACTCGAGTCGACCAGGAAATAATCCCCGGCCCGTCGAATCAAGGTGCAATGGTACCTGGACACCAGCGTGGCCGAGTCACTGATGACGAGGTCGTTCTTTTCGGTGTCGCCGGGGCCCGTGGCTGCGCCGATCTTGAAGGTGGCCTTTTCTTTGTCGAGCGTGATCAGCTTGCCGCGGGCCAATCCGTCGACGATCTGGAGCACCGCGGCGCGATTGGCGGCCGCCGTCTGCTCCTTGGCAACGCGCTCCTCCCGCTTCTTGGCGTACCATTTGCCAACCAGGACCAAGGGCACCGCAACGATAACGAGCACGGCGCCCAGCATCCCGAGCATCCAGAGCAGGTCGCTCAGTTTGCGCCCGCTCGCCGCTTGCTGGAGGATCCGCTCAGCCCGTTTGTTCTCTGGGTCCTTTTCGAGCACCCAATTCGCGTCCCGCTCGGCATTGCCCCAATCCTTGGAGGCGACGGCAGCCGTGGCGGTCTGGAGTTTGTCCGCAATGGCTTTCTTGACGTCCTCCCCGGCATTGCCCCTGGCGGCGCCTTGGGCCTTGGCGGCGTCGAGGTCGGCTTTAGCCCGATCGAAGGCCTGCTGGGCCGCTTGACGACGTTCGTCCTGAAGCGGCAGCTTGAGCAACAGCCGCTGCCACCGGCTCATTCGTTCAGTGATTTTCGCGAGGGACGTGTCGATGACGGCATCGGAGCCGATGGCCTGATCGATCTCGGTCTGCAGAGCCTCTTCCTGCTCCGGGGTCATGGCCCGGGCCTGGCCGGGTGCCGGTGCGGCGGGAGCCGGAGCCGAAATCGCGGGCGCAGCGCCGGGCTGCTGAGCGGCGGCCTCGGTCGACGCGGCTGGCGGGGCTGCGGCTCCTGCCGCCGCCGTTTCGGCCGGACCCTTGGCGGCCGTTTCGGCCGGGGGCGTTTCCTTCTTTTTCTTTTTGAAGAACGGAATCTGGGCCGAGGCCGAAGGGGCCAGGGCCATCGCCGCGATCAGCAGAATCAGCAACCGCTTCATGGGGCCTCCTTGGTGCCTTTCGCCTCGGCTGCTGCCCGTTCGGCTTTGACGACGATGGCCTCGGCATCGACTTCATCCTTGGTACCGGCCAGGAGGACGATTTCCTCGCCGTCCTTGACCACCCGGACCACCGTGCCGGCCACCACATCGCCACCGATGATGAGGCGGGACAGCGGGCTCAGAATGCTCCGGTCGATGGTCCGCTCGACCGGACGCGCTCCATAGGCCGGGTCGTACGCCAACGTGGCCAGGAGGGTGACGGCATCGGGATCAACCTCGAGGGTTCCCTTGTACTCCTCTTTGAGACGACTGCCGAGACTCTTCAGGTGCATCCCCACGATCGTTTCGAGGGTGTCCATCTCGAGCGAGTTGAACGGAATCACGCCGCCGAGGCGATTGAAGATCTCGGGGCGGAGGCTGCTCTGGACCACCTTCATGATGATGTCACGCCGCTCGTCGTTGGTCTTCGCGACGGCGTTGGCCTCTTTGACACCAAGGTTCGACGTGAGCAGCACGATGGTATTGGTGAAGTCGCAGAGCCGGCCTTTGGCGTCGGTCAGCCGGCCTTCGTCCAACAGGCCGAGCATCAGATCCATGACTTCGGAGTGGGCTTTTTCGATTTCATCGAAGAGCACCACCGAGTAGGGAGACCGGCGAACCTGTTCGGTGAGGAAGCCGCCCTGCTCCGAGCCGACCAAACCCGGCCGCGACCCGATCAGACCCGAGATCGAGCCGGAGTCCTTGTACTCGGCCATATCGATCCGAATCAAGGCGCTCTCATCGTCGAACAGGGCCTCGGCCAGTCCCTTAGCCAGTTCCGTCTTGCCGACACCGGTTGGCCCAACGAACAGGAAGGAGGCCGGTTTCCGCTTCTTCCGGAGGTCGGCTCGCATCCGGCGGGCCGCTTCGGCCAGGGCGTCGACCGCCTCCGGCTGCCCGATGACCCGGGTGGCCAGCCGCTCTTCGAGCTTGAGGAGCCGGTCCCGCTCGCTTTCCATCATCCGGGAAATCGGGATGCCGGCCCGCCGAGCGATGACATCGGCGACGTCGTTGCCCCGGACTTCCTGCGGCACCATGACACCCTGCTCGAGAATGACGGTCTGCCGCTTGGTAAAGTCGGCCTCTTGCTCGCCGAGGAACTTGAGGGCGCCATACCGGATCTCGGCGGCCTTCGCGACGTCGCCGGCCGACTCGGCGGACGTCAACTCGGCCTGCTTTTCGGCGGTAGCCTTCCGAGTGGCTTGGAGGCCGTCGCCGACCTCCTTTTCTTCGGCCCAGCGGCGTTGAATGGCCGCCAGATCGGCCTCGGAGGCTTTGATCTCCTTCTCGACCGGCGCCGCCTCACCTTCGCCGCTGGTCTTGATGGCTTCGAGCTTGGTCTTGAGCCGGACCAAGGCCCGTTCCTTCTCGTCGATGATGTTCGGCTTGGCTTCCCGCTGCATCCGGAGCCGGGCCGAGGCCTCATCCAGCACGTCGAAGGCCTTGTCCGGAAAGAACCGGTCGCGGATGTGACGCCGGGCCAATTTGACGGTCGACTGGAGCGCCTCCTCCGTGATGGTCACGCCGTGGTGGCTCTCATATTTGCCTTTGACGCCCCGGAGCATGGCGAGCGTCATTTCGTCATCGGGCTCGTCGCAGACGATTTTCTCGAACCGGCGGGCGAGGGCCCCGTCCTTTTCGATCGACTCGCGGTATTCATCGAACGTGGTGGCGCCGACGCAGCGGAGTTCACCCCGGGCCAGGGCCGGCTTCAGGATGTTGGCGGCGTCCATACCACCGGCATTGCCGCCGGCGCCGACGAGCGTGTGGATTTCATCGAGGAAGAGAATGACGTCGTCGAGTTCACGAACCTCATCGGCGACGGCCTTGATCCGCTCTTCGAACTCGCCCCGGTACTTGGCGCCAGCCACCAGGCCGGTGAGATCGAGGGCCAAAAGCCGACATTTCTTGAGCGACTCCGGGACGTCGCCCGCCGCGATCCGGAGGGCCAGGCCTTCGACCACGGCGGTCTTGCCGGTTCCGGGATCACCCACTAGCACCGGGTTGTTCTTGGTTTTTCGGAGCAGGGTCTGGATGACGTTCCGGGTCTCGGCATCGCGCCCGACCACCGGCATGATCTTGCCGGCCCGGGCGGCCTCGGTCAGATCCCGGGTAAACTTGGCCAGGACGCTGCCCCCGGCTTCGGCCGATTTCTCTTCCGTCGGCTGCATCACCTCGGGCGACTTGAGGGCGGCGGTCAGTTTCTCCTCGGTCCAACCGGCGTCCCGGAGGGCCGGGCCCAGATTGGCCTGGTCCGAGGTGACGGCCGCGAGGGCCACCTCAAGCGGCCCGACCGTGTGGCTTCCCTTCTTGTCGGCGGCGGCCGTGGCCCGGTCGAGCAGGTCTCGGAGGGTTCGGCCCGCCACCGGCTGACGGCCCGGATCGGCTTTGACCGCGTCGGCCCCATCCGGCACGGCTTCGACCCGGCGGAGCGCGCCGGCGGCATCGAGCCCCACTTTGGCGGCGGTGCGGCCTAACGCTCCCTTCGGATCGAGCAGGGCAATCAGGAGGTGTTTGGCCTGGATGTACGCCTGGCCGGCTTTGGTGGCGATCCGCCGTGACTCTTCGAGCGCGGCCGTCAGGTCCATCGAAAGACGATTGAGATCCATGGGTTCCTCGAACTCGAATCAGCCCTGTCCCGGGCGTTTGAGCGTGATTTTGGGTGCCGCCGGTGGAGGCGGAGGTGGCGGCGGCTGAAACGGTGCTTCGGCGGGCCGCGGGGCCGCGACGGGCGCGGCCGCGGGCATTGCCCCTCCCGCCCCGGGACTCGCCATGCCGAGCCGGCGGCGGAACAGGACCGCGCCCCGGATGCCTTGGCCCGGCTGCACCGTCACCGTGAGCCCGGCAATCGTGGTGACATCCTGCGGGGTGTCGAAGTTGACCGCGAAGTTCCGCTGGCCCTCGACCTCGCACATGACGGCACTCGACATCGGCGGGCGGGGGCCGCCCGAGGCATTGACGCGGATCGAGACACTCAGTTCCTGGCCCACGGCCCAGCCCGCCGTGCTCCTGGGGTCGCCGGTGAGGACGATCCGATATTCATGCCGGCCGGTGAGCTCCAGCTGGGTAAACACGAAGGTGAGGAGGTCGCCCTCCCGCTGCGGGTGCGACGGCGAGGATACCGCTTCGTAGAAATGCTCGCCATCGCGATCGAGCATGAAGCGAATCGACTCGATCGACTGGTTCAGGCGGTAGTCGACATACTTGCCGGCCAAGGCGGCCACCAACCGCCGAAGCCGGGTCAGGGTCTCCATGGCGCGGGCGGCCAGCGGACGCAATTCCTCGCGGCGGTCGAGGTCTCGGGCGGTCCGGAGCACGCCCTGCTCGGAATCGAGCAGTTCGGAGTACGAGGCATCGACTTGGCCCAAGTCCTTGAAGAACTGGCGACTCGACGGGCTGAGGGAGAGCGCCAGCGCGATCAGCCGGTTGGCCCGGTCGATCTGCTGGAAGAACCGCTGGGGCGCGACCGTGAGGTCGGCCGTTTCATAGGCGGCGGTTTCCAGGGCCAACACGGCCCGTTCGACGAAGCTCCGGATGTCGAGATCGGCCCGGATATCGACTCCGCGGGTGGCCACCCGCTCGGCGAAGTGGCCGGCTTTTTCGTGGACCAACTGGAACTCGCCGACCAGCAACCGGGTCTCCGCCTGGATCTTCGTGGCCGCATCGTACAACGCGCTGTGAGCGAGCAGCGAGGCGCAGGGCGGGATATAGTGGCCGTCCTTTTCGAAGCCCAGGGTCTCAGAGGCCCGCCGGAGCCGGGCCACCGCCACGGACGAGGAGGCCAGATCGGCCGGAATCCCGAGCCGCACCTCGTACCGGGTCCGGCTGTAGGCCGCCTGATTGGGATTGGCCTGATCGGCCCCGACTGAGTCCGGATCCGGCTCCTTCTCCGGCCGGCGAACCAAATAGACCAGCAGGTCGCTGATCCCGGCGAGGTCGCTCCGGTTCACGTCGACCTCGATGGGACGCGACTCATCGACGTCGATCAGTTCGCCGCTTGGCGTAATGGCCCGGGCCCGGAGCACCGAGACCCGCAAGCGGTCGCCGTCGTTGACCAATTCGACTTTTGGATCGAGTTTGGCGAGGCCTTGCTCAACCGAATCGAGCCGAACCCCGCCGCCGACCAAGCCGGAGACCGGGACGCAGTACCGGAGCAGCCAGACCACCAACTCCTCGTTATGGCGGTCCTGCTGGAGGAAATGGTCCGGGGTGAGCAACATCCCCGTGGTCCAGTTCACCGATCGGAATGATTTCTCATCCTGCATTTATGCCGCACTCCTCGGCTCGGGTTTCCCGAGATAACTGTTGACCCCAAGGGCAGCCGGACGCTCCCGGTCGCCCAATGTAGCGGGCTCGTCGCGCCGGCCGACCATCCATCGTTCCGTCACCCGATCCTGAACATGCGCCGGCAGCACCAGCCGGTAGAGGGCGTCGCGCTGCCGCCGCTCGGTGACGGTGTTGCAACGCCAGTACGTGGCCAGGTCGACCGGGCCGATATCGATCTCCACCGCCGTGTGCACGGTCACGCCATCGCCCACCAGGGCGTCGACGCCCAACCTGCCATTCGTGCTCCCGAGCCGAGTCCGCCGCTCGTGGGGGACGGGAGCGATGCCCGAGACTAATCTGACCGGCGATGCCGGCAACCGGAACACTGCCCGGAGGGCCAGAGCGGGTCCTTCGGGGCGCCCGGCGATGCGATGAAGTGACGGCAGCAACCGCGCCACGTCATACCAGAGCTCCTTGGGCCAGGGCTTGACCGACAGGCCAAAGATCTCGGTGATCCATCGGGCCGCGCCTTCGTAGTCGCCGGGCCGGAGCGACAACATCCCGCCCGCCGACCGGATGTGATGGCCGAGCCGGAGGAAGTGGTTGTCGAACAATTCGAACAGCCGGTCGATCCGTAATTCGCCGTCCGCACTGTCGCGCATCGCGAACGGCGCGGTGTCCAATGCCCCCGCCCCGGCCACCGTGAGCGTTACCCGGCTCTCCGGGCGGAGCAGCGTGCCGGGTGCCGGCTCTTGCGACACCACGGTGCCCCGCCGCCAGCCGGGCCCGGCACTTCGGAGCACGATCCGGTTCATGTCGACGCCCAATTGGTTGAGCGACTCGACCGCCGAATCAAGGGATTGCCTGACCCCTCGGGTCGGGGCGACGAAATTGGGCATCAGGGTACTCACCGAGTGGTCCGCCGCTCCATCACGACCTGGATCCGCTGACCGATCATACACCGCTCGGACAAATAGGCCTCAAGCTCGGTGCGGAGCCGCTCGAGCTCGGCATTGGGATCGGCAAAATCCTCGGGGCGAACCACCGCCGTGACCATCGTCACCAGGCCGAGCCCCGCGGCCGTGATCTCGGACACGCTCTCGACTCGGACGTCTCCCACCCGGGGCTCGGTGGCGCGGACCGCGATTTCGATGTCGGCCGCGGTGACGACGCGCTCGCGGGTCCGGAGCTGTTCGGCAAATCGGAGCCTGGCTTCGGGATACTCCGGCGGATCCGCTCCGCCCTTGCTGGCCGTGAGGTTCGCCACCCGGGCCAGCGGATTCTTCGGCAACTCGCTCCGAATCTGCTCGATCTTTCCGGCGGCAATCCCATTGGCGCTGTCGCCGTCGCAGTAGAGAATCCGGAGCATGGCGTAGAGATCGAACCGGCCGCTCGGTTGGCGGGCCGGGGCAAATTCGAACCGGCCGCCGCCGAGATACCGAAACCGGCCGGAGCCGGCGGCGGTCTCGAGATCGGCCACCTCCGAGTACGGATCGCCGGTCTCGCCGACGACGCTCGAGACCCCGAGCACGTGGCGATCGGCCGCGGTGGACGGGCGATGGCTGACCACGTTCCCGAGCCGCGGAAAATCGATCTGCTCGCTCCAGACTTCGATGTTCGAGGCGGTGACGCAATTGATCGCGAAGCGGGTAATCTGGCTCGCGACCGCCCGGGTCCCTGCTGGCAGGGGAATTTGGAGCCACACGAGGGGCCGATCGAGCGCCTGTTCGTGACCGGCCGGCATCAGGCGCGGGACCGCCTCCGCGATGGCCGGGGGCACCCGCGAGCGCCAGCGGCGCTCCGGCGGGATCTCGGGAAAGAGCCAGACCCCTTCCCCGACCACGCCACCGACCAGCGGCACCGCGGCGGCGGCGCCGGCGGTCTCGATCCGGGGGCGGAGGTCACCGAGGAACGCCAACTGGCGCATCCCGCCGCGGGTCCGGCCGACCCGGAGTACCCCGCGCTCGGTGACCCGGCCGCCGGCGTCGAGGAGCTGCCACGGGCTCCGGGCGAGGGTGGCGGCGAGGGTGGAGGTGGGGCTCGCGGTTTCGACGAAGAGGCCGATCCGGCTCAGATGGGCCGGATCGGTTTCGAACGCTAGGAACACCGTCGGGGCGGCGCTCGACAGGGAGACCGGACTCGACAGCCCGGGCAGGAGCGGCTGGTTGACCCAGGGAAGCCGGGCGCCGCCTAACGTTGCCAGGCGGCCCTCCTCGGCAATCCCCGCAAAGACGAGATCGACGGGCGCGATATCGATGGTGGCGTCGGGGGCGAAGGCCACCGGTTCCCCGCTGGCCTGATAGCCGACGAGCTCGATTTCGGGCGAGACCGTTTCTCGGGCGCTCAACTGGCTGAACTGGACCACCGCCTGCGCCGGGCGCGCCAGGCGGGCCGGCATGCCGAGCCCCCGGATCAGGTCGTCGAGCGCCGCCCCGAAGAAGACCTGATCGGCCTCTTGGTAAATCCGGTCGAACTGCACCGCCAGCGATTCGAACATCGCGGTGAGGACCGGATCGGGCCCGGCCTGTGACCCGGTGACCCGATACAGCGACTCGACGAAGCTGTTCCGGAGCTCCGCCGAAATATCGGCGGCGGACTTGTGCGGCAGGCGCGGCGCGGGGCGAGCGGTCACGAGCCGGCGCTATCCCCGCGGAGTCTTCGCATCGGCGGTCCGTTCCGGAGGAGCCTTGCCCGGCTTCGCTCGGTCGCCGAGGTCCTTCTTCTCGGCCTTGGCGGGCTTCGGGCTTACCTGCTTACCCATGAAGCCCGGCGGCTGGATGTGCACCATGGTCCCAACCACATTGTTGATGGCGCCCGCCACCGATTCGACATTCATCCCGCCCTTGATGATGGCGTTGAGGCCGGAGAGGCCGGCGTCCATGCCGGCCTTCAGGGTCAGGTTCTTCCCGGCATCGACCGAGTAATCGCCGCCGGCCTTCGTGACCGAGTCGGTGTCGACGTCGTGGACAAGCTTCTTGCACTTGATCCGGATTTCCTCGGTGGCTTGGAGCGCGATATCGCCGTCGGAGTGGATCGTAATGACCGGGTGGGCGCCCTTGTTGCTCATCTGGAGGAGGCATTTGCCCTGCGGCGTGAAGATCTCAATCGTCTCGGCGTCGGCGTCATCGAGCAGTTGGATCGTATTGCCGCTCTTGGTAATCAGGCGCTTGGCCATGTTGCCGTCGGTAGCCTCCGGCGGCAGGTCGCGGCCGTTCCAGAGCGAGCCCACGATGATCGGGCGCTCCGGTTCGCCGGCCTCGAAGATCACGAGAACCTCGTCGCCGACCTCGGGCAGGAACATCATGCCCCTGCCGTTGCCGGCATGGGGAGTCAACATCCGGGCCCAGTTGGTGGCCAAGGCTCCCTGCCAGCGGTACGAAATCTTGATCCGCCCCATCTTCTGCGGGTCGGCCGCGGTCTCAATGACTTCGGCGGTGACGGGCCCCGGGAGCGTCGGGACCTCGGGCCGTTCGAGGTTGGTGAAATTCTTCCACGGCGTCGCGACGAACCGGGCCGAGTATTGCTGGTCGGTGAAGGTGTGAGTGACCTTGATCAGGCCGAGTTTGCCGGTGGTGGGCAGCAGGAAGTTGGCCCCGGGGATCAGGGTGACCAGATCACCGGCCCCGAGCCCGGGCAGCGCGGACACGCCTTCGACCAACACCGCGGCGCCGAGCTCCCGTTCGCTCTCGCGGCGAAGCGACGCCTTGAAGTCGGCGTGGGTCGTTTCGCGGGCGGTGGCGAGTTCGAGCCCGGGATCACCGCTGGAGGCGGCATCGCGGGCCAACTCGGCGACGGCGCCGACCAGCTTGGCCGCCCCACCTAACGACGGCGGCGCTTGTCGGATCCCGGCATGGACGTGGGTGTGCTTGGTCTTCGGGTCATAGCTGGCGCCGGCCACCCCGTGGTTGGCCGGGCGGGCCCGGGCGGTGACTTCGAGCAGGGTATCCCCCCAGAGGAGTTCCCAACCCTTGTCGACGAACTCGGTCCGGATCTCCGGCTCCACGCCCTGGGTGACCAGGAACCCGCCGTGTTCATCGGCCAGGCGGCGGATGAAGTTCATTTCCGACTCACCCCATTGGACGAAATCGAATGGCTCGGGTTTCCGCCGGAGGTTCCCGACGATCTTGACCCCGAACTTGCCGGCGATCGACGTGATGGTGCTCTCGGGGTAGTACACCGTATCGACGAACTCGAGGTACTCCGAGGGCGAGAGGGCCTCGAGCACGAACCGGGAGCCCTGGTTCAAGAGGTGGCTCTGGGAGCCGTCGCCGATCGACCCTTGAAAGATCACGATGGGTAGCTGGCCTTCGGCCTTGACCGACACGATGACCGGATCCCGCAACAGCTGGTCGAGGCTCACATCGGTGGCGCTGTCGCGGATGAACTCGATTCGACAAGTGGCGTGCTGGCCAAGTTCATGGACCACTTCCAACCGGTCGAGTTCGCTGTTCCTGAGCACCAACTCGCCGATCATGACCCGCATCGTGACTTTCATCGCGGTCCCCTTCTGTCGCCGAGCGTCATGCGGCTTGAACGTCGCCGTGCCGCACCGCGCCGAACTCGTCGATCATCGTTACCCGAAACGAGCGGCGCCCGGTTCGGGGGTCCGCGGTGCCGGTCGACACACCTTGGACCTTCACTGCCGTTACCCCGAGCTTCCCAAGGGCGATGTTCAGGGCATCTTTGAGATTTTCGTGATCTTGATTCTGGCGCCGGCCGGCCTCGGTGAAGGCCTCAAACAGCCCGAACCAGGGCGCGTGGGGCAGCGCCGTCGTGCCCGTCACGGCAAAGAACTTCATGACCTCGATAACGGCATCGAACTGATCCTGCTGGGCCAGCGACCCATCAGGCAGGACCCGAAGCGGAAACGCGGTCGGCATGTTTCTCGGCACTCGGCACTCGGCACCTCGGCGCTCGGCGACTCGGCCGAGCGCCGAGTGCCGAGTGCCGAGATCACTTCGTGAACTTGTGCTTGGTGACGTTGGTTTCGTCGACCACCACGGTCAGTTCGAGCCGCATCAGGTTCTTGAACTGGACCATGTTACCGCCGGCCTGGAACTCGGCCGGGGGGTTCCCGACTTCGAAGGTGCTGACCCAGCCCATGAATTCGACGGCGTGGAGGACTTTGTCGGCTTCGTCGAGATACCAAGTGATCTCGACCTTGTGGAGGGGGTCTTTCGACTCGGTGGCCATTTTCCAGATCTCGATCTGGGCGGCTTGGGGAATGTTGTCCAAGATGCTCGCGTCAATGAAGATCTCGACCCGGCCGACCACGGAATCGCCGACCCGGCGACCGACCTGGTTGGCGTTGCGGGCCAAGGTGTACTTCACCTCGGACGGGCGGAATTCAGTCGAATCGATCTTGACCTTGACGCGATTGTACGTTGCCATGCTGGGATCCCCTAAGTCTCGCGGAAAACTGGGTAGACGGCGGCCGCGACCGGGCGCCTACCAAGGTCAGAAGCCAAAAAATCCTTTGATCTTGTCAACCACCGACGCCTCCGCGGGCTCGGCGGCGGCCGGTTGAACCGGAGCCGGCACCGGGTCCGGCGCAACGGCTGGTTCCGGCTTGGCCGGCCCGGGCCGAAACTCGAAGTCGGGGTCTCGCTCGGTCCGGACTTGATGCCGGGACGAGAAGTTGAGCACCGACATCTTGGTCTTGTCGCCCCGCGCCAAGTGACCGGACCCGTCCAGGTTGCGATCGATCCGGACGCCCTTTTCCTCGATCGAGGAAAAGCGGAGGTCGGGTTTGGCGCCGTCTTCGGTCTCGTCGGCCACGATCAGCCCTTGGCGGCTTTGTCGCCGAACTTCGGTACGTCGATCTTCAACTCAAAGGTCTCCGCCGGACCGACGGGCAACACTTCCAGATTGATATCGAGCACGCCCTGGGCAAACTTGTCCTCGTCCATATCGATATCGATGTTGTACTTGTAGATCGTTCCCCGCTTCAACTCGTCCTCGAGGAACTCCTCGATCGGATTGCGGACCTGCTCCTTGACGAGATCGCGAGTCAGCCGCTGTTCCGCCACCCGGCGGAGGTAGACGGCAATCCGGCGCTCGAGGTACCGGAGGACCCGGTAGGACGTGAAGAACTTCAGCACGCCCTTGGGGTCCTCGGCTTGAGTCCGGCTGCCGACGAAGCAGAGCTGGTTGTCTTCGTTCCGGATGATGCTCACGACCTGGCGTTCCATCGACAGGTGTTCCATCTGCGAAATCCGGGGCTCGATCCGGGCCTTGTCGACCCCCCGAATCTGTCCGAAGATCATCCCGACCGGGCCTTGAGCAATCCCGCCGCCGGTGGTGCGGTCGGTCCGGGCCAAGCTACCGGCAAAGAGCATCGACGCCGGGCCGAACAGGTCGGCGTTTTCGCTGTCGTCGTCGGATTTTTCAAACCAGTGCTTGTCGCGGAGCTTGACGTACCCGGCAATCACGACATCGGCCGCGGCCCGGTCTTCGGGACGTTTCAGGAACTCGTACGCGCCGCCATCAGTGCGGAACTGGTCGGAGAGCTGCTTGAAGGACTGATCATCCTTCAAGTCGCCGATCAGGAGCATGCCCCACTGGTTGGCGATGTCCTCGAACCGTTTCCGGACGCTGTCGGCGACGTACCCCGGCAGCACCATGTTGCAAATGAACTGGCGGAAGTTGAAGCTGTCATTCCGTGACTTCACGAATTCGTCGACCGCCACGATCGTGGTGCTGTTGACGTCGCTGGTAATGGCCTTGGTGTCGGCGTTGAAAATGAAGAACTCGACCGGCGGCCGCTGCTGGCTATCGCGGACTTCCGCGTTCTCAAAGAACAGCTGCAGCTGCCGGTAGCTCCGTTCGATCGGGCGGATCTTTTCGTAGATTTGACCCAAGACGTCGTCCCGGGTTGCTTCGAGCCGGCCGATCTGGGCGTCGAGCTTCTTGAGCACCTGGTCGTAGCTGTCGGCGGTGGACAACAGACTCGACAGATCGGCCACCCGTTTCAGGAATTGTCCGGCCGACTCGGCCGTGAAAATGTCCTTGAGCGCCGATTTCGACGGCGCCGGATGGATGACGTTGAAAATTTCCTCGATGGCTTTGCCGGCCTTCTTCTGGCCGATGATTTCTTGGGCGGTCTTGACCTCGCTCACGCGGCACCTCCGGACAGCTTCTTCAGGGCTTCCTGGAACTCAGCCACGGCCTCGAGAATCTCGGCCCGCTGCTCGGGATTTTCCCAGGATCGCCTAACCGAGAGGACCGAGAACCGTTCCCGCATCCGATGGAGGAGATCAACTTGGCTCTGGAGGTCGGCCAGGTCGTTTCGTTTGTTCCCGTCCCGCATCATCAGCTTTTTCGGGTCGAAGTCTTTGAGACCCTTGAAATCGAGCTGCGCTGCGAATTCAGTGCCGTCTTCGCCGACATTCGTCTTGAAGTCAAGCGACGGCTTGTACTTCTCGAACGCCTCAGCCAGACTCGAGACTTTGGTCGGCTCCTCGTCTTCGGAGGTTTCCTGACCGACCCGATCGACCGTCATCGGCATAATGGTGGCCGTGGTCTCGGTGGGAACTTGGCGGGGCGCTTGGCGAACCCCGGCACGAGTCACTTTTACGACTGGCATTCGAAGCAGTCTCCCGGTGAATTAGAGATTTTCGTGGTTCCCTGTAGATACCGCCCAAGTGCCTTTCCCGCAAGGCGTTGGGCAACTGCGCCTAACCGCGTCGAGCCTTCGCCGCGGTCACATCCGTGGGGCGGCGGGGCGGCACTTCTTGCAACCCGGCGCGAAGGGCGCCGGCCACCGGAACCGGGGCCCGGTCGGCTTTCGCCACCGGGGCCGTTTGCGGGTCGGCTACCACCGGCCAGAGGTACCGCGGGAGGACCCCCCAAAGCAGCGTCAGCATCACCAAGAGCATCGGGGCGAGGAGCCAACGCCGGTCGGCGCGGATCGGGCTCGAGGCGGCGGCCAGGGCCGTCGGCACCGTGCCTTCGAAGGCTGGTAGGGCAATGGTGGGTGGAGTCCAGACCCCCTGTCCCAGCGGTTTCCCCGCTCGGGCGCCGAGTAGAGCCCAGCTCCGGCCCAGTTCCTCCCGGCTGCTCACGAGCGAGAAGGACACTTCCCAGGTTCGCCAAAGCAGGTCGCGGGCCCGGGCCAGCCCCCGATCGATCTCGTAGCCGTCGTCTTTCACCACGGTCATTTGCCCCCGCGGCCCGGCCAACCGGCGGAGGACCGACTCGTCGACCCGGTTGATCCCGAGAATCGAGGGTAGAACCGAACTCCGCTCAACCGCTCGGACCGCTCGGTCGAGGCCGGCGGCCCCGTCGAGCAGGTCCGGATCGTCACCCCGGGCCGGGAAGACTTGGTTCACGCCGTCGCTCACCAAAAGGAGCACTCCGAGCCCACCGCCGCCGGCAGTTTTGAGCTCCGATTCGAGCTTTCGCACCCCGAGATCGACAGCACTATAGAGGCCGGTGTTCTCGTCGGTCCGCGGATCGGTGATTCGGTCCAGGGCCGTCTGGGCATCCGCCGGAGTGCCAAAGGCCGCCGCCTGGATCTGGGGCGCCACTTGGCGGCTCCCAAACGGAGCAATTGCCACCTTGACCGACCCCGGCGGTAGGGAATCAAGGCTCACCAGGAAATCGCGAAGGGCGGCTCGGGTCAAGCCGAACCGGCTGGCCCGCCCGGTGCCGACCACGTCGCGCATGCTGCCGCTGACGTCGACCAAAATCAGCAGCCGATGCGAGGCGCCCGCGCCGAGCGCCCGGGACCGGCGCCCGATACCCGGCACGGCCGTATCGCCCCGGAAGGTGGCCCGCCAGACCAGGTTCGAATCGAGCCGGGTGCTCCCAAGATCGAACTCGGTCACGAAGCAAGGGGTCGGCTGCCCCGACTGGCACCGGAGCAGCACGAGGTCCTGCTTGGCGGTGTCCCCGGTCTGGCCGGCCGCGGCCACCAAAACCGCCAACAGCCCGGTCATCATATCCCACCTCCGGGGAACCGTCGGAAGTGGAATTGGCTCCCGGCCAGCCCGACGATGTCCCGATTGATGAGTTCCGCCGAGCCGCCCACCGGCTTGCCCTGAAGCTCGAGAGCGGTGCCGGCTGCGGGCACCAGGGTACAGCGACCCTGGACCGACCTGATTTCGAACCGGCCCGCGACCGAGGTGACCCCAGTGTCAGGAATGACCCACCACCGATGGCGCAACAATCCCGCCGACCGTCCCGCCACGGTTTCGAGCTCGAAGACCCCGGCCCCACGGCGCACCGAGGGGCCGATCAGCCCGAACCCGAGACTGCCGCCGAGGAGCGAAAAGGCCAGCATCTGCCAGAGATCGGTCCGGCCCGGCAACGACATGACCATGGCGGCCACCAGTGCGGCCACGGCGCCAAAGAGCAAGCCGTCGAGGAGCCGGTGCCGATCGCGCCGGAAGAAGAACGCCCCAATGA
Source organism: Gemmatimonadota bacterium (assembly GCA_031431925.1). Classification (GTDB taxonomy): domain Bacteria; phylum Gemmatimonadota; class Gemmatimonadetes; order Gemmatimonadales; family GWC2-71-9; genus SHZU01. Next base: position 714 of record JANPEL010000322.1, on the reverse strand, counting down.
ACAACCCTGCCAGCCCGCCGGTCAGAACCCAAATCACGATCCGGGCGATCAGAAAGCCCTGACGGCTCTGGGCGAAGCCGAGCGGCCCGGCCAAGCTGCCACCGAGGAAGCAGCCCAGGCCGGCGCCGAGGGCGCCGAGCCCAAGCCCACCGAGGAACCCAATTCCGAACGATCGGGCCTGGGCCATTTCCGCACAGCCGACCACGAAGCCGCCGATCAACCCGCCGAGCAGCACCGCGACGACGACATCGAGCATCCCATAGTTCGGCAGGAAGGCGGGGAGGTCTACGAGGAGGAAGGCCGACGCCGCCCACGCGATCGCCGCGCCGGTGAGGCCGGAGACCATCCCGATGTAGCCGCCCCGCGGGAGCACGGGTGTGGCCGGCGGCTCCTGGCGCCGCTCGGCCGGCGGAGCCGCCCGGCGGGACCGCATTCGGAGTTCGATCGAATAGTGAGAGGTCAGGCCGAGATGCTGGGGGGTCTTCGATGCGTCGACCTCTTTGCCGTTCCAGCGGACGGCCAATTCATCGTCGGGGCCGCCGCGGAGGACCAGACCTCGTTGGCGAAGCTCCTCGAGAATGTGCTGCACTTGAGGACCCAAGGGCCGGTCATCGTCCAGGGTGAACGGCACCCGGTTCTGCCCGCGGTCAGTGGTGAGATCGACGTTATAAGTCGGCATCCGGCATTCTGACAGGGTATGGGTGAGTGTACCCC
>JANPEL010000321.1:0-3562 GCA_031431925.1 Gemmatimonadota bacterium | reverse complement strand
TGGACGACGCCACCGCCGCCAACTTCGAGGCAGTTGGCCGAAGGATGGCCGGCGCCGGAAAGGCCGACTGAGACTCGAGCGTCGGGACGGCCACCACCGCGGCGGCAACGCCCAGAAAGGTGCGGCGGTTGAGGGAATCGGTCACTGAACGCTCCGCGAGGCGAGAATGGGTCGGCGGTCCGGCAGAGGAATGTGGTCGATCACCGGCCCCGGTTCAACTTGCCCCGTTGGAAGCGGATGCGATAGGTTCGGACCCATGACTTTTGGGAAGAACTTCTTGCCGGGGCCTACCGGCGTCCATCCGGACCTGCTCCAGGCCATGGTGGCGCCGATGTTTGCCCACTACGGGCCCCGAATGCGCCCGTTTCTCGAGGAAATCCAACCCCAGCTGCGGGCGATGTTCGGGACCAGCCAGCCGGTCTTCACGGTCACCTGTTCCGGAACCGGGCTGCTCGAGGCTGCGATCCGGAACGCGGTGCGGGAACGGGTCTTAGTCGTCGTGACCGGGTATTTCGGCGAATACTGGGCCCAAATCGCCGAGCGGTGCGGTAAGGAGGTCACCCGGGTTCACGTCCCGATCGGCGGAACCCTGGAAGCCGCCCAACTGACCGCGTTTCTCGACGGCCCCGCGGTCGACGCCGTGGCGGTGGTTCATTCGGAATCGACCTCCGGCGCCCTGGCCCCACTGGCCGAGTTGGCGGCGGCCGTCAGGCAGCGGCCCAACGTGCATTTTCTGGTGGATGGCGTCAGTTCAGCCGGCGGAGTTCCGATCGAGATGGACCGGCTCGGGATCGACTTCATGGTGACCGGCTCCCAAAAGGCGCTGGGCCTTCCTCCCGGCTTGGCGTTCGGGGCGGTCAGCCGGCGGTTGGCCGAACGGGCGGCTTCGATGGACGACGCCGGCTTCTATTTCAGCGTAACCCGGTGGGTCGAGATGGCCGCTAACTACCGCCTGGCCGAGACGCCGGCCCTCCCGCTCTTCATGGCACTGGTGGCTCAGCTTCGGCGGATCGAGGCGGCGGGCGGGTGGGCGCCGCGGTGGGAGCGCCATCGGCTCCTGTCCGCTCGGTTCAGCTCCTGGGCCGCGGAGCGGGGTCTCGACCTCCTGGCTCGGCCCGAGAGACGGACCCCGACGGTGTCGGTTTTTCGGCCCCCGGCGGGGCGCGCCGCCGCCCCGATCGCCGCGGCGCTCGAAGCCCAGGGCTTTCTAGTGGGACAAGGGATCTCGGCCGACCAAGGCCAGATGATCAGAATCGGCCACATGGGCGATATTGAGGTCGAACACTTGGATGCCCTGCTTGCCACCCTCGAACCCTTGATCTCGTAAGGCCTGGACGATGATCATTCCCGGCTTCCACGACGGAGACGCTCATGCATAGTTCCCTGAAACCCACCATCCTGGTACTCCTCGGCCTGGCCGTGCTGGTCTGCCCGGCGGCGGCCCAAAAACGCCGCCGGATCGAGTTTACCCCATTCGTCGGCGGCTTGATCCCAACCGGCCAACTCGGGGCCATCCGGGTTCCGGGGCTCGGGTCCACTCCAATTCAGGTCACCGCGGAGATGCTGACCGGCGGCGGGTTCGGCGGGCGGGCCACGGTGTACGGCTCCGGGCGGCTCGGGGTCGAGGGGACGTATTTCATGTCCGGCAACGACATGCGGATCGCGGTGGGGCCGTTCAACCGGACCTTCGACGCCAACGTGCAGGGCGGCTCGCTCAAGGCGGTCTTCGAGGCCACCACCGGGGGCACCGGAACCGACCTGGTCTTGAGCGGTGGACTGAGCGGCATCAAGCACGGCGGCACGGCGTTCGACTTGGCCTCGGACCAACTCGACATCGGCGGCGTGGTCGGCGGAGGTCTTCACATCGCGATGTCGTCGATGGTTACCCTCCGGTTCGACGGTGATCTCTACGTCTACCGGTGGAGCGCCGGCCCCGGCTTTGGGCAGCGGACCCAGTCCGACTTCATGATGACGGCGGGACTCGGCCTCCGCTTGGGGCGTTAGGCACTCCATGCGGCGGCTGGCCAATTATTTCCTCCGCGGGCTCCTGATCACGGCGCCGGCGGCGCTCACCTTCTACCTCTGTTGGCTCGCGATCCGGTGGGCCGATTCGCTCGTGGGAACCGACATCCCGGGCCTCGGCATCGTGAGTGCTTTGGCCGCCGTCACCCTGATCGGCGCCCTGGCCTCGAACCTCGTCACCAAGGCCCTGCTCGGCACCACCGACCGGTTGCTCGCCAAACTCCCGTTCGTCCGCCTCCTGTACACCAGCATCAAGGATCTGCTCAACGCGTTCGTCGGCGAGCAACGACGGTTCAACCGGCCGGTCCGGGCCCGGATCGGCGACGGCGCCGCTGAAGTCTACCTGCTCGGCTTCCTGACCTCGGAATCGTTAGGCCATCTCGGGTTGGCCGAGCAGGTGGCGGTGTACGTCCCCTTTTCCTACAGCATGGCCGGCCACATTCTGATCCTGCCTGCCGATCGAGTCACCCCGCTCGCGGTGGACTCCGCCGACGCTATGGCCTTCATCGTCTCCGGCGGGGTTACCCGGTCGGCGCCAAAAGCTGCAGCGCCCCCGGCTTAACGGACCTCCGCGGGCTGCGTCCAACCGGGTGAAGCAACTAAACCAAGAACCCGAAGGAGTTCCCCTTGAAGACGCTAACTCGTTATGGCACGCTCGGTTTGCTGGTGACCCTGGCGGCCTGCAACTCGGAAAGCACCGGCCCCGGATTGACCCCGATCGCCGATCTGGCCATTACCCGGGACGTCGCCGCCCAGTCGGCCGACGCGACCGCCGAGGACGTCGAGCTGATGGGCGGCCCCACCGGCCAGCTAGGGTTCGGGTTTGCCGCCGGCCTCGCAGCCGAAGATGACGCCCCGTTCCGCTGCGGGACCCACACCCGCGATCTCTTGACCATCGTTCGCACCTGCACCTTCAAAGACGCCGCCGGCGCCACCCAGAGCAACTACCATCCACTCACCACCGCCTCCGCCGCCATCCACGCGGAGATCACCGGGAAGGTCGAGCGGGAGAACTGGAGCGCGGAGGTGGAGCGGATTCGGGACCTCACCGTAACCGGGCTCGCCGGAGTGGAAACCAGCCGCACCTGGAACGGCACCGGCACCGGCAAGTCGACTCGGTCGAAGCACACCGAGAACGGCGAGAATCGAACCTACGACGTGTCCTGCTCGAGCACCCGGACCAACGTGGTGGTGAACCTGCCGCGAACCGAAAACCGCTGGCCGGTCTCGGGCACCATCAGCCGGAATTGCACCATTAAGATCACCGGGGGGCCGAATGACGGGAAAACGGTCAGCCGCGTCGTGGTCATCACGTTCAACGGAACCCAGTTGGTGCCGATCACCGTGAATGGCAAGGCGTTTACGTTGGATCTCAAGACCAGGAAGATCGGGTAGGGCTCGGCGCTCGGCACTCGGCGCTCGGCACTCGGGGGGGGCGGGGGTGGGGCCGCCCATCTGTTTTTTAGGGATGGGGTGACACACTACGCGGGGCATGGGCCCAACGTTTTCGCGGGGAAATACGGCCAGTTTTTAGGTGGTG
>JANPEL010000320.1:0-2767 GCA_031431925.1 Gemmatimonadota bacterium | reverse complement strand
CCCCGGTGACCCCCGCCACCCGGACCAGAATCGACATCGCGAGCCGGGCACCGGGCCCGTGGTCACCCGCAAGCAACGCCCGGTCGCGGGCCGACAACTCCAAGGTCATTTCCAAACCCGCCGGCACACCGACTCCCAGTTACCGCCCTGAATCCACCGGACCTGCTCGTCGGTGTACCCATCCTTCAGCATCAGCTCGGTCACCTGGGGAATGATGGCCGGCCCGAGAAACAGCATCGGGTCCCAGGCACCCTGGTCCTTGCCGGGCCATTCATCCGGCCGAGCCTCGATATAGGCCGCGAGGTGGTGGGCCTGATCGAGGTAGTCGAGCCCGAACCCGACGTGCCCCGGACCCACCAACTGGACCACATGGTCGAGGTGGCGGAAGTACTGCTCGGCGGAGGCGCCGCCCAAGTAGAAGGCCGCACCGGTAATCCCGATCACCCCGCCCCGTTCCGCGCAGAACTTGATCTGGTCGTCCTTGGCGTTTCGGAAATGCGGGTGGACCGCATGGCAGGCCAAGTGACTGAAGATGACTGGAGCCTCGGACACCTCCATCATGTCGATCGTCGAGCGATACCCGGCGTGGGCCCCGTCGACCAGCATCCCGACCCGATTCATCTCATGCACCATCTTGACGCCGAACTTGGTGAGCCCGGTCTCGTGCCGGTCCGCGCCGCCCCCGCCGATCTCGCTATTCAAATTGAAGATCGGGTGCACGAACCGGACGCCGAGCTGATAGTAGACCTCGATCATCGAGAGGTCGCGCTCGAGGCACCGGAACCCCTCCAGATGGATACCCACGGCCAGCTTGCCCGCCGCCTTGGCCCGGGCGATGTCGTCGACCGAGTAGACCAAGACCGCATTCGGGTGCGCCGCGATGTCCGCCCGGCACCGGGCGATTCGCTTCATGGCCTCCTGAATGTTGTGCCGGTCGCCGGCCGGGTGCACCGAGATGAAGTCGACCCCGGCCGCCCGGTAGCGGTCGAACAGGTTGGCCCCGTTGCCCATTTCGGGCTCATAAATGAACACCATATCCCAGATCATCTCACACCTCGCGTCGGACACGGAATTGGGTACAATTAACATAGTAGATCTCGGCACTCGGCACTCGGCACTCGGCACTCGGCACTCGGCACTCGGAAAAATGACATGAACTATTCGGATTTGACGCGGCGGATTGCGGGAGAAGGGTCCGATGCGTGGCAGGTGCATGATGATGCGGTCGAGCGGATGGGGCGGGGCGACGACATTATCCTGCTGTCGATTGGCGATCCGGATTTTGAGACGCCGGCGGCGATTCGGGAGGCGGCGAATGCGGCCCTGGCCGGCGGGCGGACCCACTACAGCCCGATCGGGGGCGAGCCGGCGCTTCGCCAGGCCATTGCGGCCGAGAGCAGCCGGACCCTTGGGGCGACCATCGACCCCGGACAGGTAACCGTCTTCCCGGGCGCCCAAGCGGCTTTGTTTGGGGTGGCGCAGTGCCTCTTCAACCCAGGCGACGAAGTCCTCGTCGCCGAGCCGACGTACGTGACCTACGAGGCCGTCCTCGGAACCCCCGGTGCCCGGATGGTCCAGGTGCCGCTTCGGCCGGATGACAACTTTGAGCTCAACCCCGACGCGTTGGCCCGCGCCGTCACGCCGAAAACCCGGGGCATCATCCTCAATTTTCCCCACAACCCGACCGGCGCCTGCCTAACAGCGGACCAGGCCCGGGCGGTGGCGGCCCTCTGCCGGAAGCACGACCTCTGGCTCGTGTCGGATGAGGTCTACAGCGCGCTCTATTATACCGGCAAGCATCACGAGAGCCCGCTCAACCTGCCCGGGATGCTGGAACGGGGCATTCTGATTTCCAGCCTGTCGAAATCCCACGCGATGACCGGCTGGCGCTGCGGATGGGCGGTCACTCCGCCGGCCTTGGCCGGGCATCTCTCGAATCTGGCGCGGGCGATGTATTTCGGGGTCGCCCAATTCATCCAAGACGCGGCGGCGGTGGCCATCACCTCGGGCGGCGCCGAGTTGGAAACGATCCGCTCGTCCTACGAACGGCGGGCCCGGGTGATGATCGAGGGGTTGTCGGGACTGGAAGCAATCAAGGTCCGGATGCCGGACGCGGGGATGTACCTCTTCGCCGACATTCGCGGCACGGGGCTCGACGGCAAACAGTTCGCCCGCGGGCTGCTCGACGCAACGGGCGTTTCAGTCACCCCCGGCGAAGGCTTCGGCCCAAGCGGGGCGGGCCACGTCCGCATTACTCTCGGAACCGGGGACGGGCATCTGCGCGAGGCGTGCGCGCGGATCGTGAGGTTCGCAACGGCGATCGCTCCCAGGAAATTCGATTTGCTCGCCCAGTCATAAGTGGTTGACTTACCGGGATGCTGGCCTATGATTGGATGTCGAAATGTCGTAGAATGAAACTCATTCTCAATTAAAGACCGGTTGATGAGACCTTCCTCCGCTGTCGGCGTCGCCATCGCCCTATTCGCGACCACCGCTGCCGCCCAACAACAACGCGACTCCACCGCCCACCGAGGCCGACAGCTCCCCACCGTTGAGGTCATCGGCGCGCCGGCCGCGTTGGTTGGAATTCCTGGTTCCGGGACTCACGTGTCGGCTGGCCTGCTCAAGGCCATCAACCCCCGAGATGCCGGCCAGGCGCTCCGGGTGGTCCCGGGTCTGTTGGTTCGGGACGAGGAGGGCCTCGGGTTGCGGCCCAACATCGGTATTCGAGGCCTCAACCCGACTCGATCGGCCAAGGTGCTGCTGC
>JANPEL010000319.1:0-9256 GCA_031431925.1 Gemmatimonadota bacterium | reverse complement strand
GCTTCGGCTTGGGAAGCGCCCGGCTCACGATCTTGACCGCGTAGAGGCCGGCCGGGAACGGCACCCCGTAGACCCCATGGCGGTCTCGGGTCGGGGTCACCGGGTACTTCCGCCGGGTGGCCTTCGGTTCGAGCGCGGTCCAGTCGTCGTTCCAGGCATACCACGACCGGGACAGCAGTTTGGCCTCGAGCGATTCCGGGACCGCGGCTTGGATGACTTCAATGGTATCGACGTTGACGTAGGTGACCGGAAGGGTGCGGGGGCCGTTCCGCTCGATCGTGAGCCGGCCGCTGGGATAGGACACACTGGGCGAAAAGCCCGTAGTCACGACCGTGCGGCGGGTATTTCCCGTCAGCCGTTGGCCGAATCCGTCGGTCAGGATCGGATCGACCTCGACCAAGTAGCCGGTTCGGGGCTTGAGATCGGCCAGCAAGGTCCAGGTTTCGCTGACTTCATTCGAGTCAGCCACGGTGAAGGCAACTTTGGGCAACACCCGAACGTGGCGGAGGATCTCCGCCCCGCGCACCGGCGTGGTGAACCGAAGCTGAATCGGGCCGGTGGGACAGGTGCCCCCGCCACCACAGGTCGAGGTGTCGACGGCGAAGGCGCCGTAAGTGGCGAAGCCCCACCGGCGGAGGGGACCGGGGCTGGCCGGATCGACGAACGTTGGGGTCACCAACTCCGCGGCGCAGGCCAGAGGCAGCGGCTCCGCCGGCCGAAGGCTAACCACCCGGCGGAGCCCGTCGGCGGACCGGTCCCGGTCCCACCCCCCGGCCTCGCGGAGTTGCCAAGGCGCCGAGTCCGAAATGGCCCGTTGGTTGAGGGCCGTGAGCCGGATCACGCCGCGCCGCGGGCAGGTCGCCCCGGGCTCGATGTACGCGAGCCGCACCAGGGCCGCCAGATCCGCCGAGGAACTGAGGGCCAGCCTGAAGGTCTCGTTGGGGGTCACGAACCGGGGGGACTGATCTTCGGCCACTGGGAGGCCGGCCAGTACCCTCGGGCCGGCCACTCGGAATCCGAAGTGGTACGGCTCGGACAACCGAGCCCCGTCAAGCGAGGAGAATGACGGATTGACGGTCACTGCGTAGCTGACGCCGGCCGAAAGTGGGGCCGCGGGCTTGAGTCGGAGGGTGACGGGGTCCCGCCACTCCAGCGTGCCCGGCACCGCCGGCACGATCGAGAGGACGGTCGCCGGGTCGACCGCCCGATCGAGGGACCCGACGACCGGACGATCGAAGGTCACGGAGATGACGGTAGTTGGGGCCGCCTCAGCGTCAGGTGTTGTCCGGATTACCCGAAGCGAGGGGGGAGGATCGGCAACCCACAAGGCGATCGAAACAGCGGCCATGGCGCGGAATGAGACCATCCTTGCAAGTTAGCCCAGGTGGCCCGGGGCTACCATCGCCCGAAGGATCGATCTATATTGTTCTGCTGCAACCGCTTACGTTAATTATGGTGGCCAGCGGAAAACCTTTGATGGAGTAAAGCCAGATGCGGAAAAGCCTCCTGGTAGTGGGAGCCTTGGCGATGTATGCCCTCCCGGCGGTAGCGCAGGAGAAGGGTACGATTGAGTTCGGCGCCTTCGGTCGGTACACCAAATACGACGGCAGCTTCAGCACGTCGAACAAGAGCCAGAACAGTTTCGGCGGCGGCGGCCGTCTGGGGTACTTCCTCTCGCCGAAATTCTCGCTCGAGGCGGACGCGTCGTTCAACGCCACCGATCTCGAGAACTATTTCACCGGGCAGATCAGTTCGCCGATCCGGCACTGGCCGATCCACCTCCGGGGTCTCTATCACGCTCCGTTAGGCGCCAAGGCGAGCCTGCTCGTCGGCGCGGGCCCGATGATCAACCACTACGGGAAGTCCAACAACGCCGCCGTCAAGACGATCTTCGGCAACGATTTCGGGGTCGGCGGGTTGGTGGGTCTTCGCTACAAGGTCAACAGCTGGCTCTCGCTCCGCGGCGACGGCACGCTCGACTTCACGCCGAGCCCCCGCAACGGGAGCACGGAGGTCCAGGCGCTCGGACCGGTGGCGTCGGTCGGCGATCCCTCGAGCAACACCCACTTGGGGGCGCAACTCGGGCTCTCGATCTTCCCGAATTCGAAGTGCACCAAGCGGCTTGAAGCGATTGACCTGACACCAAACACGGCCAGCGTGCAAACCGGCCAGTCGGTCAACTTCAACGTCTCCGGACGGCTCTGCGACGGGTCCTCCACCACGCCCCAAGTGACCTACGCGGTCATGCCGGGCGGCACGATCGGTCCGAACGGCGTGTTCAGCTCGAACACCGCCGGCACCTACCGGGTCGTCGCGACGACGCTGAACGGCAAGTACGCCGACACCTCGACCGTCACCGTCACCGCCCCGCCCCCGCCGCCCCCGCCGGCGCGGTTGTCGCGGATCGAGATCAGCCCGAAGACGTTGAACCTCAAACTAGGCGAATCGGCAACCTACGCGATTACCGGTTACTGGACCGACGGGAACAGCCGGGCCATGCGCGCCGACGAGTGCACCGTGGCCGCCGAAGGCAGCCCGAGCGCCCAGGCGTGGACCTACAGTTGGAGCCGGAGCGGCGATTACGGCGTGACGGCCACTTGCTCCGGTTCCTCGGATCGGGCCGCGGCCACGGTCCGCGGGCTCTCGGTCGTGCTCCGGGCCATGTTCGGCACCAACAAGTACAACGAGGCCGCCGGCGTCGATCGGATGTCGCTCGATCAAGTGGCTGAGAACATGAAGACCGACCAGACGATCCGGGTCTACATCGACGGGCACACCGACTGGCGGAACAGCGTCAAGTACAATGCCTGGCTGTCCCAGAAGCGGGGCGAGTTCATCCAGCGCGAGTTGGTGAAGCGCGGCATCGACAAGAGCCGGACCACGGTTCGGGCCTTCGGCGAGTGCAAGCCGAGCGCCGACAACACCACTGACGACGGCATGGCGCAGAACCGCCGGGTCGAACTCAACCAGATCGAGACGGCAGCGCCGGAACCCGCCGCCACCTGCGCGGAGACCGGCCCGAACGGCACCAGCAAGATCGGTCGCCCGGGCGAGTAATTCGCCGGCCGGGCACGAAGAAAAGCGGCCGTCCTCACGCGAGGACGGCCGTTTTTTTTCACTCCGCTCGCCGCGGAACCGGGAATTCTCCGGTTTCGAGGGTGCCGACCTCTTCCTCGACCGGATCAGGTTCGTGGTGAACCGGGACCCGGATCAGAATCACGCCCGCCACGCTGATGAGCGCGCCGAGCAACATCCGACTAGTCAGGGCTTCATTGGCCAGACTCCACCCCAGGAAGACCGCCACCAGCGGGTTCACATACGAGGACGTCCCCACCATTTGCGGAGTCGTAACGCGGAGGAGGTAGGAAAACGCCGTAAAGCCGATGATGCTGCCGAAGATCACGAGGTAGACGAAGGCGGCCCAGGAGCCGGGCGAAACCTGCCGAACCGAGAAACCGCGGGTTTCGCCCGCCACCAGCGCCACCAGCGCGAGTTGGGCGCCGCCGCCCAGCATCTTCATGCCGGTGGCCATGGCGGGGCTGGCCGGCAAGTGATGGCGATGGGCGAAGACGGACCCAACGGCCCAAGCCACCGAAGCGCCTAACAGCGCAATGATCCCAGCGAGGGAGACGACCCCGCTGGTCGTACCCACATCGGGCGAGGCCAGCAGGACCAAACCGACCATCCCGAAGCCGATTCCGGCCAACACCCGGGTGGGGGGACGCCGCCATCGATCGAGAGCGCTCTCCAGAATCACCGTCCAGATCGGCGACGTCGAGGCCAGCAGCGCGGTGCGTCCTGACGGCACGTGCTGTTCCGCCCAGACGACCAACCCGTTGCCCAACACGAAGAACAACGTCCCGAGAATGGACGCGGTCCGCCAGGTAGCCCAGTCGGGCAGCGCCTCGCCTTGCCACCGGGCCCAGGCCACCAGGATCGCCCCGGCCAGGAGAAACCGGGCGGCCGCCAACAAGAACGGCGGCATGGTGTGAATCGCGATCTGAATCCCGAGATACGTCGAGCCCCAGATGAGGTAGATCGCGGCGAACGCCCAGAAGACGAGGGTTCGGTTGGCGGTTGCCTTCACGGCTCGGGCGGTGGCGCGGCCGGCCACGTCGGCCCCGTCGCGACCGCGGTTTCCTCGGTAAACCCGCTGGCGCTGCCCGTTTTGACGTACTCTTCGCGGTACATCCCCAAGATCTCGAAGAAATACGACAACGCGAGCGGACCAACCAGGAGACCCAGCAGACCGAAGTAGCTCACGCCGGCCACGGCCCCAACCAGGGTGATGAGCGGATGCACTTGGGCAAAACGATTGAAGACGAGCGGCCGGAAGATGTAATCGATGACTCCGGTCGTCGCGAGGCTCCAGACCGCCAGAAAGCCCGCGGCACCAAACCGGCCGTCGACCAGCAACACGGCCACGCCGGGTCCCCAGATCATGCCGCTCCCGACCACCGGAAGGATGGCGAACACGACCGTGACCACGCCCCAAAACAACGGATCCGGCAGCCCGGTAAACGCGAAGCCGAGGGCCGCCGCGACCCCTTGGGCCGCCGCGGTCACGCCGGTGCCGATCACGGTGGACACGGCTACCGCCCGAAATCGATCCCGGAGCCGGTCGGTGTTCGCCGGCGAGAACGGGATGTACGGCCGGACGGCGTGCCAGACCGCATGCGGCTGCAGGAGCAGATAAAACAGCCCGAACAACGCCAGGAGGAGATTGAGTGCCAACCGGGTCATGGTGCCCAGCAGTGAAAACGCATTGCTCCCGAGCCAACCAACCACCGTCTGGCTCAGGCGGACTAGCTCGGCGCCGACATCAAAGGGGCCCACCTGGAGGAGCCGGATTCGGTCGAGCAACGGACCGGTCATCACTTTCCCGGCCATCCCTTGGGCTTGACCGAGAATCAAGCTGAGAATCGAAACCCCCGGAATGACGATCAGGAGAATGGTGAGCAGAATCACCAGGCCCGCCGACTTGGCCGGACTGAGCCACCGGGTCAGCCGGGTATGAACCGGCCCGAGAATGACGTACAGGACCGGCACGGCAATCAGCCCCGTGGCATACGGTGCCAGGGTAATTGCCAGGCCCACGGTCAGCAGCCCAAGGACCATGCCGGCCCGCTGGTGCCGGGAATCGAAAAAGGACATGGCCGGAAGAGTAGGGACAGACTAAGACGCTGGTCAACCGGTGAGGGCACCTCTATCCTTATGATTATCGTGAAACCGAGCCCATGAGCGCCGAGGCGGATATCCCCTCCCAGTTGGCCGCCCAGCATGCGACCGAACCCCTTCTCGTCGTGGACCGAGATCAGGTTCGCTTCGCCAATCAGGCCTTTGCCAACCTGGTCGGCGTCCCGCTCTCGGACCTCGACGGGAAAGGCATCGATCAGCTGGTCACGATCCTCGACGAACCGCTGGTGGTCGAACGACTCCGGAATGCGCTCCGCCAGGACCAACCGTTCCGCGGTGAAGCCACCTGTCACACCGCGAGCGGCGGGACGGTCCCGATCGATCTGTCCGTCATTCCAGTCAAAAACGACTCGGGAACACTCTACGTCGTTTCGGCCCAGGATCTCCGGCATCGGAAACGACTCGAACACCGGCTCTGGCACTCCCAACGGCTCGACGCGATTACCCAGCTGGCCGATGGGATTTCCCACGAGCTGAACGACGCCGTGCAGGTCATTGCCGGGTTCTCCAACCTGTTGGGCACCTCCGCCGCCTTGGCCGACCGGCCGTCCGACCTGCTCACCATCGAACGCGCGGCCCGGCGAGCAAGTTCACTGTTCCAGGAACTGCTCGATTTTTCGCGGCGGCGGCCGGCCACCCGCGGACCGATCGATCTCAACGCAGTCATTACCCACTGGCACGGGCTGCTCGAAGCCCTCCTCGGGCCCGACCTGATTCTGGCCCTCGAACTCTCGGACGGCCTGCCGCCGGTCTATGCCGACCGCGCCGAACTCCAGCACATTCTGATCAACTTGGCCGTGAACGCCCGGGACGCCATGCCGACCGGCGGCACCCTCACAATCGGTTCCCACTCGGTCCGTCCGGGAGAGCGGCTCGACGACGGGGGTCTCGACGGCCGATTGGGCGAATACGTGGTGATGACCGTCACCGACACCGGGGTCGGGATGGATGCCGAAACCAAGGCCCAGCTGTTTCAGCCATTCTTTACGACGAAAGAGGCGCCGGGCGCTCGGGGCTTGGGCCTCACCACCGTCCAGCAGATCGTCCGGGAAACCGGGGGGCTGCTCTGGGTCCGGAGTCAGCCCAACAGCGGCACCTCGGTGGAGGTCCACTTCCAAGCCCTGCCGGAAGCGGTAGCGGCCCCCGAAGGGAATCCGCCGGAGCCGGCTTCGCCGCGCCAAGGATCGGAAACGGTCCTGCTAGTCGACGACGACCCCGGGGTGCTCGAAGTCACTCGCCGAGGGCTCGAATTTTTCGGATACCGGGTCGTCGCCGCGGCCAGCGCGGCCGAAGCCACCACCGTGGCCGCGGAGCGGGGGAACGAAATCTCGGTTCTGGTCACCGACATGATCCTGCCCGGCCAGCACGGGACGGGGTTGGCCGAGGAGCTGATTGCTGACTGGCCTCATCTCAAGATTCTGTTCATTTCCGGCGCCCCGGCTCGGAGCGACGGACTCGCACCCCGGGCCCATCTCACCAAACCGTTTTCCCCCGACCAACTGGCCCGCGCGGTCCAGGGGCTGATCGATGCCTAACCGGGTCCGGAACGCCTGGGGGGCCGTGATCCTGAGCGGCCTCGCGGCCGCCTGCAGCGACTCGCCCGGCCAGCCGGAACAGTTCACCGCCGAACTCCGACTGGCGCCGACGATTCAGGCAGCGGCCCCGACGCCTCCCATCAACCAAGTCCGAATCCGGATCGGCCGGGCGCCGGCCGAACGAGTCCTCGATACCACCATTGCCTTTCCGATCGATGAGTCGCAGTTGAGCCTCCGGCTTCGGGTGCCGCTCAAGGCCCGGTCGGAGCGACTCGGCGTCACGGTCGACCTCCTCAGCGACACCCAACTCCTTTTCTCCGGGTCCGACACCGTGGTCGTGGTCGCCTTAGGCTCCGGACCGGCGGCCACCCCGAACCTCGTGCTCCGCTACGTGGGGCCCGGCGCCAACATCCGGACCCTCCGAGTCGGCCCGCGCGACTCGACCCTGGCGCTTGGCGATCCCCTCGCCATGCGCCTCACGGCACTCGACGCCCAGGGCGCCCCGGTTCCGAGCTTTCCGGTCACCTGGTCAACGACCGACCCGTTGGTGCCGATCAGCCAAGCCGGGGTGCTCGTGGCCCCGCTCCGCCGAGTCACCGTTCGAGTCATTGCCACCATCCCGACCGGGTTGGCCGACTCGGCCAATCTCACCTTCGTCCCCAAGCCCGTCGCCGTGAGCATCATCGCCGGCGGCAACCAAACCGGCCGCCCCGCGGCCACCCTCCCGACGGCGTTCGCCGTCTTGGTGAAGGCGGCCGATTCGCTCCCCGTGGCGGGCGTGGCGGTCCGGTTTCGGGCCACCGCCGGGGGCGGTTCGATCCGGGACTCGGTGGTCGCAACCAACGCCCAAGGGGTGGCCGCCAGCCCGATGTCGTTAGGCGCTTTTCTCGGTGCCAATAGCTACGAAGCGACCCTGCTCGGCCTGGCGCCGCTCACCCTGACGGCCCTGGCCACCGCGGGCCCGGCCGCCCGGTTGCTCTATCGATCCGGCGGGGCGCAGTTCGCCCGGGTCAACACAGCGCCGTCCCAACTCCTGGTCGTGCTGGTCACCGACACGGCCGGATTTCCGGTTAGCGGGGAAAAGGTCACCTGGTCGGTGGCCGCCGGCGGAGGGGTGGTCGGCGCCAATAGTTCCAACAGCGACGCCCAGGGCCTGGCCTCGATGACGGCCACGACGGGTACCCGGGAAGGGGTGAACCTGATTCGGGCCACCATCCCGGGCCCGACTGCGCCGGTTCAGGTCCGATTTGCGTCGTTCGGCACCCCCGGCCCGGCCACCTCGATGCAGATTTTCAGCGGCGACGCCGGTCTGCCCGGTTTCCCCGCGACGCCCAGGGTTCGCCTGAGCGACGCCTTCGGCAACCCGGTGCCGGGCGCCAACGTCACGTGGGCCTTCACCACCGGGACCGGCTCCCTGAGTGCCTCGTTCACCACCTCGGGCGAGGACGGCTTGGCCTCGGTGGACTATTCCCCGCTGAACGCCTCAGACGTTGCGATCCGGGCCGCAAGCGGGGCCCTAAACGCCACGTTCAACCTCCGGTCGAATCCGGTCGCCACCGGACTCGTCCCCTTGAGCGGCGGCGACCAGTTCGGCAACGTGACCCAGCCGCTCTTCGATCCGGCGGTGGCCCGCCTCACTGACTTCGGGTCGGGCATTCCCGGCGCGCCGTTGACGTGGCAAATCCTGGAGGGCGGCGGGAGCTTGTCGGCGACGAATACGACCACCGATTCCTTCGGCGATGCGGGGGTGATTTACACCGCCGGTACCAAGCGGGGCACCTCTCGGATTCAAGCCCGTCATCAGGCCTCGGGCTTGGTCGCGAACTTCTCGTTTACGATCGAGTCGGGTCAGGCGGCCCAACTCCTGATCGCGAGCGGCGACAACCAGTCGGCGCCCGCTGGTTCGATACCGCTCTCGTCGCTCCAGGTGCTGGTCTTGGATGCCTTCAACAACCCAGTGGGCGACGAAACCGTCATCTGGGCGGCACTGGATGGCGGCTCGGTTGGAGGGATCTCGGGGACGGATTCATCCGGCTTGGCCTCCACGACCATCCGCCTGGGCCCGACCCTGGGGCCGCAGCGATTTCAGGCGACGACTCCACTCGGTACCGTCACCTTCCTCGTGACGGCGCGGTAAGCAGCGGGCGGATCGTCTTCCAGACGGTGGCCGCGACCAACTCCTGACCCCTCTCGGTTGGGTGAATTCCGTCGGCCTGGTTCAAAGAATCAACCCCGGCCACCCCCTCGAGCAGAAACGGAATGAAGCTCGCCCCGTTGGCCTGGGCCAACTCGGGGAACAGGGTCCGGAACTTGGTGATGTAGGCCTGCCCCAGGTTCGGCATGGCCTCCATGCCAGTCAGCACCAACTTGGGCGCCGGATCGAGGGCCCGAACCCGATCGAAGATCGCTTGGATATTGGCCCGGGTGCTGTCGGGGTTCTGCCCCCGCAGCCCGTCATTGGCCCCGGTTTCCACCATGACCACGGCGATGTTGCCCCGATCCAGAACCCAGCCCATCCGCCGAAG
>JANPEL010000318.1:0-50060 GCA_031431925.1 Gemmatimonadota bacterium | reverse complement strand
GTCGGCGCCGCGGTGTTCTGCCTCGGCTACGGGTTGGGCCACCCGTCGCACTGATAAGGACTACGACCCGATCGGGAGCGAGGTCGGGTTCGCCGACGGCTATCCGATTTTGGTGATCGGCCAGGCGTCGCTCGATGACCTGAACCAGCGCCTGGCCACCCCGCTCCCGATGAACCGGTTTCGGCCCAATGTCGTGGTCAGCGGAACGACACCGTATGAAGAAGACACTTGGCGGCGGTTCTCGAGTGGCCCGGTTGCCTTCGACGCGGTCAAGCCTTGTGCCCGATGCGTCATGACCACGACCGATCAAGACACCGGCGAACGAGCCCCGGAGCCCCTGCGAACTCTGGCGACGTTTCGGAAACAGGGCCGTGGCGTCATGTTCGGGATGAACGTGGTGCACCGCGGACCAGGGACCCTCCGGGTGGGCGACACCCTGACCGTCGAGACCCGGGTCTAGCGCTGATCGGGGGGGCCGGTCCGTTCGGCCAGCAGGCGCTCGTTGAAGTCGACCCGTTCGTGGAGTTCGTTCATTTCGGTGCGGAGCGCGTACAGTTCGTCGAGCAATTCCTTTGGCACCCCGGCGAGTTCGTCGGCGGTTTCCGGGTCCCACCGGAGCACTCGACGCCCGTCCGCGTCGCGAAACCCGCCCGAGGCAATCATGATATTGTCGATCAGATACCAAATCCCGAGACCGCCGACGGAGCAGAGCATCAACAACCCGGTCCCGAACTTCCCGACGTAGAATCGGTGAGCCCCGAAAACCCCCAGCATCAGACCCAGGACCAGCGAGACCGTCCGGCTCTTGTCGGAAACATTACCCATAGATCCTCGTAACCTAGCGAAGCTACATTCATCGCGCACCCGGAACGTCCCCTCGAATACGGAGCCTCCATGCCCGGTGTTTCGCTCTGGCTAGCCCTGACCGCCTTGATCGGCGGTATCCCCCAGCCGATGGCCACCGGATCCGACGTGATCCGCGCCATGCACGCTCGCTATCAAGGCAAGTGGTACCGAACCCTGTCCTTTGTCCAACGGGCGATCTATCCCGACGGGCGCCCGGAAGAGGAGTGGTGGGAGGCCGCGTTGATCCCGGGGCGCCTCCGGATCGACATTGCGCCGGTCGACAGCGGCCGGACGATGATGTACCGGGCCGACTCGAACTACGTCTTCGAAAAGGGCAAACTGGTTCGCGCCGTTCCGGGACAAAACATCCTCGCCATCCTCGGATTCGACGTGTACGGCCAGGCGCCGGAACGGACCATCGCACTGGTTCAGGGCGAAGGCTTCGATCTGTCCCAGCTTCGCGACGGCGAGTGGGGCGGCAAAGCTGCCTACGTCATCGGAGGCGGAGGCCACGAACTCTGGATCGAGAAAGACCGATTGATCTTCCTCAAGGTCATCCAACCCGGACCAGGTGGCACCTCGACGGATATCAGCTTCAACAAGTACGTCAAGCTCGGCGGTGGTTGGATCGGCACCGAAGTACTGTTTCTCCGGAACGGCAAAGAGTTCTTCCGCGAGGTGTACCGCGATTGGAAGATCAATCCACAGGTGACAGACGAACTCTTTCAAATCTCGCCCTGGCGGCGCGCCGCCTGGATTCCCAAACCTTAGAGCGAATCACATGCCTCAGACCGTGGCGCTACTTGGGGTGCCCTTCGACGCCGAGTCCTCTTTTGAACGGGGGCCTGCGCTGGCCCCCGCCGCGATTCGGGCCGCGCTCCGCCGGGAATCGAGCAACACTTCGACCGAGGGCGGGCTCGATGTGGCCGACCCCGGCGTCTTGATCGATGCCGGAGATCTCGACTTCACCGGCCTCGACGGGGCCGCTATTCGGGCTCGGATTGAAGCCGGGGTCGCCGAGGTTCTCGAGTCCGGCTCGACCCCCTTGATCTTGGGCGGCGACCATTCGATCACCTACCCGGTGCTCCGGGCGGTGGCCCGTCGCTTCCCGAACCTCAACGTGCTGCACTTCGATGCCCACCCTGACCTGTACGACAGCTTCGAGGGCGGCCGATTCTCCCATGCCTGCCCGTTTGCCAGGATCATGGAGGAAAAGCTGGCCACCCGGCTGGTCCAAGTCGGGATCCGGACGTTGAGCCGCCCGCAACGCGAACAGGCCGACCGGTTCGGGGTTGAAATCCACGAGATGCGGCACTGGACCGGTCCGATCAGCCTTTCATTTGAGGGCCCGCTCTACATCTCACTCGACATCGATGTGCTCGATCCGGCATTCGCGCCTGGAATCTCCCATCCGGAACCGGGCGGGCTCTCGGTCCGGGATGTGCTCGCGGTCATCCAGCGGGTCAAGGCGGAACGTTTCGTCGGGGCGGACGTGGTGGAACTCAACCCGGTCAATGATCCGTCGCCCCGGACTGGGCTGGTGGCCGCCAAATTCGTCAAGGAACTCACCGAGCGACTCTACCCCGGAGCGAGGTAATGCGTTTCGGCTCCCTGATCCTCTGGGTGGCCGTCGCGGCCCAGTCGGCGGCCGCGCAGACCACCAACCAGCAGCACATCCGGCGATACCGGGAGCAGCATGAGGTAGCCATCGTTCGGGAACTGGCCGACTTGCTGGCCGTTCGCAACGTGGCCACCAACCTGGCCGACATTCGCGCCAATGCCCGGATGCTGGTGGCGATGCTGGCCCGGCGGGGGGTTGCGGCCCGGATCCTGGAATCCGGTGATGCCCCGCCGGCGGTCTACGGCGAATTGTTGACCCCCGGCGCCACGAAGACCGTGGTGTTCTACGCTCATTACGACGGCCAACCGGTCGACTCAAGCCGATGGACGGGCAGCCCCTGGACGCCGGTACTCCGCTCCGGAACCCGAGAAGTCTCCTTGGCGGGGACGAACGGTCGTTTCGACCCGGAGTCGAGGATCTTTGCTCGCTCGGCGAGTGACGACAAATCACCGATCGTGGCCATGCTGACCGCGCTCGACGCGCTCGCGGCCAATCAGATTCCGAGGTCGGTCAACCTCAAGTTCTTCCTCGAAGGCGAGGAAGAGGCCGGATCGGTCAACCTCCGGGCGATTTTGTCCAAATACCGCGACTTGCTGAAGGCGGATTTTTGGATCTTCGGCGACGGACCGGTTCATCAATCCGGGGCGGCTCAGGCGGTGTTCGGGGTGCGGGGGGTCATCGGGGCCAACCTGACGATCTATGGACCGGCACGCCCGCTTCATAGCGGGCACTACGGGAACTGGGCCCCCAACCCCAATGCCCTGATGGTCCAGCTGTTGGCCTCGATGCGGGATTCAGAGAGCCGGATCAATATCCCGGGATTCTACGACGACGTGGCCCCGTTGACCGACGCGGATCGAGCCGCGTTCCGGTCGATGCCGGCCGTCGAAGAGCAACTGGCCGGCGAACTCCGGCTCGGGCGGACCGAAGGGGCGCCGGCGGGCCTGGCCGAGCAATTGGCGCTACCTGCCCTCAATTTGAGCGGACTGTCCGGCGGCCGGGCCACCGGTGGCGGCGCCAATGTGATCGTGGCCGAGTCCGACGCCTATCTCGATTTTCGGCTGGTACCCAACCAGACACCGGCCCGGGTCCGAAGACTGGTCGAGGATCATTTCCGGCGCCAAGGATTTCAGGTCGTTGAAGCGGCGCCGGACTCCGCCACCCGCCGGCGGTACCCCAAGATCATTCGGGTGGTTTGGACCGGGGGCTACGGGGCCGCCCGGACCGGCCTCGACACCCCCGGGGGACGGGCCTTGCTGGCCGCCGCCGACCAGGCCCTGGGCCACCCGATCATCCGGGTGCCGACCCTTGGCGGGAGCCTCCCACTCTTCGATTTCGTGGACCTCCTCGGGGTGCCGTTCGCGATCCTGCCGATCGTCAACCACGACAACAACCAGCACGCGGAGAACGAGAACCTCCGGCTCCAGAACCTCTGGGACGGGATCGAGCTATACGGCGGGGTGCTGGCCAACATGGGGCGGGAGTGGCGCCTGGTTCCCTGACCCCCCGACCACCGCGGCCGATACCAGCCGGACGATCAGATCGTCCTCCTGGACGCCGGTCTTCGGTGCCAACGGACCCAGCACCAAGGTTGCCACCAAGGCGTCGAGAGTATGGCGGGCCACGGCGGCGGGGTCGCCGACCGCTACCAGGTGCCCGGTTCGCATCCGGGTGGCGAGATAGGCCGTTAGCCGGTGATGGAGATCCGACCAGATGACATGCTGGAAGAGCTCCGCCAGATCCGGCCAGTCCACCCGATTCCGTTCGGTGAGCAGGATGAGGGTCCGGTACCGGCGCATCCAGGCGCACAATTCTAGTAGTATACCGTAATACTCCTCCGATGATTCGGAGATGTTTCGGCGCTGGGCCGCGACCCAGAGCTGGGGAAACTGGGCGACTTCGCGAAGGCAGTCTTCGATCAGTTGGCGGCGCGACCGGGGATGGGTTCTTCGGTAGGGGAGGATGGGGTTCGCGGCCAGGGGGCTCTCGAGCGCCCGGAGGAGGGCCAACTCGAACAGGCTTTCCTTGTCTTGGGCATAGAGATACACGGTGCCGGGACCGACTTTGGCGCGGTCGGCAATTTGGTGGACCTTGGCCCTGAAGTACCCGAATTCAATGAAAGCCTCGGTGGCAGCCGCGGCGATGTCATCGATTCTCAGGGGGTCTCTTCCACGCGCCATGCAAGGTATAATAACTGAATCGTTCATTCAGTCAATATGCTAATCGGTTACAGCGCAACAGATTGCAACTCTACAATTGTTTCACACCTGAAGCCAGCCAAGAACGACTTGAACAGCGGGCCGAGCTTGCGATGGAGTTCGTGCAACCCTTCTCGAAGGTTCGCTGTCACAAGGACGTTGGAGCCAGTTCACCTTGAGCCACCGGAATCCGTGACCGTTACCGCGCTAGTTCGCCAAGTCCTGGCGGGCGACCAGCAGGCTGAGCGGGAACTCTACGACCAGTATGTCGACCGAGTCTATCGGCTCGCCTACCGGCTGACGGGGGATGGCGATCTGGCGTCTGACTGTACCCAGGAGACCTTCATCAAGGTGTTTGACAAACTCGGGACTTTTCGAGGTGAGGCGGCCCTTTCGACTTGGATCACCAGTGTCGCGTATTCAGTCATCTACAACGGATTGCGACGGGTCAAGCGGGCGAGGGCCACCGAAGTCGACTTGGAAGTAGCGGAGTGGACTCCCGCCAAGACCGGGGGAGCCGCCGAACCCGATCTCAAGGTCAGCCTGAAACGAGCCATCGAAGGGCTCCCCGACGGCTATCGGACGGTGTTCGTGATGCATGATGTCGAGGGCTACACCCATGATGAGATTGCCTCATCTCTGGGAATTCAAGAAGGCACCTCGAAGGCTCAACTAAGCCGGGCCCGGGCCAAGCTCCGGAAGGTCCTCGCGGCGTTCGAAGGAGAATGGATAACCCAATGACCGATGAATTTGATGAATTCCTGAAGGAGGCTGCCAAGGGGTATCGGGCTCCGCCTCCGACGCCGCGGGGCGAGATGTGGGCCCGGATTTCGGCGAGCCGTGCGACCCGTCCGAGTCCGGCCGTGGCGGTCGTCGATTTGACCTCGCGGCGCCGGACTTCCTGGCTTGGCCCCTTGGTCGCTTTGGCGGCCACCCTGCTGATTGGGGTGGGCATCGGGCGGCTGACGATCACGCCGGCCCCAAGTCCCGAAGTGGCGGCCGCAGCCCAAGCGGCCCGGGCCAACACGGTGGTCCGGTTCGCGGCCCGGGAACACTTCGGCCAGGTCAACGCTCTGTTGACCGACTATGAGACCGGCCCGATTAACGAAGATTTTCACGCTGATGCCCGCGAGCTGCTGGCCCGGACCCGACTGCTGCTCAGCGCGGAGCGACTGTCGGACCCATCCACCCGGGTGCTGCTTGAAGACTTGGAATTGTTGCTGGTGCAGGTAGCCCGACTCGCTCCCGCCCAAAATGGCCAGGCAGAGGAGCGGGAGTTGATCGACGACAACATGGCCGAGCGAGCGATTCGGCTCCGGCTCCGAGATGCGATTCCGGCCGGACCGAGCGCCTAACACATAGAATCGAGGAGACCCCATGCGACACCCCATGATGATTGCGGTATTGGTAACGGCACTCGCCGGGCAAGCGAACGGGCAGCCGCAGAACCAGGCCCGCCGGAGCGACCCAATGGCCGCGCGGCTCGGACGCACCGTCCCAGACACCCCGCCAAGCGCCTGGAATGACCAAGACCCGGCTGATTCCCTCTATCGCGCCGCCCGCGAGGCGCTCAACCGGCGGAGCTACACCCAGGCTGCGTATCTGTTTTCCGAGATCTACACCCGGCATCCGAAATCGACGTATTCCCCGGATGCCTATTACTGGGAGGCCTACGTCCGGTACTTGAACGGCTCGTCCGAGAACCTCGGCAAAGCCCGGGAACTCCTGACTCGGCAGCGCCGGCTGTTCCCCGACGCGAAGACCAGCGGCGAAGCGCAGGATCTCGGGACCCGGATCAACACCCGGCTGGCCCGCGGGGGCGATGCGAGGGCCGCCCAGGAGGTGGTCGCCATGGCGGAAGCGGCCGCGGATAGCCGGCCGACGAGTACCAGTCAGAGCGCCGGCGGCCGAGTCAGCGGAACCAGCCGAGGAGTGGCTCGGTCGCCCGGGGGGCGGTGGGGACGGAGCGAATGCAGCGACGATGAGGACGACGAGAAGATGTCGGCGCTGAACGCGCTCCTCCAGATGGACGAAGATCGGGCGTTGCCGATCCTCAAGAAGGTCATGGCCCGCCGGGACGAGGCTTCGATCTGCCTCCGGCGGAAGGCGGTATTTCTGATCTCGCAGCACAGCGGCGACGAGGCCGAGTCGATGTTGCTGGCCGCGGTCCGTCAGGATCCGGACGACGAGGTTCGGCAGCAGGCGGTGTTCTGGCTCGGGCAATCGGGCGGTGAGCATGCGGCGACGGCGCTGGATTCGATTCTCCGGTCGTCCTCTGACCCGAAGGTCCAGGAGAAGGCGATCTTCGCGCTGTCCCAGCAAGGCTCCTCGAAGGCGATGCAATCGCTCCGGGACTTTGCGATGAAGAAGACCGCGTCGACCGAACTCCGCCAGAACGCGATTTTCTGGATCGGCCAGTCAGAGGGAACGGAGAATGTCCGCTGGCTCAAGAGTATCTATCAGACCGTCGATGACGAGGAACTGAAGGACAAGATCATCTTCTCGGTGTCGCAGGGCGATGGCCGGGAGGCCAAGCAATGGCTGGTCGAGGTCGCGGCCAATCAAGGCGAGTCGATCGAAATCCGCAAAAAGGCGCTCTTTTGGCTCGGACAATCGAATGGGACGTCGTTGCCGGAACTCTTCGGACTCTACGACCGATTCACCGACCGGGAGATGCGAGACCAGCTGATCTTCGTGTATTCGCAGCGGAACGAGAAGGCCGCCGTCGACAAGTTGGTCTCGATTGCCAAGACCGAGAAGGACCGCGAGTTGCGGAAGAAGGCGTTGTTCTGGCTGTCGCAGTCGAAAGATCCGAGGGTCGTTGAAGTACTCGAAGACATCCTCTCGAAGCCTTGAGACACTCGACCATGCGAATCCTTCAGCAGGCGGCCTTGGTGGCCTTGATGGTCCCGGTCGGGGCGAAGGCCCAGTCGCCGCTCGCCACCAAGATCAGCGCTTCGCCCGATGGCGAGGTCCGGGTCGCGTTTGCGGCCCGGGAGGGGCTCTGCGGCGACGGCGAGACCTTCATTCGCGACCGGACCCGCGACAACTCCGTCATGATGCGGAATTGGAGCGGTAACGACCGAAGTTGGCGGAATCGGGCTTGTGAGGAAGGCCCGGTCCGAGTGGCGCTCGCGGTCCGCGGGGGTCAGGTCCGCTCGGCCAAGGTGTTCGTCGGGGGGAACTGGCCGGAACGGGCATCGGCCAGCAACCTCGGATTGGTGGGCACCGGGGCGGCCCTCGTCGCGTTCATCGAATTGGCCCGCAAGGGCGGATCGTCCTCGGACGACATTCTGTTTCCGCTGACCCTGGCGGACAGTATCGTGGTGTGGCCGGCCTTTCTGTCGCTGGCACGCGACAAGTCGGCACCCCGCTCAACCCGGAAACAGGCCGTGTTTTGGGTCAGCCAGGCCGCGGGTGAGAAGACCGCCGAAGGCTTGAGTGAGTTGGCCAGCGACGAGGACGAGGACCGGGAAGTCAGGGAGCAGGCAGTCTTCGCCCTGTCGCAATTGCCTGAGGAGAAGGGAGTGCCGGTACTTATTCGGGTCGCCACCAGCAATCGCGACCGAGAAATCAGGAAGAAGGCCATGTTCTGGTTGGGTCAGTCGGACGACCCCCGCGCCTTGGCCCTGTTCGAGGACATCCTGACCAAACCGCGCCACTAGCCAACATGGCGAATCGCGGGCGGGCGAGTTAGCTATCATCAGGTCTGTCAGGGTGGCTTGAACCCTGCAGGTCCATCTACAAGTTGGGGGCTCCGACCTGGGGCCCCCTTTCGTGCCCAACGGGGGTTCTCGAGATGCGACGTCGGTACTGGCTCTCCGCAGCGGTTTTGATCGGCCTTCCTTTGGTTGCCGGGGCGTTCTTGCAGCAGAGCAAGGAGCCACAGGACGGGGCCCGTCTCTTCTCACAGGTGTTGCAACGGATCGAAGAGAACGCCGTGGATTCGATCAGCCGGGCGGCGATCTTCGAACGGGCCGCTCGCGGCCTCGTCAAGCAACTCAACGACCCGTATGCCGACCTGTATTCGCCGGAGGAATTGGCTTCGTTCCAGCGGAACACGCTTCGGAACAACTACGGCGGCGTCGGGATGCAGATCGAGAACCAAGAGGGCGCCATTATCGTGGCCCGGATTTTCCCGAACACACCGGGCGAAAAAGGCGGCGTCATCGCCGGCGACCGGATTCTCTTTGTCGACTCCGCAGCGGTCACCGGTCTTCGGCTTGAACAGGTATCCCAGAAGCTCCTCGGCACACCCGGGACCGACGTGAAGGTCACGTTCCAGCGGGCCGGCGCCCCGGAAGTCATCAAACAGACGTTCAAGCGGGCGGTGATCCGGGTTCCGGCCGTGCCGTATGCGCTGATGCTCGACGGCGGTGTCGGGTACATCCCGTTGCAGAGTTTCAACGAGTCGGCCGCGCAGGACGTCGAGCGGTCGTTGCTGGCCCTGAAGGGCCAGGGCGCCAAAGCCTTCGTTCTCGATATCCGCGGCAACGGCGGCGGCAGTCTGGAGCAGGCGCTGGAGATCAACAATCTCTTTTTTAAGCCGGGGCAGGAACTGGCCAGCGTCCGCCATCGGGGCCGCACACCTGAGATCTACCGGGCCAGCCGAGCGTCGGTCATCGATTCGATCCCCGTGGTGGTGCTCGTGGACGGGTACAGCGCCTCGGCCTCCGAGATCGTGGCCGGGAGCCTTCAGGACCATGACCGGGGGCTCGTGGTGGGAACGACTTCGTTCGGCAAGGGCTTGGTCCAGACCCTGTTCCCGATCGAGGGTGGCTGGGCCATGAAGATCACGACCGGCAAATGGTACACGCCGAGCGGCCGGTCAATTCAGGCCGACCACGACCGGTTGGGCGATGAGCGGTTTGTCGAGTACGCCGATGGCGAGGGTCCGGCGGCGGCCGACACCACCAAGCGGAAGCGGCCCGAGTTCAAGTCGGACGGCGGCCGGACGATCCTGGGCGGCGGCGGCGTCACGCCCGACGTCATCATGACACCCGATACCCTGCCGACGCTGGAGCGCGACCTTGCCCGTGCCTACCAGCCCCAGTTCTCGCAATGGTATGTGGCGCTCTACAACACCAGCCTCCAGCTCAAGAAGGGTGTCAAGCCGGACTTCGAGGTCCAAGCGGCATGGCGGGAGTCACTGTGGAGCAAGGTGCAGCAATCGAAGATCAATGTTACCCGGGCTCAGTTCGATGCCGGACTCCCGTTGGTGGACCGCTCGCTCGAGCAGTGGGTCGCGAAGCTGGCCTTCGGCGACTCCGCTGCCTTCCGCCGATCGGTTCGTTATGACCGCCAGCTGACCACGGCGATGGACTATCTGAAGCGGGGAGTGACCCAGCGGCAGCTGTTGGCGCTGGCATCGGGACCGGGAACCAAGGGGAAGTGAGGGGTTCGGCACTCGGCACTCGGTGCTCGGCACTCGGCGGAAAGAAAGGGGGTCGGCTTGACGCCGACCCTTTTTTATTGGCGGGGGGAGCGGATTTTTTCTTCGGCTAGGCGGTCGGCGGCTTCCGAAGGAGGGATGCCTTCCTCGGCGGCTCGTTCGAGGACCATCAGGGTGGTGTCGTGGATGGCGTCGATCCGGGCCAGGGTGGCCTCCAGGCTGAGCTTCAGCACTTCGATGGAGCCGCCGAATAGGACGCCGCCGGCGTTGGCGACGTAGTCGGGCACGTAGACGATCTTCCGGGTGGCCAGGTCAGCCCCGTGGCGGGGTTCGAGGAGCTGATTGTTGGCGCCGCCGCAGATCAAGCCCACGGTCAGGTCCGGCAGGGAGAGGTCGTTAATCACGGCACCGAGGGCACAGGGCGCAAAGATATCGGCGGGGACTCGGTGGATCTGGTCAACCGGGGCGGTCGTAGCGCCAAACTCCGCGACCACTCGGGCCACCTTGGCTGGATCGATGTCGCTCGCGATCAGGGTGGCCCCGGCCTGGTGGAGTTGGGCGGCCAAATGATAGCCGACGTTGCCGCAGCCCTGGAGCGCGACGGTCTTCCCTGCCAATTGATCGGATCCCCAACGCACTTTGGCGCCGGCTTGCATGGCGCGGAACACGCCCCGGGCGGTGTGGGGTGATGGATCGCCGGAGGTACCGGCCCGGCCGGCCACATAGGTGGTTGTCTCGGCGATGAACTCCATGTCAGCTAGGGAGGTCCCGACGTCTTCCGCGGTCACGTAGAGGCCGTGGAGCCGATCGATGGACCGGCCATGGGCCCGAAGGACCGCGGGCCGATCGGATGCGGCGGGTCCGCCGAGGATGACCGATTTGCCCCCGCCGAGCGGCAGGTTGGCCAGGGCGTTCTTGAATGACATCCCGCGTGACAGCCGCAAGGCATCCGTGATGGCCGCTTCGTCGGACGGGTAGTTCCACCACCGGGTCCCGCCAACGGCCGGGCCTAACGCCGTCGAGTGGATGGCGATGATGCCCCGATACCCCGAGGCCGGATCGGAGCAGAGGACGAGTTGTTCATGGCCCAGGTGGCTCAGATGGTCGAAGATCTTCATGGACGGTCCGTGGTGCCGGACAGAATCGCGTGGCGAATTCGGGCGGCTTTGAGGGAAGGACGCCGATCGAACTCAAGCCGGCCATCGACGCGCACCTCGGCTCGGACGACGAGGGACAGACTGATCTCGGCGCCCTCCCGGCGAACGGTGAGGGGCACCGTGGCGCCGATCCGGGCCCGGTACCGGGATCGGAACGCGGGGCCGAAGTTGGGATCGACCTTGAGATCGCCGATGCTCACGAGTTCGTCGCCGGGCAGGACGCCGGCGAGGGCCGCCGCCGCGCCGGGGGTGATGTTGGTGACCATCTCGCGGCCGTCAACCGTCGTGGTTCCCACCCCGAGCCTCGGCTCCGAGACGGTGTCCACCACGTAACGAAGGCCGGCCAGCGGCGCGACCCGGGACCATGGGAATGGCTCCCGGCCGTCGATATATCGGAGGGCAAAGGTCGTCGCGAGGTCCCGGCCGGCCAGCGCATTGACGGTTGACCACCATTCGTCGGTCGTGAATCCACGGCCGGCCGGAACGGTGGACCGATAGAGCGTCCGCATCACCTCATCGAGCGAGGCGCGGTTGTCGCTCGCGTCGCGAATCATGATATCGAGCAAGAGCCCCGCCAGCGACCCTTTGGGGTAATAGATCGTCGCGGTGCCGTCGGTCGGTTGGATCCAGGTCGACAACGAGGCGTCCTCCAGCGCGATCGGCGGAACGGCCGCCACTTCCTCGATCTTGCCTTGGGTTACGTTGAGGAACACCGCCGAATCGATGACCCCGCCACGGACCAGGGCCAGATCGGCGTAGTAGTCCGTGATGCCTTCACTCACCCAAAGGAGTGGAGTCGGCTGAGGACGGTCATAGCGATAGGGAACCAACTCCGCCGGCCGGAGCCGCTTGACGTTCCACCCGTGGAAGATTTCGTGGGCAGTAATCGAAGCGAGAATCGGAGTTCCAACAAAGTCCGGGGTGTAGATCCCGAGGTGCGAGTTCTGGTGCTCGAGCGCGCTGCCTCCGCCGAACGCCGGATCAAACACCAGCAAAGTCGTGTAGTTGGGCCATGGCGTTTCGCCGAAGACCTTGGCCATGACCGGCACCATCGTGCCCAGTTGCTTCCACAGCAGAGCCCGGGGAGCCCCGACCAGCGCTCCGGATGGATAGGACGCGATCCGATTCATGACCCCGCCGATTGCGGCACTGTCGAGGTCGAACCGGCCAATGAACAGAGGCATGTCCACGAGATCGTGGAAATTGGCCGCGGTATACCGGCGCGGACCAGTCGACGTGAGGCCGGTGGCCACGCCCCAGCCGGTTTCGGTTTCGACCGACAGGGTGGCCGGGAAGTCGAATCCGGCACCTTCCGGGTAGAGCAGCACGTTGGTGCCGTTGACGAAAGCGAAATCGGCCCGGGACCACGCCATGGCATTGTCGAGCGTGTCGGCGGTGAAGCTGAACGCCACGGTGACCGGGCCGGGGGCGGACACTTGGACGCGCCAGGTGTCGAAATCGGTTTTGTCCCAGCGAAGGGCGGTCGTGGCCTGGGCGGCGGAGAACGAGGCAACCCGGCGGGCGTAGTTGCTGATTTCGTAGGAACCGGGAGTCCAGGCCGGAAGCGACAACTCGACGGGACCGGCCGACGACGCCTGAAATCGCATCGACACGCCGAGGCTCCGGGTTGCCGCGGTGGTTTTGTTGAAGACCAACTGGTATTCGATTCCGGTCACCACCGGGGGCGGGGACGGAGGGATCGTCCCCGTTGCCAGCAGGCCGAGGGTTGCAAGGGTTAGACGCATGGTGGAAAGTAATCGAGAGTGAGCGTCACCCCACCGACCTGATCGGGAGATGCCGAACCCAGGCGACCCACATGGTTCTAGGGACCATGGTACTTTCAAGGCTGTCCAACACTCCTGAGGAAGCCATGATCCGCCACGTCACAAAGCTTGTTGTTCTGCTGGCCACCGTGCTCGGCACGGCGAGGCTTGGGGCCCAGAATCCGGCGGCCCAGAAGGCGGTGCTGATCACCGGTGCCAGTACCGGGATCGGACGAACGATGACGGAATTGTTTGCCTCCAAGGGGTATTTCGTCTACGCCGGCGCGCGGAAGGATCAGGACATCGCCGATCTGAACAAGATCCAGAATGTGCAGGCCATCAAGCTCGACGTGACCTCCAAGGCCGACATCGCGGCCGCCGTTACCACGGTCGAGCGGGGTGGCCGCGGACTCCATGGCCTCGTCAACAACGCCGGCGTGGCGGTGGCGGAACCGCTGATCGAGATGGAGGAGGAGGACTTGACCTTCGTTTTCGACGTGAACGTGTACGGGCCGTTCCGGATGACCAAAGCCTTCAGCAAGCTGTTGATTGCCTCCAAAGGCCGGGTCGTCACGACCGGGTCGATCTCGGGTATCCTCTCGGGCCCGCTGCTCGGAGCGTACAGCATGAGCAAACACGCCGTCGAGGCCTATACCGACGCGCTCGCCGCCGAGTTGGGCCGAGTGGGGGTCCGGGTGAGCGTGATCGAGCCGGGCAACTATCAGTCCGAGATGGGCCGAAACGTGGTTCGGCGAATGGAAGAACGGGGCAAGAAGATCGAGGGCTCGATGTTCGAGAAGGAGCTCCGCGGGTTGCTCAACTCCACCACAGCCGAATCGCGCGACCCCAAGCCGGACGATGTGGCCCAGGCTGCCCTTCACGCGGTGTTCGACCCCGCCCCGAAGGCCCGCTACATGGTCGTGCCGAACCAGCGGCAGGCCGAAGGCACGCTCCGAAAGCAGATCCTCGAATTGGTCCAGCTCAACGAGGGCCATGCCTTCAGCTACAGCCGGGATTCTCTGGTCTCGATGCTGGACCAGGCGCTCAAGCGGCCCAAGTAAGCCATAGTATGGATGACGCGCTCCGCGCTCGGGTCGAAGCCTTATGCACCGAGGGCTGGGCGGTCTGGGATCGGTTTGCCCTCGAAGTCCGGGAGCATCACTTTCACCCGTTCGTCGCTGCCGACTATGAAGTGGTGCTGGCGGCCTTGCTGCCGCATCGGGGCCCGGGCCGGCGATTTCTGGAGTGGGGTTCGGCCACCGGGGTCATTACGATCATGGCCGATCTGCTTGGCTTCGAGGCTTACGGGATCGAATTGGACTCGAGCCTGGTCGCCACGGCACGAGGTCTGGCCGAGAAATTCGATTCGCGGGCGCGGTTTGCCGCCGGGAGCTTTCTGCCAACCGGGTATCGATGGCAGCCAAGCGACGGCGACGGGCGCACCGGCACCGTCGGCACCGGACCGTCCGGATACCTGCAACTGGGGTACGCCCTCGACGACTTCGACGTGGTGTTCGGCTACCCGTGGGGGGGCGAAGAACCGATGATGCTCGACTTGATGAAGACCTATGGGCGCTCGGACGGCCTCTTGTTGCTCCACACCGTCAACGACGGCGTCAAGACCTACCGGAACGGTCGGCCGGACCCGGTTTCGCGGCTTGGCCGAAGTACTTGATGTAGCGGATCAGTTCACCGGTAAACCCGAGCCGCTCGTACACCGATCGGGCCCGAGTGTTTCTGCCGAACACATGCAGGGTGAGTGATTCAGCCCCGCGGGCCTGGACCTCCTGTTCGATTTCTTCGATCAATCGTCGGCCGATCCCCTGACCCTCGGCGTCGGCGTGGACCGCGACAACTTCAAGGTGCGCACTGGGCTGGTGACTCAGCAATTCTTCGCGCAGTTGGGCCATGGCAACCCCAACGATCCGATCGTCGGGATCCACGGCGACATAAACCAGGCATTGGGGAACGGCGCCAGTGGTCCAGCGGCGGAGGAGATCGGCGTCGCCTTCCCAGAGATGCTCCGCGCGACGTTCGGGCGGGAGCGGAAACGCCGCGAGCCTTGGGAACAAGACCAGCATCGGTTCGACGTCCGCCGGGGACGCGGCGCGAATTGAATAGTTCATCGAGCGGATTGCGGG
Organism: Gemmatimonadota bacterium; assembly: GCA_031431925.1. Lineage (GTDB taxonomy): Bacteria > Gemmatimonadota > Gemmatimonadetes > Gemmatimonadales > GWC2-71-9 > SHZU01. Next base: position 34,942 of record JANPEL010000318.1, on the reverse strand, counting down.
TCCAACCGCGGCTCGGGACGTTTTCGGGCTGAAACGAGATTCCGAAGCCCGGGATCCGCGGTAAAGCCCTTGCCGGTGACGAGGCCGGCCTTGGCCTTGAAGACAAAAGCCGAATCGGATCGGAACTGGCGAGCGACATTGTCGTAGGCCACTCGGGCACTCCGGAGGGTATCGCGGCGCGGTGTGATCACGACGACGTCACCGCGGGCGTCGAAGACCTGGTTCTGGATCGTGTATCCGGCCCGGCGGGCGGTCAACTCGGCGGTTTGCTGGCCCTCGGCGTCAAAGAACGTGACCCGGACCCGGATGAACTCGAGACGCTGGGCCTCTTGGTAGGTAAACGCGGAATCGGCCACGACGTAATTCTTCCGGCGGCCGTCGACAGCGAGATTGGTGACCACTCCGGTCAGGACCTGGTCCGCCGCCTCGGCCGAGCTGACTTCCGGGGCGATCGCCTGGCCGGGGGAACCGCATCCGGCCAGGGCAACCGCCAGGCCGGCCAGTCGAATGATCGTTGTCCACAAGATCCCGAGTTGTCCCACGCTGCCTGCTTTCAGATCTCAAGGTTTCGACGGCCGGTCCCGGGCGAGCGAACGATAGTACTCCTCCACCTGCTCGCGAAACTGGGGCGGCACCCGGGCCGAGGCCCCTGCCGCGGGGCGTTGCCGGGCGTCATCGCCGAAGGCCCGCCAGAGCGAGAACTCAAACTCCTTCAGGCCCTCGATCAGGTCGTTCTCCAGCCGGTCGAGCCCGCGGGTGTCCCCGAAGGTCCGGCCGTTGTCGAGGGCGCGGAACTGATTCAGCAACCGGTCGATCTCGCCGGTTTCTTGGCCCATGGCCCGCAGGTCGGCGCGCAATGACTCCGCGGCCTGGCGGCGAACTCTGAATTCCCGGCCGAATTGCCTGGTGCCATCGTTGTCGAAGTTGCCATCGACCTGATTCGGATTGCCGCCCGCCGGGGTCTGCCCGGGTTGTTGACCGCCAGGCTGGCGGCCGCCTTGGGCCGCACGAGCCCGTTCGTTCAGGGACTCAAGCCCCCGCACGAGGTCACGGGCCCGCTCGAGCGCCTTGGCTTGGCGGCTTTCCCCGGACTGTTCCAGCGCGCCGGTTGCCTGTCCCAGCTGCTCGGCCGCTTTCTTGAGGTTGTCGGTGATCTGCTGCTCGAACGACTGGACGTACTCCGGCGATCCTCGCTGGGCCAAGTTCTTTGAAAAGACCAGCTTGTCGCGGACCCGGTTGGTGCGAAGACCCTCGGCGGCCTCGGCGAGCTTCCGGGCGGCTTTGGGCTGTTCGCGGGCGGCGTCCCGACTCAGCCGTTCGGCATCAGCTTCCAGCCGGTCGACATCGCGAGCCAAGCCATCCTTCCGGGTCCCGAGATTCTTCTGCCACTCGGCCCGCTGGCCCGGGTCACTCGGCGGCTCGGTCGCTTGCCCGGCCGTTTGCTGCTGCCGCTCGGCCAGTTCCCGGGCCCGTTCCTGCAAGCCGCGGACTTCTTGTTGGCGGGTTTCCGAGCGAGCCCGTTCGAGATCGCCGGTGGCGCTCCGAAGCCGGTCCAGTGCCTGAGTGCCCCGGGCGGCGCCGCCTTGGGGATTGGCGCTGGCCGCCCGGCGCATTTCCTCGGCCGCTTCGCGGAGCCGTCGGGCAGCGTCCTCCATGCCGGGGTCCTTCCGGTCCCGAGCCAGCCGCTCGAGCTGGCGAGCCGCAGCCTCCGCTTCTTCCGCCAGCTGGCGTTGGCTCTGACCGCCCCCGCCGCCGCCCCCACCGCCGCTTTGGGGTTGGCGATTCCTCATGGCTTCCGCCGCCCGCTGCATCCGCTCGTTTTCCTGTTGTTGCCGATTAGCGAGGCGGCGGAGCCGTTCAACGGTTTCATCGAGTTGGCGTTCGGCCTGCTGGCCTTGGTCGCGCTGGACCGACTCATATTGGTTCTTGAGTTTGTCGGTTTCCAACTCGAACAGATCGGCCAGGTCTTCGGCTTCGCGTTGTCCCCCGCCACCGCCACCACCGGGCTGACCCCGCTGGACTTGGACATCCCGATAGGCCGCCTCAGCGCGCTGGAGGTGCTGCAAGGCTTTCTGAGCCGGGACCAACGCCTCGCGCGGTTTCTGGCGACCGAGCAACTCTTCGGCTTTCTGGAGCTCGCCCCGGGCGGTGTCGAGCGCCGTGGCAATCTGGTCGAACGTCGAATCAACGGCCACCAACCGCCGCTGCCGCATTTGGTTCGAGAGCTCGAGGACGTCCTCCCGGAGCCGCCCCTCGCCGATCGTCAACGTGGTGACATTTTCCCGGAAGCTCGACTGCTCAGCCACACTGTCGCGAAGCAGATTGAAGGTCCCGACCACAATCTGGCGCTGCCGCTCCGACAACCCTTCGGCGCTTTGCTCTCCGCCACCGCCGCCACCGCCCTGCTCTCCTTCACGATAGTTCTTGTCGAACGGCCGGATCTCGAGGAAGTAGATATCACTCTTCCCGCTCTGGCCGAGCCCATCGGTGGCCTCGGCAAAATACGACACCAAGTCGCCCGGTTTGAGCGACCATTCTTCGAGAAAAAAGGTGTGAACCGCGGAGAGGGAGGTGAGCGCCTTGATGGATGAGTCAGCCAACGGGAGTACCTGCTCGGCCCCGCCGTTGACACTGACATGGAGGGCCAACCGGCGGACGCCGAAGTCGTCAGTGGCCTCGACGGATGCGGCCAGTTCTTCGACGGCCGACACCTTGGTGTCCCGGCCGGGCGCCGTGAACCGAACCGCGGGCACGGCGTCGTCGAGGGCATCGACCGTGTATTGGAGCCCGGTGATCCGTCGGCCGTCGGGCGCCTCGAGGTCGATCCGCCAGAAGGCGTCTCCGGTGACCCGGAACGCACCGGAGAAGCCGCCGGACGTTGTTCCGGTCATCGGCGCCGGGGCCCGACCTTCGATGACGAGCCATGCCGCCTTGGCCGGCCGGGTGACGGTGGCGCGGAGGATGACGTCGCTCCCCTTGAGGACGGCCAGATCGCCAACGGGTTCGATCGTTTCCGACGGCATGCCGGTATAACCCGGAAACCGGATGGTGGCCGCTGCGCCGGCCACGGTCGGCAAGTCGACCACCGACAACGTGAAGGCCGCCGACCGAATCCCGGTGGCCTCGACGAAATACTCGGTCTGTTCCACCACGTCGAAGAGCCGGGTGGAAAAACGGCCGGCCGCGGTGTCACGGCTCATCGGGATCCGCTCCCACTCGCTCGCAGAATCCGACCGGAACACCACCTCGGCTTCTTCGCTGACGAAGCCGTTCAACTCCGCGCTGATATCGACGCCGCCGCCTTTCGGCACCTCGGCATCGCCGGGCTCGACGCCCACCAGAAAACTCGGCGCCATCGGCACCGGCCGCCACGGATTCACCAACGTGGCGGTGGCCTCCCGAAACCGATCGGGACCGAAGGCCAGCAACGCCACCGAGCCTAACGTGATGGCTCCGACCACACCGCCGGCTCGCCGGATCTTGGGCCGTTCGAGCAACCGGGCATCGTCGACGGCGGCCAAGCCTTGCCGGGCGGCAGCGACGACCCGGGCCGCGAGCCCAGGGGCCACGCCGGGACCGTCGGCACCGGCCAATGAGCTGACGAGCGATTGCCGGAGGCTTGGTTCCCGCTCTTCGACATAGAGGGCCACCTGGGTATCGGACGGACGACTCCGGAGCAACCGACGAAGCAAGCCGCCCGCGACGCCAACGAGCACCAAGCCCGCCAGGACCCGAGCGCCGTTGACCACTGACGGCCGGCCCGCGGCCAGGGGCCACAGCAGCAGCCACACCGCTACCACGCCGACCAGGGTGGTCGCGAACGGGACGAGGGCCTCAAGCGCCAGTCGGAGGCGCCAGCGCCGCCGGACCGCGAGGAGGGTGGCTCGGATCTGTTCGTAGTCGGTCATCGGGTACCTCCGGAAACAGTGACTCGCGCGAATCGTCCGGTATACCAGGACTCCGCGGCCAGGAGCGCCAACGCCAGCACCAGCAACAGCGCCCACCACGACTGGGTCCGCTCTTGTTCGGCGGCGCTCAGTGGCGCGACGTTCGGCGCCGACGCCGAGTCGGTCGGCGCTTTGAGTTGCGCGATCACTTCCTTCGGATCAGCGGCGGCGAGGTCGGACTCGGACGCCCGGGGATTGACGGCAAACCGGGCGATTGGCGCGGTGGCCGTCACGGTCCCGATCTCATAGACCCCGGGGTCGAGGAGAGTCAGCGTCGAAGCCTTGGGGTCGATCGGTTTGGATCGTCCCACCTCGCCCGGGCGCCGCATCGTGAGGGCACCGCTCACCACGGGCAGGGACACGACCTCACCGGCCGGATACCAACGTTTGGGATCCTGGAGTTGTCCGACGTACCCGACGAGTCGCTGGATCAGGGGAAGAAATACCGGTTGGAGCGGGAAATCGGACCACAAAGTATTGGGCGCCGTACCCAGCATCACGATCCGGCCGCCACCGAGGGCCCCTTCCACGATCGCGGGTGTGCCATCGTCGAATCGAGCGAGTACGGACGCGGCCGAATCGGGGACAAGCTCGCGATAGCGGAAGAACCGGGCGGCGCCGAAATCGGTGGCCAGCGCGTCCTTGAACGGCTCGAAGGCCGCGTGATCAGGATCCACCTGGCCCAACCGGCCGCCCCGGTCGGCGGTTCGATCGATGACCCGCCCAACACCCGCAGGCCACCAGGGAACCCGAGCCGACGAGCCACCCAGCCGGGAACCGGCAATGACCACCAGCCCGCCGCCATTGGACACGAACTGATTGAGTTTGGCGATCGCCCCGCTGGTCGGCGCCACATCGGCGAGCACCACCACCGCCGCCCGATCAAGATCGCGATCGGTGGTCGGCACGCCCCGCCGCACCATCACATCAAGGGTGGGCGCCCGACTGATGGCCAGCGCGCGTTCCAGATAAAGCGACTCATCCCCAGAGGTTCCGGGAGGGAGTTGCAGCACCACGGGGACGCCCGACGCACTCGCCAACGAGAATCGGAGGGTGTCATCGGCGGCCAATCCATCCGGCTCGAGCGCCACCGATGCGAGTGCGTCGCCCTCGGCAATGACCACGGGTTCGAACCGAAGCAAGGTGGTGGTGTTCGACGCGATTCGCGCCGTCGTCGACGCCACGGGCCGATTGTTGACGATCAAGCTGGCCCTGATCACTCGCGCCGAGTCGCCCTTCTGGGCAATGCGGGCCCCGACGGCCAGCGTGGTTCGGCGGCCGTCGGCCCGGCGATCGACCTCGACATCCTGAACCCGGGCGTTGGCCGGGTTCCGCTCGGCAACCGAGACGATCCGGAGCGTGGCTCCCGCCACCCGCTCCACGGTTTCGAGACCCTGCAATGCGTTCCGCTGGAGATCCGAAATCAAGAGGATTTCGACGGAGCGACCCCTGGCTCGCGCGGCTATCTCGGCGGCAGCCCGGAGCGCCGGGGCGATCCGACCGGCTCGGCCGGTTGGGGCGATAGTTGCCAACCGGGACCTGGCGCCGGCGAGGTCTCCATCAAGCGGCGCCACCACTTCCGCTGACTCATCGAAGGCTACAACCGCCGCCACATCGCCGGGCCGGAGGCCGGCCAACGCAGCCCCGGCGGAGTCGGCGGCCCGGCCGAAGACACCGCGATACCCCATGCTGAGCGATCGATCGACGACCACGATCAGCGCTCGGGTCTTGGCCGCGGCCGCCGGGGCTTGATCCTCCTCGCGCCAAAACGGCCGCGAAAAGGCGGCAACCAGCGCGGCGACGGCGAGCGCCCGGAGGAGGAGAAGCCAAGGCTGGGTGATTCGCCGCCGTTCAACCGTCCGGTGCGGCACCATTTGAAGGAACATCAACGATGGAAACCGAACCGGGTCCTTCTGCTCCCGCTGCCGGAGGTGAACCAGGATCGGAATCCCGATCACGAGGAGACCGGCCAGGAACGCGGGGACCAGGAACGCGAGGTTCATCAGCGAACCCGCTCCATCATTTCGCGGCGACGGAGGTACTCGTAGAGCGCCAAGTCCAGCGGATCCGAGGTATTGACCGCGGCGTAATCGACCCCGGTGCGCCGCAGTCCGGTCTCCAGCTCCTCGGCATGAGCGGCCACCGCGGCGCGATACCGTTCCCGGAGGGTTTCCGGCACCACGGAGAGGCGGGCGCCGGTTTCGAGATCTTCGAAGCTGGCGGCTTCGTGGTACGGCAACGTCTTTTCGGCGGGGTCAACCAAGTGAAAAGCCACGACGTCGTGGCCCCGCACCCGGACCTTACCGAGCGCCTGCTGCACAAAGTCCGGCGTCGTATACCAGTCCGACAAGAACACGGTGACGCCGGTCCGGCCGAGTAGTTCGGCAATCGAGTCAGTGGCGTCAGCCCCGCCGCCGACCCCGCCGGCCTCGGCCCGTTCCAGGGTGTGGAGGATGAGCGACAGGTGGCGGGTGGACGGCGGGATGTAGGTCCGGACGGCATCGGCATAGAGAATCAGCCCGATCCGGTCGCCCTGGCGGGCCGAAAACCACGCCAGCGCCGCCGCCAGCATCTTGGCGTATTGAAGCTTGGTGACGCCGCCGGGCCCGAAGTCCATCGACTTCGAGACGTCGAGGGCAAAAACCACGGAGGCATTGGTGTCCGCTTCGTACTCTTTCACGTAGTAGCGATCGGTCCGGCCGTAGACCCGCCAATCGATCCGGCGGAGGTCATCGCCCGGTTGATAGGGGCGATGTTCGGAAAATTCGGTCGAGTGGCCGAGCCGGGGTGCCCGATGAAGGCCATGCATGAAACCCTCCACCACGGTCCGGGCAATCAGCGAGAGGTCGCCGATTCGGGCCAAGACCGTGGGGTCGAGCAACCCCGAGGGCGCGGTTCGACTCATGCCATCCCGGATCGCGGGGTCGGAACCGCAGCCAGCAGTTTGGCGATCAGCGAATCGGTGGTGACGCGCTCAGCCTGCGCCTGGAAATTGAGGAGGACTCGATGGCGGAGCACCGGCGCCGCGAGCGCCCTGACGTCATCGAACGTCACATGCGCCCGGCCGTCGAGCAGCGCTTTGGCCTTGCCGCCGAGTAGCAGGGCTTGAGCCGCTCGGACACTGGCGCCGTAGGCGACCCACTTCCGAATGAAATCGGGCGCGCCCTCGGTAACCGGCCGGGACATTCGGGCGAGCGAGACCGCATACTGGACCACGGCATCCGCGACCGGGACCCGGCGGACCAGGTGCTGATAGGTGACCAACTCGGCACCCGTGACGATGTGATTCAGCCGCCCGCCTTGCACGCCGGTCGTTTCCCGCGCCACCCGGATCTCGTCCTGCTCCGGGAGATAGTCGAGCAGAACCTCGAACAGGAAGCGGTCGAGTTGGGCCTCGGGCAGCGGGTAGGTGCCCTCGAGTTCGATTGGATTCTGGGTCGCAAACACGTGGAAGGGCGGTTCCAGGGGGTAGGTCTTGCCCTGGACGGTGACCCGGCGTTCTTGCATCGCCTCAAGCAGGGCGGCCTGGGTCTTGGGCGGCGTCCGATTGATCTCGTCGGCCAGGACGATGTTCGCGAAGATCGGCCCCCGCATGAAGACCAAGCGCCGGCCGCCGGTAGCCGGGTCGTCCTGGATCACGTCGGTCCCGGTGACGTCCGAAGGCATCAAATCGGGGGTGAATTGGATCCGCTGAAACGAGAGATCGAGGACTTCAGCCAGCGACTGGATCAACAGCGTCTTGGCCAGGCCCGGAACGCCGACCAACAGGCAGTTTCCGCCGGCCAGCAGGGCGATGAGCGATTGTTCGACCACCGCCTCCTGGCCCACGATGCGCTTGGCCAACTCGGCCTTGATCCGGTTGCCGGCTTGATGGAGTCGATCGGCCACGGCCTGATCGTCAGGGGGAGTATGCGTCACTCGGGCCTCTTGCTAGCGGGTAAGGGCGTACACGAGATAGTTGACGCCGATCTTGTAGGCGTCATTCGACAGATCAATGGCGAAGAGGCCGGTATCGGACCATTCCCAGTACTCACCGATATCGTTGTTGTAGTTGACGATCATCAGCATCCGTTTGGCTGGGTCGTTGTCCTCGAAGACGCCGAAGAAGATCGACGGCTGGCCGAACATCGGATGGACATAATCGAGGGACTCAATCCGATAGAACGCGTCGAAAATCGGATGTTCCTTGGTCAGCGCGATCATCCGGGCGCCCGGGAGAATCCGCCGGAGCTGATTCTCAAGGTTGAAGATCTGATTGCCGACGAAATCGTCGAGAATCATCAGCCCGCCCTTCTGGAGGTATGCCCGGGCTCCGGCCACCTCCCGGTCGGTCGGCTGCCAGAAACCCGGCTCGGAGAGGTAGGCAATCGGGAACTTGAACAGCTCGGGATCGTCGAGTGCGAAGATGTTACTGGCATCGACCCGGGGCTGCACGGTCGTCAACTCTTCGAGGATCTTGGTGAAATGCCGCTCCGCCCGAGGGTAGTCGTGATCCCACTTGAGATCACGGCGGCCGCGGAATCCTTGGAGGCCGACCTCGAATTTGATCCGGACGAACGTGAACCGGCCGTCGTAGGGTACATTCGGCACCGGCGCATCGCCAAAATCGGTACCGCCTTCGGGACCCCGATTGCGTTGGGCCGCCATGGGAGACGCCGCGGCCATCACCAGGAACGTCAGGAGCCAGGGCTTCGTCATCGACTGCCCCGCAATTCCAGCAACAGAGCCTGCGCCTTCTCGAACGACGGGGCTTCCTCCAGCGCGCGAAGGACTTCGCGCCGGGCGGCGGCCCGATCGCCGGCGTCACGATACGCGACAGCCAACTCGTACAACGCCCCGGCCCGGTCACTCGGATTGAGGGCCGCGACCGCCCGGCGGAACCGGACGGCCTGGTCGGTCGCTCCGACTTTGGCGGCGAGCACCGCGGCGTCCTGGTTCATCCCGACGTCATATGGACTGATCCAGACGGCGCGATCGAGCGCCGCCAAGGCGCCCCGGTTGTCGCCCTGCTTGGTCCGGAGCTCGGCTTCAAGGCGGTTGGCCCGGTAGTGACTGTCATTCAGCGAGGTTACCCGGGCAAGGTACTCGATGGCTTTAGCGGGGTTGCCCCGTTCGCGATGGATCTCGGCCAGGAACCAGGCGGGACTCTCGGCGTCGGCCATGTCGGGAAACATCCCATCGGCCCGCTCGAACGCGGCAATGGCTTGGTCGATCTGATTGGCCGCCTTGAGCCGCTTGCCGGACTCAATCATCATCTGGAGTTCGCCAATTCCCATGGCCGAGTCCCGGATGGCGGCCAGATGCTTCATGGGCTCCGCCAACCGGGCCCGGAGCCAGGTATCGAACCGCCGGTCCACCTCCGCCATCGGGAGACCGGTGCCCGACTGAAATGCCGCCGCGGTGGTCGCCCCGACCTTGAACGCGCCCAAGAGTTTGAGAATCGACTCAAAGCCGAAGGTGGTTTCCAGGTACTCGCACAGCAGCGAGGCCTGATAGTACGCCAGCGATACGTCGTGGGCCCGGCGAGGCCGGACGAAACCATCGTTGAGCCGGCTGACCGCATTGAGCTGATTGCCCTTGAGCGAAGCCAAGAACAACGGAGTCGCATTGGCGCCCCATCCCGACCGGGCCCGTCGCTCCTCGAGCACTGAGAGTCCTTCGGACAGCCACCGCGGCACCTGATGATCGGTCATGCCGAGCGTAAACGTGTGGGCCAACTCGTGCCAGGCGGTTGAGCCCCAGTTGAAGGCTCCGACTTCCCTGGCCGACGGCGCATCCATCGCCAAAACGGAGCCGAAACTGACCCCGAGGGCGCCGAGACCGGCGAGGCCAACGGTTCGGACCGAGAAATCGGCGTGACGGCGGTATAACTCGATTCGAACCGGCGTCGGCGGGCGGTATCGGTACCGGGCCGCCAGCGAATCGTAGGCCCGCTCGAGCAACGGCCCGAGATGGAGCACCAAGAGGTCGATCTCCTCCGGTGCGCCGACCAATTGAAACCGGGCGGTGGAGACGGTTCGATAGGTGGCGAGCACGTCGAGCAGATCGAGCGTGTTCTTGTTCCACACATGGTACGGATCTTTGGCAAACGCCAGATCGAGACGGGCCCGGCCGCTCTCGATTCGGCCGAGGCGGAGCTCGTTCGTGCCTAACGCCGTCAGGACCTCGGGATCGTCGGGGGCGAGGGCCACGCCTTCGGCGGCGAAGCGGGCCGCCGCGGCGTACTGCCGTTGTCGCCCCAGGGCCTCGGCGATTTCGGCAAAGAAGCCTCCCGGCGCCCGACGACGGGCGCGGACCTGGCGTTCGACCGCCCGAAACGCCGCGGTGTCGCCCCGGATCAGCACCACCGCGCCCCGGATGGCCCAGGCCCGCTCGGCGGTGGAATCGAGCGCAATGGCCCGATCGGCCCGGGCCAAGGCGGAGTCAAATGATTCCGCGTCGAGGTCCATTCGGGCCAGGACGGCATTGGCACGGGACAGCCCCGGGCCCGACCGGGCGGCGTTTTCTACCAGCGAGTAGGTGTCGGGCCGGCCTTCAAACAGCGCCACCTCAGCCAACCCAAGCTCGGCCCGGGCGTTGCCGGGATCGCGACGGAGGGCAGCGGCAAAGGCGGCCCGGGCGTCAGGGGCGTTGTACTTCTCCAGGAAGAGTTGGCCCAATCGGAGGTTGGCCTCGGTCAGGCTCGAATCCGCGGCAATGGCCCGGTCGAACGCGGCCAGGGCATCCTTGAACTGCGCCGGGTTGCCGGCACCGAGTAGTTGGTACGCGATGCCTAACGCCATCCAATCGAGGGCCGTGGCGGGGCCCGCCGTCTCGAACCGTCGGGCCAGCCGGTCGGCTTCTGCCTGGGCCGCGCCGGGCGGACCCGACCGAGCCAGCAGCTCAATCCGTCGGGCGGCCGCCACGGCCTGAAGCGGCCCGGCGGCCGAGGCAACCCGGCCGAACAGGCTGTCGGCCCGGGCGGTTCGGCCCCGGAGGGTTGCCGCTTCGGCCAGGAGGTATCCGGCGGTGGGGTCAGCCTCGCGCCCGGCCAGCTCTCGCTCAACGGCCGCCACGTCTCCCCGGTCGAGAGCGCGGCTCAACCGGCGCCGAAGCTCGGCGGGATCTTGCGACTCCTGACCCGCGCAGGTCACCCCCGCAACGGCGAGCGCGGCCCAGCCGACCATGCCCGGGAGTTTCATGGCGTCTTCTCCTGCACCCGGCGAATGGCCTGCGTCGTCTCGGCCAACGTGACCAGCAGCTGCTCGAGTTCCCGCTCGTACCCGGCCGGTTCGGTCCTTGCCTTCCGGCCGCGAAGTTCGGCAATGGCCGCTTCGAGTCGGCGGCGCTCGGCGACCAGGCCGGCCACCCGGGGATCGTCAGCCGCGCTGTCTTTCGTCAGGGCAAAACCGACAGCCCGGGCCAGCGCGCCATTGTCGGAGTCATTCAGCTGGGCGTGTTCCGTCAGCAGTCGCTTGGCCGTTTCGTAGGTCCGGGCCACTTCCCGAACGGCATATTGGAATGCCTCTGCCGCCGACGCCTGCCCGTTCTTGTCGGCATCGGCCTCGTCGCTGATCAGGCCTTTCACGAAGTAGTCGCCGAACATGGTGGCGTTCCGCTCGAAACCGGTCTTGGTGGCGGTGATCACGACCCGGCGTGGTCCAGCCAGGGCCTTGAGAAAGCCCCCGCTGGCACTCGCGGTGTTGGCTACCACCACCGTTTGGCCGGAGAGGGCCGTGAGGGCCTGGGCCAGATCGGCCGCCGACAAGTCGGGACCGGGAAGATTGAGCCGGGCGTCCTCGCCTTGTTCACTTCCGTGACCCACCAGCAAGATCAGGACGACGTCGTTGTTCGCGGCGACCCTGGCGATCTGGCCGACGGCCGCGAGCACAGCGGCCCGGCTGGCCCGGCCGGTGATTCGCGCGGCATCGGCCCCCGGGTCTTCGGCCAGGTACACGAGGCTCGAGTCGCGAACGCCCCAGCGGGCCTTGGCATGGTCGACGATCGCGGCACCGAGCTTCGCAAAACTCGCGGCGTATTGAGGCTCGCCCGAGAGACCGGTGACGACGATGAGATGGGTCTGCACCGCGAGCAGCAGCGGGCCGAGGATCGCCATCATACCAGACCTCGGCGGCGGCGGTACATCCACTCGGTACCGAGCAACGCCACCAGGCCGAAGAAGAGGACCGGCATGTCCCAGAGGTCTTTGGTCTCTTTGACGGTGACGCCGCTCTCTGTGTACATCACATCGTCCGGTAATTGGCCGGCCGTAGCGGCGGTGTAGAATTTCCCGCCGGTCTCGCCGGCCAGCCGCTGCAACAGGGGCGCCCGCATTTCGGCGTTCAAAAAATCGGCCCCTCGGTCCGCCACATCGACGAACTCCGGTTCAATGGCCACGGAATCCCGGCCGCGCACTCCGGTGACCGTAACCCGGTAGCTCCCTTCCGTCGTCGCCACGAAACTCCCGCTGTAGACGCCATCCTGCGCGAGGCCCCAGTCGAGCGGCACGGTCGTGGTCGCGTTCTCGGGGGTGGTAATCTCGGCCTGGACAGCGGCGTCGTTGACTCGAAGGAACGTCGAGTCGGCGAACTCAGCGCGCACCGTGACCCGCTGCCCCGGTACCGGGTGCTCCGGGTTCATCGTCACTTCGAGGCGGTCGGGAACGTCTTCCAACAACCAACGAAGCAGTTGTCGCCAGAGGGTTTCGTGGGTTTGGTCTTCAATTGCGATGGACGAGTGCATCTGCCAGAGCCAGGAATCCTGGACCCCGAGCAACAGGGCCCGGCCCCGCCCGAAGCGCTGCTCCGCCAACACCGGCACCGTGCCACCGCCCTTCGGCACCCGGCCTTCAAGCAGCACAGTGGCACCCGGCTTCAATCCGCCAAGCCGGTTCACCGACGTCAGCGGCGGGAGGGAATCCCAGCGGGCCGGGTTGGTTTCCTCCCGATCGGTCAGGATCAAGGCCGCATTGCCGAGTCCGGCCGGCGTCGGGAGCACCGCGAGTTCGACCGCGGCCTCGGCGGAATCGGCGATCCGGTTGACGAACGAGACCGGAAGCACATCGGCCACCGCGGTGCCCTGAAAGGCGCCTTCACCGAACGACTCGCGTCCGCCGAGCGCCAGCAAGCCCCCACCCCGCTCGGACACGAACTCGGCGATCATCCGGATTTGGTCCGCGGTGAAGAAGCTGGCTTCGACGGTGCCGAGGATCAGGGCGCGGTATTGAAACAGTTCGCTTCGGGTCGTCGGGAAGCCTTTGACCAACTCGAGGCTGTCATCGACGCCCAAGCGGAGGAATTTGCCCTTCGAGGTGCGCTGGAGGCCGACTACTTGAAGGTTGCTGTCCGCCGCTGCGGCTCGGCGGAGGAACGGAAACTCGGGCCGGAGGTTACCTTCGATGTAGAGAATCTTCTCGCGGCGATCGCGAACCCGGACCTGGGCATCGCGGCTGTTATTCTGGCTGACGGCCTCGCCGCGGACCGGGCGCAGGTGGACCCGGATCGACCGAACCCCCGGCTCGAGTGGCGGAATCCGAATCGGGACCGTCATCGACTCGACCCCCTTTGGGATCGTCACCTCCCGGGTGGCCACGATCTTCCCGTTGTCTTCGACCGTCAGGGCCGCGATTTCACCCGCCACCCCCCGGACCCGGAGCGCCACCGAGCCCAGCAACACGGCACCCTTGAGGGTTGAACGTGGGAGTTCGATCCGTTCCACCGAGATGTCCCGGGCAAACCGTTCCTGTCCGATCCCGACGGTGTACACCGGAATCTTTGCCGCTTCGAGCGAGAGCAGCGGATCCGACATCGACTGGCCACCGTTGTCGGCGCCGTCGGTTGCGACGATCAATCCGGCCAACGAGGTCCCGGCCACGTCCCGACGGACCTCCGACAAGGCACCGGCCAGGTCGGTCCGGGCACCGGTACCGCCAAGGGCCGCGGCCCGATCGATCCGCTCCATTGTTTCCGAAAAGCGGTAGAACCGAAGCGCAAAACGCTCCGACAACCGCTGCACCACGGACCCAGCCGAGTCGCCGAACAACTGGCGCACCTGCTCCAGCCGGGTGAGCGAGTCGGCGTCCCGGATCAACATGCTTTTCGAATCATCGAGGAGGATGGCGAGCACGTTCTCCTGCGGCACCGACATCGACACCAGCAGCGCCGGCCTGAGGAGGCAAACGCCGAGGAGCCCAAGGGCGGCGACCCGGAGCCCGGCGAGGACGATCCGGTCCCGGAGCCTGACCCGCGAGGCCCGGAGGTAAGACCACGCCGCCAAACCGATCAGCAGCCCGACCGCCGGCACGACCAGCCGAGCCCAGCCGGCCCCTTGCCACACGAACACGCCCTGCTCGAACACCCGGCTTGGATATTTAAACAGGAATTCGAGGAGGGACTCGAGGAAAGGAGGGGTGGCCGACATACCTATTCTATACCGACGCCCGGGTTTCGGGGAAAGTTTCCAGGGCGGCGGATGTTGCACCGGCTCCGCAGCCAATTGAGATTGCACCGATGACTACATGGTTCCGAGTCAATCGGCCGGTTCGAATCCTCACCGTGCTGGTGGGTGTTTTGGCTCTCGTCGCGGCCCTGGTCCCTGGCTGGCTCGCGCCAACGACAAGTGCACCCGTCATTACGCTCCCCCCCATTGCTTCGTTGGATGCCGGGATCCGGTGGACGGACTCGGCTACCCCGGCCAACGCCCTTCAGCGGCTGGCGGTGGACCAACTCCTGGGGTGGTTGGTGGTCCTCGGATGGAGCGCTCTGGCGGTTGGCGGGGTCACGGGGCTTGCGTTGTGGGCCACCCTGGCCGGCCAGCGGATTCCGGAAGTCGCGATCCGGCGAGCCGTTGGGGCTAGTCGGGGTTCGCTGGTTCGGGCGGCCATCGGGGAAGGCCTCGGGATCGGAGCGATGGTGGTCGGAGCCGCCATCAGCCTCAGCATTGGTGCCGTTCGATTGGCCATGGCAACTTGGCCCGGCACCTCGGCAGCGCCGGGGTTCGGCGCTCCACTCCTGGCGCTGGCGGCGATCGGCGGTTTGATGGTCACGGGTGCTCTCTTCCCGTTGATTGCGGCGCGGTCCCGGGGCGTCACGGAGCAGGTTGAAACGCCGCCGCCGCTCTGGATTCCGGCAACCCAGCTGGGCGTGGGGCTCGCCACCTTGGTTGGCGCCGCCATGATTGCGGGCCAGGTGCGCCGGCCGCTGCTAGCTCCCTCCGCGGCCCTGGCCGCCGAGCCCGGTGCTCTCTATCAACTCGAGCACGACGGGGTCGATGTGGGGGCCCGGGGCCGGGACTATGGCCGGCTGTTGGTGGCGATGCACGGCGGAGACCCTGGTGCCGTCGCGAGCCTGACAAGTCCGGGCGGGCACGAGGGCATCGGGACGATCGATCAGCTCACGACCGACTGCGGCCAATGTTATGTCGGTGGTATCTACCTCAAATGGCGGCCGCTCCGGACCACCTATCACACCGCCAGCGCCGACACCTTCCGGGCTCGGGGATTCCCGATGATCGAGGGTCGGGGCTTCACCGCCGCCGACAGCCTCGGGGCAACCCGGGTTGCCGTCGTGAACCGGTACTTGGCCGCCCGATACTTCGAGTCGGGCCAGCCGCTTGGCCGGGAGGTGTTCTTGGCGGGCCGGATGACCGGTCCGGCCTACCGGGTCATCGGGGTGGTCGACGACCAGGACGCCGGCCGGGGGCTCGGGAGCGGACTCGGGCCGCTCGAAACGATCTACTTGAGTACCCTCCAGGCGCCTGGACGACGTACCGAACTCCTGATCGTCGGCACCCCGCTGGATGGCATGGCAACGCCTAACGCTGTGACGGTCGTCGACCGGACGACCCGGGCCGCCCTGGCCCGGCAACGAACGGCGGTGGTGCGTTGGTTCGGTTGGCTCTTCGGCCTCGAGGCTGCCGCGACACTGCTGCTCGCGGCCGGCGGCATTGCGGTCCTGATGGCCATGTGGGTGTCCGGATCGCGGATTGAATTCTCGATCCGCCGGTCGGTCGGGGCAACGCGGTGGCAGATCCGGTCCTTCGTGCTGACGAGGGCCCTGGTGGTGTCCGGTGCGGGAACCGGCGTCGGCGTGGTGTTCTTCGGACCGGTCCTGTGGCCTGAAATCGCTCAGTTGGTGCCGGGCCTTTCCTACTGGCAGCCGGCGCTCGTCTTCGGCATGGCGGGCGGGCTGGCGGCGATCACGGTGCTCGCCTCCGTGGGGCCGGCGTGGCAGGCCGCGAAAGCCAGCCCCGCCGAGCTCACCAGCGACCGCTAACCCCGCTCCCGCCGTCGAGGCTTTCATGTCCGATGTCCTGTTGGGCGCCCTCTTGGGCTTGAGTCTTGGTTTCTTAAGTGGGGCCGCTCTCTTCTTCAGCTGGAAAGCCCGCCATACCCAACAGATTCGGCGCGACGCGGTGGCGCGAAGCCAGGCGGTGATCGCCGGCAAGGTATCCGAGCAGCTCCTCCCGTTTCTACCGGGATTCACCTTCAACCCGAAGGACGTGCGCTTCCTCGGTTCGCCGGTTGATTTCGTGGTATTCGACGGACTCGCGGCGGGCCACCTGGATCGCATCGTGTTCGTCGAAGCCAAGACCGGAGCCGCCGGCTTGACCGGGCGGGAGCGCCAGGTCCGAGAGGTCGTGATGGCGCGCCGGGTGGAGTGGAGTGAATGGCGGGTCGGTTAGCACTCACATACGGCGGTGGTCAGGCCACCAGCCCGTTCGAGGTCCTGGCGAGTGCCTCGGTGATCCGACGCGCCACCACCTCGAAGTCGGCCGGCTTCGCGATGACGTGATCGGCAGACCACGGCTCGGCGCCCCCGGTGGTCAGGCCGGGAGTGCCGGACATGCAGAGGACCGGCAAGCCAATGAACTCCCGGCCGATCTGCCGGGCCAGGGCTTCGCCGCCCATGTTCGGCATCACCAGATCGGTCAGGACCAGGTTGACGGGGACCGGAGCGGTTCGCAGGGTCGCGAGCGCGCCAACCCCGTCGGATGCATCGGATACCCGATACCCCGCTTGGGTGAGTTGCCGGACCAGCACCCGCCGAACCGCTGACTCGTCGTCCACGACCAGAACGTGACCGCTGCCCCGAGTTGGACTAGATACAGTCGGCATCGCCGGCTTCGGACGATCGGTCGCGATCGGCAGGAACATCCGGACGGTCGTCCCCGCGGCGGGACGGGAGGCGATCTGCACCTCGCCGCCGGCGCTCATGGCGATCCGACGCACGGTCGACAATCCAAGTCCGGTGCCGAGCCCCGATTTGGTCGTGAAAAACGGCTCGAAGGCCTGGGCCAAGACTTCGTCCGACATCCCGGTGCCGGTATCACTCACGGACAGTTGCACGCGCTGGCCACATGGCTCAAGACCGACCGACACGCTGAGCGTTCCCCCGGCTGCCATCGCATCCCGCGCGTTCAGCGCCAGATTGAGGAGGATCTGCTCCGCCTGGGCATCGTCGAGCATCACCGGCGTAGGCTCGGCTCCGATCGTCACGGTCATCTGAATCGACGACGGCAGCACCGTGCGGAGCGTTGGTTCGACCGCCCGCACCAGGGCGCCCAGATCGACGATCCTCGTCGAGACCGCCACCGGACGGCTGAGCGAGAGAAGCTGACGGGACAAGGCGGCCCCGCGGCGTGCCGCCGCTTCGACGGCTTCAAGATCGGCGGATCCGCCTTGGGGGCCGGCCAGACGAGCCAGTTGCAGGTTCCCAATAATGATCGTGAGCAAGTTGTTGAAGTCATGGGCAATACTGCTGGAGAGCCGGCCGACAACCTCGAGCTTCTGGGCTTGTACTAACTCGGCTTCGAGCCGGACCCGTTCCGTGACATCCCGGAGATTGACGACGATCCCTTCGACCACCGGGTCCGCGGTGAGGTCGGTCGCCGCCGCCTCGACGTCGAGCCAGGTCCCTTCCCTGCCAATCTGCCATTGGGTCAGAACGTGGTCGGCCGACGCCTGAAGCCAACCGACCACCCGTTTCTCTTGTTCCGCCGGAACGAATTCGGTCACCATCCGGCCGGTGAGATCGGCCTCCGCCAGGCCGACCATTCGCCCGAACGCCGGACTCGCATAGCGAATCTCGCCGCCCAGTCGAACCACGAGGATCGCATCGGTGGATCGTTGCACCAGCAGACGAAACCGGGCGTCCTGGGCCGCCCTCGCGGCGGCCTCGTGGTGATGCTCGCGGAGCGCAACCATCAGCCGGGCGATAACCAACACCAGGAGGATCGCTCCGCCAATGACCAGGCCGGCGATCGGACCATCACCGAGATTGGCTTTGACCGACTCGAAGATCAGCAGGGCCGCGACAACACCGACCGCCAGGTACGGAAGCAGCGTCAGGCCCACGGTGACGCCGGGGAGACCGGCGTCGACGGCGGACCGCGGCCGCCGGGTCATCCACGCTGCCAGCATGACCAGCGTGGCGCCGAACGCAAGCAACAGATCGGCCGTCGGACTATTCCATGCCGACACGACGAGGAAACTCTGTTCGTATACCAGATCGGCAACCCCGGCCGCGAACACCCCAATCCCGAAAATGGTCAGCGAGCGGCGATCGGCCTTGCCGGCCGGGCGGTGGAGGACGGCGGTGGCCCCGACCATCAGCAGCAGCTCCCCGAGAACCAGGACGGTGATCGTCTTGATGAATGGCCAGAGCGTCCGGGTAGCCTCATCAAATCGGAAGACGAAGTACCAGGCCAGGACCAAGGTCGCCGCGGCGACAATCAGGCATTCCACCCCGAGCCGAAGGCGAGAATCGCTCCGGTCTGGCAGTTCGAAAAAATGCCAGAGACCCACCAAGGTGAGGGGATAGTAGAGGTTGTAGACCAACCAACTAGTCCAGTCCAAAACGGCCAACGGCCAGATCTCATAGAGGAGCCAAGAGACACCGCCGGCGGCGGACAGGAGCCAAGCCACACCCACGAGGCGCCAGCCCCGGGCCAGCCGCGGTTCGTCCGGCCGGGCCGACCCGGCCCGGAGACTGAGCCACCCGGCACCGAGATACAGCGGAAGGAATAGGAAGTCGTTGAGGACCCCTCGGGGAGCCGCTCCCACGAGCATGGCCATCGCCCAGCCCGCGTACGCCAAGAAATAGGCCCAGACGAAGATGGAAACAACCCGGCTGGCGGGTCGGGCGACGTTAGACGACGGCGACGGCATTTCGCCGGCAAGATATCGCCGGAATCGCCGCTCGGCCAGCGCGCGAGCGGGGCACGCGCGGTAGGGCTTCGCTCAGGCTCGGTCGTGATCCGGCCGCCAGTCCTTGATGGCCCGCTTGATCGAGTCGCTGCTCGCCAATTCGCCATTCAGAACCCGTCGGACCAAACCGGGGAGCTCGGCGTCCGAGGCAAACCGAAGGGCCACGTAGCTCCCGATTCGGATCTCGCCGACCCGGCCCTTGAGATCGTCCGGAAGCAGAGTGGCCATCCGAAGCCGTTCTTCGAGCCGGATCACCCGGTTCTGGACTTGCAACGCGAATGTTCTGGCATAGAACGCCACCAGCACGAGGGCGGCGGCCGCCGCGACACCGGCCACGGTGGCAGCGGACAGCCCGGCGGCCAGCGCTTTGATCGACAGCCCGAGCTGGATAACAACCAACCCAAAGGCAATTCCGTGGAACCCCACGACGTACTTCTTGTGATTGGCGTAGTTCTGGACGTCGGCCATGAAATCCTCGAGTGAAGGGATAGGTCGAGTCGGGTCTATTTTGCGAGATCGGAGACGACCGCCGCGAGCTTCCGGACCCGGCCGGCGTCACGGGCCCCTTCGGCGTCCTTCTCGAGCTGACCCGCCAACTTGACGAGCGCGGCCTGCCGCGCTTCGCCGCCAAGCCGTTCCGCCCGGGCCAGGTCGGCCGTGATCCGCGTCGTCCGAGCGGCCCGGAGACCCCGGTTCCGAACCAGCTGATCGAGATACGCCCGGGCCACGACGAAGCTGGCCGGCCAGACGAATTTCGGTTGGAGCTGCGGATTGAACTGATCCAGCCGGACCGACTCTGCCGCCGCGATCTCGTTCTTCGAGAGGAGCCGCCCCGGTCGGAGCTTGAGCAAATCAAGCCCCCGGGCAATCTCGGACCCGATGATATAGCCGTTGTACCAGTAGGCGGACCAGAAGCCGGCCAGGACCGCTTTGTCCGCGGCCACCGGGCCGCGATCGAAGAACCCGACCTCGATCGGGTTCGCGGGGTCGGTGAAGTCGACCAACGCCAACCCGCCTTGATACCATGCCTGGACCATGATGTCGCGGCCGGGAATCGGAATCATCGACCCGTTATGGGCAACACAGTTTTCCTGTTCGGTCTGGGCCGCCGGGATCTTGAAGAAACTCCGGGCAGCAAGCTTGCCCTGATCAAGGCTGTAGATCGCGTTGGCGCCCCAGGTTGGCTTGTCAGTGGCCCGGCACCGGGGGCTGGTGCCCCCGCCCCACTCGTCGGTGAACAAGATCGTGGTGGCGTCGTTGTTGAAGGTGGCCGAGTGCCAGTAGGCGAAGTTTGGATCGCTGACTTCGGTAATCCGCTTCGGATTGGCCACGTCGCGAATGTCGAGCAGAATCCCGTTGCCGGAGCACGCCCCGGCTCCGAGTCCCATCTCGGGGAACACGGTGATGTCGTGACACATGTTGGTTTCCGCGGTGGTCTGGGTCCCCGGGCCGTGGTCGCCCGCCTTGGCGAGGCCGGCGACGAACCCGGTCTTCGGGTCCGCGAAGACCCGCGCCAGGTTCACGACCTTGGCGTCCTGCGGCGCGACGAGCGGCACTCGGATGACCTCGACCTGGAAGAGCGAGGTGTTGGGGTCTTCCTCGGCCGGTTTGTCGGAACACCCGGCCAGCTCGTTACTGGACCGAACCCCGCTCGTCCCCGAGACATAGACGTAGAGGTTCGCCGAGTCGTTAGGATCGGTGACCAGCGTGTGGGTGTGGGACCCCCGGCAGGTCTGGACCGCGGCAATCTGTTTCGGATGATCGATGTCGCTGATGTCGAAGATCCGAACCCCGCGGAACCGCTCCGCGCTCACCGTGTCCGCCACTCCCTGCTTGCCGCAATCGATCCGGGCGCTGGTTTGTTCAACCGAGAAGAAGAGGAGATTCCCATAGACGGAGGGATCGCCCTGCCCGCCCGGGCACGCGAACACCGTTCGGATGGTGGGGCTCGTCTTGTTCGAGATGTCCCAGACCTCGAAGCCGTTGTAGTTGCCCTGAAAGACAAAATCGCCCCGGAAAGCCAGGTCCGAGTTCGCATAGAGAAAATTCCCGGGCGAGGCGGGATCGAAGAAGGCCGCCGGCTTCGGGGCGCTCGCCACGAGTTCCAGGCCCCGGATCGCGATGCCGGCGTCATGGAGGCCCGCCTTGAGGCCGACCCGCGGATCTTTGGGCACCTGCTTTGGTTTAGCCTTGAGCGGCTGGGACTTCGGCTCGTCCTGGGCGGTGGCGGGGCCGGCCAGGGCGAGGAAGGTCAGGCAGAGCGTCGCAAGGGATCGCATATCGGTCGGGTGTCTCATCGGGTTCTCATTGAGGTTTGAGCAGGGCGCGCATCCGGCGGATCTCGGCGCGCTGGTCGGCGTCGACGTCGGAGGCAAAGCGAAAGACGTCGACCTCTTGGCCGGCGCCCGGGGTTGCGAACAATCCGGCCACCATCGTCAAGGCGCCTTCGTGGTGACGGATCATGAACTCGAGGAACAGCCGTTCGAACTCGGCGCCCGTCGCCGCACCGAGCTCGGCGATCTGGTCGGCGGTCAGCATGCCGGGCATCAGCGTGGCAGCGCTATGCATCTGGTGCGAATCCGGACTGGGCGCCGTCCCATGGTGGTCCTGGAGCCAGGTCCCCATCAGCTTGATCTCGTCCCGTTGCGAGACGGTGATCCGCTCGGCCAGCATCCGGATTGGAACTCGGGTGGTTCGGGACGGGACCAAATCGCTCATCACGATGGCTTGGGCGTGATGAGCGATCATCCCCTGCATGAACTCAACGTCGGCCTTGGTGTGGCGAGGCCGGGCCGGGTCTGCTTGAGCGGCGGCGGCTGGAGATACGGTCAGAGCCAGGATCGCGGCAAGGCCGAACGGACGCTTCATCATCACCGAGAAGCTATCCGGTCAATTGCTGTATGACAACGCGGCGGCCGTGGTAATCCGCATGGCCCGGAACGCCGGCCAGGCGCACGCCACGACCGACATGCCGATCACCACGACGAGCCAGCGGCCAACTCCGCCCGGTTCAGGAACGTAGGTCACCGGCACCGGCATCATGATCCGGCCAAAGGCTTTGCCGAGTACGACGCTCATCGGCAATGACAGGGGAATTGCCAACGCCCAGCTCGCAATCGCAATCACCAGGCCCTCCACCTGCACCATCGTGAGAATGGCTCCCCGCCGGGCGCCGATGGCTCGCAGCACTCCGATTTCCCGAGTTCGCTCCAACACGGCCAAACTCATCGTCGAGGCAAGGCCCAGTCCGCCAACCACGATCATCAATTGGGACATTGTCATCAGGAAACCGGCCACCATCAAGAGGTGGTCCTCGATCGACCGGCGGCTTTCCGCAATCAATTGACTCCCCGCCACCGCGAACCCGCGGGTCTCCAGTTCATCTCGCAACCGCCGGCTCAACTCGCCTTGGCCGGCTGGGGTTCGCTCGGTAGCGGAGACAACGGCCCGATCAATGGCGTTGCTGCCCGCGATCCGGGCCAAGATTTCCCGGGTCGTGTGAGCCGTCGGCGAGACCCCGGACTCGACCACGCCCACTACCGTCCACTCGGTCCGCCGGCCGTTGATAACGAGGGAGACAGCCGCTCCGACCGCGAGACTCGGCTCCTCCTCTACGAGACGCCGGTTGACCACGATGGCGTTCGAGTCGGCGGCCGCAATGAGCCGGCCCGTCTGGAGCGAGTACCCGGACATGACCGATTGGAACGGCGCCGCGCTGATCGGAAAGGTGTTGCCAAGGGTGCCGTCGGGCATAGCGAGCGCAGCGCGACGAGCACTCCAGCCCTCGACCTGGGCAACACCCGTCACCCCGGCAACCACCGCCTCGATGCTGTCCGCGGCGTGGGGCGCCGAGAACCGGATCGCAATGTCGTACCGGATGACGTCGAACTGGACCCCGACCGATCGCTGAATCGAGGCCCGCAAATTGAGCGCGCCCAGGTAGACCGCTCCCGCGGTGGCCAACGTGATCAGGGTGAGGGCCATCCGCTGGCGGCGGCGGAAGGCGTTCCGAAGGCTCAGCAACAGCGGCCGGGTCAGGCCGCTCACCCGCTGGACCCAAGCCGGCGCCACTCCGCCGCCATCGATCCCGACATCGCGGAGCGCATCGCTCACCGAAATCCGGCAACCCCGGACCACCGGAATGGAGGCGGCTACGAGCGGGAGAAGAGCCCCGGCCGCCAACTCGACCCCGAAGGCCCAGCGGGGAATCCCAAATCCGGCGGTGTCGAAATTGAGGAGGTCGGCCGTAAACTGAGCATACCAACGACCGATCACCGCGGCCGTCGGCAACGCAATCAACGAGGCCACGAGGCCCAGCACCAACGCCAGACCGAGATACATCCGAGCCAACTGTCCCGACTGGGCTCCGATGGTCTTCATGACCCCGATCTCTCGGACCTGGCCGGCCAGCATCGCGGTGATCAGGTTGATGACCAAGAACCCGCTCAGCAACAGCGCCAGGACGCCGAACGCACCCTGGGTGTACAGCAGCGAGTCGATCTGGCCGGCATGGATGTGACGACCCGGCTCGGGCACATCGACATCGGCCACCCGTCGGCCAGTGGCCTCCACCACGGCCTTGACGTCGAAAGCAATTCGGCGAACCGCCTCCCGGTCGAGCGAGCGATCCTCCACCACAATCTGGAGTTGATCGAACGTAGCGGGGGCGCCCAGCCGCGTGAGGGTGGCCGGCGTGACAAAACCATACACGATATGTTCCATCCAGCCCGGCGCCAGGCCGGCGTCCCGCGCGATGCCGCTCACCGCCAACGCTACCGGCGGGGCGGTGCCGATCTGGACCGCCGCCGCGTCGCCCACGCCGATGGCGGCGAACTCAACCGAGGACCGCTCGATCGTGATCGCGCCGTCCGCCGGGGGCCAGGCGCCGGATTCCGGTTTCAACCTCCCGATCTCGACCGCCGTGAAATCGGCCAGGGAAAACAGCACCGCGGTCCGCCAGCCGCCCTGCGCCATGATGCTGCCGATTACGGTGCGCCGGGCCTCGGCAATCGCAACACCGGGCACCGCCTCCACCCGGGCCAGCAGCGCCGAGTCAATCGCGTCGGTCCGGATCGTGGCGGAGGCCGGATTGGTGGCCATGAAGCCCTCGCGGGTTACCCGTCGAACCATGGCCCACGTATTGAGAACCGACCCCGCGCCGATGATGCCCATCGCAATGGCCAAGACGACGAGGAGCGTCCGCGCCTTGTGGAGCCACACATCGCGGAGCACCTTCCGCCATCGCGGCCTAAGCATGGGCCCCGACCTCGTCGGCAATCACTCGACCATCCGCGAGCGTGATAGCCCGGGAGGCGAATTGCATCGCGCCCCGTTCATGGGTCACCATCACGACCGTCTGGCCGCTTTCCGCCAACTGGGCGAACAATTCGAGGATCGACGCCGAGGTCTTGGAGTCGAGGTTGCCGGTGGGTTCATCGGCCAGCAGCACCGCCGGTTCGTTGGCAAGCGCCCGGGCAATCGCGACCCGCTGTTGCTGGCCTCCGGACAGGGTTGACGGCAGCTTGTCGGCCTGATCGGCCACGCCGAGCCGATCGAGTAGCGCCAGAGCGCGGCCATGCCGTTCCCGGGATGGCCACGCGTTGCAGAAGTCCATCGGCAGCATCACGTTCTCGACCGCTGTCAGCGTCGGCAGCAACTGGAAGAACTGAAACACGATCCCGACCGTCCGGCCGCGCCACGCCGCCATCGAGCGCTCGGGCAGGGAATGGACGGCGGTGTCGCCGACCAGGACCTCGCCCCGGGTTGGCCGGTCAATGCCCGCGAGGAGGCCGAGCAGGGTCGACTTCCCGCTGCCGGACTGGCCGACGATCACGGCAAAATCGCCGCGATCAATGGTGAGATTGATGTCGGCCAGCGCGGTGAAACCGCCGCCGGCGCCCGGGAATATTCGGGTTACATCGCGGAGTGTGATCAGAGGATTCGTTGTCATGTCGCGAACGGTACGGTGGCACGCCGGTGGTCCGCTACGGGGGTTGGTACCGTTCGGCCGGGCCACCGTCCCGTTGGGCGAAAGGACGCTGGATCGCCGGCATTCCTGATGGCATTGTCCATCCAACCCAAGGAGATCCAATGTCAGTCTTTCGTGCGCTGGTCCTCGTTGCCCTGGTCGCAACCCCGACTGTCCTGACCGCCCAGCACGCGGGCGGTGCCGCCCCGGCCGCCCCGACCCGGCCCCGCGAAGCCAATCAGTTCGACTTTCTGATCGGGAAATGGAACTTGAGCATTCAGGTCCCGCCGCCCAGCCTGGCGGCCCGGATTCACGGAATGCCGAAACTGGTCGGAACTTGGAAAGCCGCCCGGGCGCTCGACGGGTGGGGCATCGAGGACGAGATGCAGATCACCGATGAAGCGGGAAACCCCAAGACGCTGAGCCACTATGTCCGGGTGTTTGACGCTGCCGCGGCCCGCTGGAGTGTGTCGACACTGGACGTCTACCGAGCCCGGTTCGCGTCGGCCACGGCCGAATGGAAGGACGGTCAAATGCGCCAGCGCGCGGAAGGAACCGATCCCGAGGGCAAGCCAGTGGTGTCACGGGTCCGATTCTACGACATTACTCCGACCACTTTCCGGTTCCAGCAGGACCGCTCGTCCGATGGCGGAAAATCCTGGACCGAAGGCACTCTCAAGATCGAGGCCAAGCGAATTCCTTAATGCAGCGGACCCGGTCGTGGGTGTGGTTGCAGTTGATCATCGGTTGGCTGCCGGTCTGGGCGCTGTACGCACTGCTCATCGTCACCGCCCATCCGGGAAACTCGCTCCACTCGGCAGCGTTCGCGGCATTTCAAGCGATCACCCTCGCGGCCCTGCTCGGACTCGTGGTCCAACGGCTTGCCGGCCGCCTGCCGTGGCCCCACCCGTTCAGCCTCCGGTTCGCCGGAATCCACTTGGCCGGAGCCACCCTTTACGCGGCGGCTTGGATCGGCACGATCGCCGCCCTCGATGCGGTCGTACACCCAGGCGCGCCGGCGATGGTGGGTGCGATGCCCCAGGGGTATTTCGTCTTGGGGGTGTGGTTCTACGGCATGGTAGCCGGCGTCTCATATGCCTCGGCCGCCGCCGAGCGGGCCGCTCGGGCCGAGGCGCTGGCAGCCCAGTCGCAGCTGGCGGCGCTCCGGGCCCAGCTCAATCCCCACTTCGTCTTCAATGCACTGCACACGGTGGTGCAGCTGATTCCCGGGGAACCCGCCCTGGCGGCTCGCGCCGCCGAGCAGGTGGCAGGCCTGCTGCGCACCACCCTCGAGGAAGATCGCGATGTGGTGCCGTTGTCGGACGAGTTGGCGTTCGTCGAACGGTACCTCGAGATCGAACGGATTCGGTTCGGGGACCGGCTCGATGTCCGGATCGAGTTGACCGAAGACGCCAGGGCGACGACGATTCCGTCGTTCGCGCTCCAAACGTTGGTGGAAAACGCGATTCGCCACGGGGCCGGTCCGCGGGTCGAGCCGACGATCATCGCGATTGACGGCCGAGTCGCGGAAGGAATCCTCACGCTGTCGGTTCGGGACAATGGCGGCGGCACCGATCCCGAGCAACTCGGTCGGACGGAGGGGACCGGCCTCTCGAGACTCCGTGACCGGCTCGCGGCGCTGTACCGGGGCCGGGCCCGGCTCGACCTGTCGACCGCGCCGGGCGCGGGCTTCACCGCCTCGCTGTCGATTCCCCAGGAAGCGCCCGAATGAAGCTTCGGGCGTTGATCGTCGACGACGAATCCGTGGCGCGCGCCGGCCTTCGCAGCATGCTGGCGGCAGTGGAGTGGATCACCTGTATCGGAGAGGCGGCCAGCGGTCCGGCCGCGGTCGAGGCCATCAACACCCTCAAGCCGGAACTCGTCTTTCTCGACATCGAAATGCCGGGCTTCTCGGGCACCGAGGTCCTGAGCCGGGTGGCCCATCAACCCTACGTCGTCTTTACGACCGCGTATGCCCAGCATGCGGTGACGGCCTTCGAGCTGGGCGCCCTCGATTACCTGCTGAAGCCTTTCGGACCGGAACGCTTGGCCACCGCGTTGGAGCGGGTTCGGGCCGCCCTCGGCGAACCGGCCGGGACTAGCGCATTCGACCGGCTCCGTGAAGCGCTGAGCAACGGGCCGATGACCCGGCTGTTTGTCCGGTCGGGAGCCTCGGTCATTCCGATTGCCGTGGCCAGTGTGGCGTGGTTCGAGGCCCGGGGCGATTACGTGGCGGCCCACGTCGGGCCAGTGCGCCACCTCCTCCACCTGTCACTCAACCGGCTCGAAGCCCGGCTCGACCCCAGCCGGTTTCTCCGGATCCATCGCACCCATATCGTGAATCTCGACCACGTGTCGGCGTTTCGGCGCGAGGGCAAAGGACTGATGGCCGAGTTTGCCGATGGCAGTCGACTGCCCGTGAGTCGAAATCGGTCGCAGGATCTCCGGGGTCTCCTCAAGGAATGACGGGCAGCTCGATCAACGAAGGGTAACGCGCCGAACGGTGGATGGTGACGCGGGCCGGGCGAGTGACCGTGGGGAAGCCATCCCGATCAGCCCCGGTGATCGTGACCCGGACCCGGTAGCCGGCCCGAAACAGGTACGATGTCGGCATCAAGTCGAGAACCATCGGTTGGGGCCGGTTCGACAGGGCCACCAGACCGGCTCGGCTGCTGGGGCGATAGGGCAGCCCCAGGTTTCGATGCGGCGCCCGACCCAATCGGGCATGCGAGGCTCGGAGCACTCCGTCCGTAACAAACCGGGATTCGCCGTTCGGGGCCACTTCTTCGAGATAGACGAAGAAGTCGGCGTCCGTCGTGTCGGCGGTCACCCAGAACCGAACCACCGGATGGCCGGTGACCTCGAGCCGCCGATCGAGTGGCTCGGAGGTGTAGGTCCACCCCTTGGCATCGTTGGTCCGCAGATCCGGATAGCCCATCGGCCCGCCATACCCGTTGGTCCACCGGGTGGCTTTGCCACTCGTTGCGGTCAGGTCAACCAGCTGCGAATCGGCACCCGGAACGTCCGGGCGGACCGACAGCCGCCCGTCATTCCGCGAAGCCACCGTCCCCGTCGGGCCGCCGCCGAAGTAGTATCGAGTCCGCCGTTCCGTGGGTAACGGCCACGCCCGCGCTGAGCGCCACACGCTGTCCGGATGGGCGTTGAAGGTGCCGTAACGAATCGGGGGCTCTCGCATGATCCCGTTGTCGATTCCCTTGAGCCAGTAGTCGTACCACCGCAGATGCTCGGCGGCGTTGTCGAACCCGGTGGTCTGGGTATGGAACCACGGGCCGATGATCAGCTTCTGGGGCGTTCGGAGGTTGGCGTACCACACGAGGGCATCCCGGGGCGCCGGATCGAGCCAGCCGGTCAGATGGTAGATGGCGACACCCGACCGGTTGATCTCCCTGAGATAGGTTCCGGGGCTCCGCTCTCGGTGAAACACCGCGCCCGTTTCAGGGTCCTTGCCGTCGCGATACGGCACCCGGCGCCACATCTCGCCGATATCCCAATTGGCCCGGTGCGCCTCGATTGCCGCGGCCCGGAGCACCACCCCGGAATCGCCATCGACCGGCGCCACTGGTCCAAACGGAACCCCGAACCATTCGAACGCCGTCGACTGGTCGAGATTGGTCGTCAGGGTCCGCCAGGTCGGCAGGGCGTACTCCTGGAAGATCCCGCCGGGATAGAGCATCGGATAGAACTCGAACACCGCCATCTCGGGAAAAATCGCCTTGAGGTGATGGGGGCGTTCGGAGGCCGCGAAGTACTGGGCGTGGCCGAGATACGACCGGCCGTACATTCCGACGTTGCCGCTCGACCAGGGAGCGGTGCCTAACCACTCGGTGACCTCGTACATGTCCCGAGCCTCGTCGCGCGAGTAAAACCCCGGCTGGATCCCAAAGGAGGCTCCACCGCCCCGAGCGTCGACGACGGCGATGACGTAGCCGTGCCCCAACAGCGGTCCGATCCAGTCGAAGGTCGTGCGAAGCCGGCCGTTGACGATCGAGGCCCGGTGATACCGCTCATGCGCCCAGACCACGGGCAATCGCTCGCTATGGAGGACCCCGCCCTGGGTCGGCCGCATGATGTCGATCGCGAGGCGAACCCCATCCCGCATCGTGAGGTAGCGGGCCTCCCGCTGCCAGCCATCGTACCGCGCGGTCGAATAGCCCTGGTACTTCCCCGGCTCGGACACTCGAGGCTGGCCCGCAACGGGCGTTGCAATCAGAACCACCCACCAGTGCCACCATCTCATCGAGCAGGAGCTCCTCTCTCCATCGGAAGAAACCGGACGATCGCCGCCAGGGTACCGGCCGCTACCAACGCCACCAGTCCGAAGTGGGCCGAGTAGCCGAACCGGCCCGCGAACCAGGCCGCCCCGGCACCGCCGACTACGGCCATCAGCGAGAACGCACTCGAAATGGCCGTAAAGTCGGTGGCCACTTGTGCCGGTGAACACCAGTTCATCACATTCGCGTAGAACACCGCAAACATCCCCCCAATGGCGGCATTCACAAGGGCAACGACAACCGCGAGCGGCACCAGGCTCTGAATCGCAAGGACGGAAATCACCCCAGTCACCGCGGCCGCGACCAGTCCGGTCGCAATGACAACCAGATAGGCCCGCCGAAAGCCCAGGCGATTGACGGACGCCCCGGCTCCCAAGGCGCCAAGGATCCCGGCCCCGGTCCCGACGACTCCCTGCACCATCCCAACCTCGGACAACGAAAGGCCCGCATCGACGAGGAACGGACCAACGATCGGCCCAATCAGGAAGTAGCAGAGCCCGGTCAGCCCCGCGAGCAGCAGGATCCTCGGCGTGTCGGGTCGCCGAAAGAATCCAGCCAGACTCACGCCGGCGCCGGCCCTCGAGCTACCCAACCCGGCCGGCGGCGCTTCCCGTCGCAACAACCCCGGGGCCGCGATCAGCGGAATCAGCAACCCAACGATGGTGAGCGCCTCGCTCCAACCCAGCCGATCGATCAGCACCAACACTCCGCCCCGCCCCACCAATCCGCCGCAGGCCAGACCCGCCGACTGGAATCCGTTGCCCAACCCCCGTTCGCTTCGATCGAGCAGCTCGACCGCATAGGCGTCGGTGGCAATGTCCATCGTGGAGCCGGTCAAGCTGATCAGAAAGAAGACGATCCCGGCCAAGAC
Source organism: Gemmatimonadota bacterium (assembly GCA_031431925.1). Classification (GTDB taxonomy): domain Bacteria; phylum Gemmatimonadota; class Gemmatimonadetes; order Gemmatimonadales; family GWC2-71-9; genus SHZU01. Next base: position 4,680 of record JANPEL010000318.1, on the reverse strand, counting down.
GAGATGTTGGTCGGGCGGAAACCGCGCCAAGAGGAGAAACGAGCCGGCCAGCCCGAATGTCGATGGAATCAGCCAAGTCCGCCGCCGGCCTAACGCCGAAATCCAGTACCGGTCGGCGAGCGGGGCCCACAGGAACTTGGCCGAGTAGAAGACCACCGGCAGATACGCGACCCAAAGGAGCGACAACGGCATCCCATATTTCCGGAGGACGCTCGGGACGCCGAAGACCAGGAACGTGGTGGCAACGCCCTGAGCCAGATACAGGGAGAAGATCAGACCGAACTTCGGCCATGACGTCACGCCCCGCCACCGAACGGGTCCAGAACCCGGGGCCAGTAGGCGAGACTCCGTTGCCGATAGGGAATGACGGCGACATCGAGCGTCTGGGCACCAGGCGTCCGAAGGATCTTCTGATCGCTCGACACCGCCCGGAATCCTTCCTCGCCGTGGCGCCACATCTTGCAAACCACGATTCGCTTGGTCGCGAGGTCGATTCCAAAATCGGTGATTACGTTCGGCCGAAGGGTCCCGTTCCGATGGGAATGCAAGATCAGATCGAGGCCATGGTCGGCGCTGACCCAGACCCCGGCCCCGAACCGCATCCGGCCAAGCGGGCCCATGGCATCTTGAACCAAATCCGGAATCAGCTTCCGGACCGTAACAACGAGGTCGACCGGGAGCCCGGCCTCCGGACCCGACTTGCCGCCGATCCGAAGCATGAGACGGGCTCCCTCGCCGACCGCCGTGCAGATCTCGACGCTCATCGGGTCCCAGATCGGGCCGAAGACAACGTCGTTAAGCCCGCGCTCGACGACCTTGGCTAGCACGTGGGTGCCGTCACCCGCACTCCCGCCAAGGTGGTTGTCGCCCTGCTCGCAGAGGACGACGGGGCCGCCCGGCCGGCTCATCGCATAGTCCAGCGCCTCATCGGCGGTGAAGTCGCCTCGTTCGGTTACTTGGTCCCGGAGCGCGAAGAACTCCCGCCCCAGCCGCTCGGCCACTTCCGCGGCCAGCGCCGGGTTGCCGTCGGTGGCCACCAGCACCCGGGTTCCGACCTCCGGCACATCAGCCCACGGATACCCATGCGCGAGCGACACGGAGAGCACGCCGGGTTCTCGCTCGACCGCCCCCATCCGGGCCACGAATCCGGCCATCGGCTCGGGTACGGTCGGGTAGGCCCCGATCATCCGGCAATCGAAGACCGCCATCACCGGCCGGCATTGCCCGGCTCGCGCCGCCAGGACCAGATTGAACACCTCGCGAGCCCGATCGGGCACATCGACATGGGGCCAGTGCTTCATCATCCCGATGATGGTGGCGTGGCCGGCCATCCGTTCACTGAGGTGGCAATGACAGTCGAGGCAGACCCCGATCGGCACGTCGGGGCCAACGACGGCGCGGCAGGCTTCGATCATGTCACCTTCGGGGTCCGGATACCCGTCGGCCATCATGGCGCCGTGGAGGTCGAGCAGGACCCCGTCGACCGGGCCGGCCCGGCGGAGATCGACGACGAGCTCGTTCCGCATCGACTCATACGCCGCCCGGGTGGTGGGGCCACTCGGCATCGCCCAGGCCAGCAACCCGGGAACGACCTCGTGGCCGGCCTCTCGAACCAGGCGGCGCCACGGACGGGCCGCCGAGAGAACCCAACCGACAGCGTCGTCGTCGGCCCAATCCCGGTGAATCTGAAAGTCACCTAGAGGAGTGGGGTAAGAAACGAACCCGTTCGACTCGGTAGCGATGCCGCCTATGAAAAAGCGCATTGGTCTAGTGGGGTTAGTTGCCCGGCTTGGTATACACCACCTCGCCGGCGATGATCGTCATCACCGTCTTCGTGGTGAGAATGTCCACCTCCGGCACCGTCATGATGTCCCGGTCGAGGATCGTCAGGTCGGCCCACTTTCCTTTAGTGATCGACCCGCGCTTGTCCTCCTCGAACGCGGCGAAGGCCGCATACTTCGTGAACATCTTGAGCGCCTCCTCCCGGCTGACCTTCTGCTCGGGATGCCACACCGAATCGGCGCCCGCGTTGCCCCGGATATCCCGGCGCGCCACGGCGGCGTAGAACTCGATCATCGGCTCGCCCCGTTCAACCGGCGCATCCGAGCCACCGGCTACCGGCAGCCCGAGGTCAAGGAACGACTTCCAGGCGTACGCCCCGATCAATCGCTTGGCACCGAGCCGGGCTTCGGCAAAATACAAATCGCCGATGGCATGGGACGGCTGCATCGAGGGAATCACGCCAAGCTCCTTGAACCGCGGGATATCGGCGGGGTCGACGATCTGGGAATGCTCGTTTCGCCACCGGGGCTGGTGGACCCGCCGCCGCTCGCCGTTGGGTACCGACTTGAAGGCGGCGGCGTACATATCGAGCATCAGTCGATTCCCGCCGTCTCCGATCGCGTGGGTCTCGACTTGAATACCTTTTTCCAGGGCGCGCACCAACATCGTCCGAAACGCGGCGGTATCGGTGGTCAGCAAGCCATGGACCTTGGCCTCGTCGCTGTAGGGCTCGAGCAACAGCGCGCCGCGGGAACCTAACGCCCCGTCCACCGCCGCTTTGAGTGTCCGAAGGGTATAGCGGCCACCAAATTCGTCGATGCTGGCGCCGTGCGCCAAGAGCGAATCGGCATCGGGACCGGGACCGCGAATAGCTTGGTACGTCCGGAGCTTGATAGCCCCTTGGCCGTAGAGGCGCCGGATCCGGGCCACATCACTCCATGACACGCCGGCATCGTGGACTTGGGTCCACCCGAGCTCGACACTCCGCCTGGCCCCGATCACGTAGGCGGAGTCCTGATCGGCCGAAGTTGGCGGGGGGAGGACCCGGTAGAGAAGGCCCATCGCCCCGTCGATCAGCATCCCCGTCAATTCACCCTTGGCGTCCTGGTTGAGGGCGCCGCCCGGCGGAGCGGCCGTAGCCGGCGTGATCCCGGCCAGCGCGAGCGCTTTGGTATTCGCCACCAGCGCGTGCCCATCCGCCCGAACCAAGGCCACCGGATTGTTGGGGGCAATCCGATCGAGATCGTGGCGGCTCGGAAACGCCTGGGGAACCCAGAAAGTCTCAATCCACCCCTGGCCGGTCACCCACTCGCCTGGCTTGGTGCCCCCAACCCGTTCGGCCACCTTCGCAAGGAATGCCTCCTTGGTACCGGTGCCTTCGAGATTGAGGGTCATTTCCCGCTCCCCGACCCCGCTCAGGTGGTAGTGGGCGTCGGCCAGGCCCGGAAGCACGGTGGCCCCGGCCAAATCGACGACCCGGGTCTTCGGGCCTTCAAACTTGGCCGCGTCGGCGTTCGAGCCAACGAAGAGGATCTCGGAGCCCCGGATCGCCACGGCTTCGGCCTTCAGATTCTGATCGTCGACGGTATAGACCACCCCGTTCTTGAGCACGAGGTCGGCCGATTCGGCGGCCGAGCAACCGGCGGCCACGAGAGCGAAGAGCAGCAGATGGGATCGGTTCATGGCTATAACGTGCTGCCCGCCGCACCCCCGGGCAAGGCCTCCCTTGTGCCGGGCGGACCCCGAGCGGTACGATTGCTGGATGAGGCCACGGGTTGGGTACCTGGTGATCGTGCTCGCGCTCGGTTGCAAGTTCGAGAAGGAGCTCCTGGCCCCTCCTCCTGACCGACTCCGGTCTCCCCCAATAGAACAACCACCAGCCCTCCCGCCCACCGTGGTCGACATGCCCCTGCTGATCGACCTCAATACTGCGGTTGACATGATGGAGCATGAGTTACCCCGGCGATTGGGCAACTCCGAGACCCGGATTCCGATTCCCGGCAAGAAACGGGCGGCATTTGCCTACGAGATCAGCCGGAGCCCGTTCGAGATCAACATCAAAGGGGACACCTTCCAGATCGCGGCCACGATCCACTATCAAGGCCGGGGCTGGTACAATCCGCCGATCGGACCGGAGGTCGGGGGCTCGTGCGGTACCAAGGGAAAGGAACCCCGGGCTCGGGTGGTCATCTCAATCCAGCCTTCCATCAGTCGCGACTGGCAGCTGGTCGCCAAGCCCAAGCTCACCTATCTCGGCCCCCTCACCAAGACCGAACGGGACCAGTGCGAAGTCACGTTCCTCAAGATCGACGTGACCAGCCGGGTTCTCGAAGCCGCCCGGGGAGCGATCCGGGGCCAGTTCCCGGGCCTTACCGCCAAATTGAAAACGCTGGACGTCAAGGGAGAAGTCGAGAAAGTCTGGAACGAAATCCAAAAACCGATCCAGCTGACGGACAGCGTGTGGCTGATGCTGAGACCGGAGGGACTCCGCTTGGGCGCCTTGTCGGGAACTCGCGAGATGTTAGGCGGGACCGTCGGGATCCGAGCCCGGCCAAAAATCGAAACCGGACCCAAGCCGACGGTGGCGCTCGTTCCGCTTCCGCCACTCGATGCGAGCGGCGAGGAAAGCGGCCTCAACCTGTTGACGGAGGGGCGCTTCGACTATGGGTTGATCGGCGCCAACCTCACCGAGACGGTGGCCGGTATGAAGATCAACGTGCCGGGAGGAACCATCGAGATCAGAGAAGTGGGTGTCTATGGAATCGGCGGGGGGCGGCTGGCCCTCGGCGTCCGCTTCACGGGCACCAGTTCAGGACAAATCTACTTCGTCGGCACCCCGAAATACGACGATTCAACCGGCCACATCATGGTACCGGATCTCGACTACGACGCCTCAAC
>JANPEL010000317.1:0-13926 GCA_031431925.1 Gemmatimonadota bacterium | reverse complement strand
CGCCCGGCCCGAGGGCTCGATCTGGCCGACGGTTCAGTCCTGCGAAGCCTGCCATGACGGAACGACCGAGAAGCGGATCGAGTGGGCCGCCCGGACTGAGGCCGTGCCGGGCAACCTCCGGTTTGACCACCAGCGCCACCGCCGGAGCGCGGCTCCCGGGTCGACCCGGGCTCCGGCCGACACGCCGACCTGTGCCAGCTGCCATCAGCAGAGTGGCGCCGGTTGGATGACCACGCGGCGGGCCCTTGTCGGCCAATGCCTATCCTGTCACAAGATCCAGCGCGAGCACCTCGCGGCGGCCGATAGCTCCTGCGCTACGTGTCACCTCCCGCTGGTTGAAGCCAGGACCCTCACCGAGGCCAGGATCAAGGGATTCGGGATTCCGGCCAACCACAAGGAGCCCGGCTTCCTGGCCAAGGGTAGCGCGGGGCACGGAGCCCTCGCCAAGGGCACTCCCGTCGCGGCGAGCTGTGCCACCTGCCACGCCCGGGATTTCTGCGCCGCATGCCATGTCAACGCACCCGAAACCCCGTTGATCCAAGCGCTCGGACCCGATCCGCGGTCGCTGGCCATCAAGGCGACGCTCAAGGCGCCGGTCAACCACAAAGCCACGGACTTCGGCCGCCGGCATGGTGAGAAGGTCGGTCCGAAAACCGAGAAATGTGCGACCTGCCATACCCGGGAGAGTTGTCTCGCCTGTCATGCCGGCGCACCGGCGGCCGCGATTCGGGCGCTCGCGGCCGCCGGACCGGGCCGGGGGGTTGGAGCGGTGGTGACGCGGAAGAAGCCCGACACCCATACCGCCGATTTTGGGCAGAAGCATGCGCCGTTGGCCGTGGCCGCCGAGCGGAGCTGCGCAACCTGCCACGTCCGGCCGATGTGTCTGCAATGCCACCGGCCCGACCCGGCGCGGTCCGGCGGCTATCACCCGGCGGCGTTCCTGACCCGTCATCCGGCGGCGGCCTACGCGCGTGAGAGCTCGTGTTCCGACTGCCACAATGCCCAGCAGTTCTGCGCCAGTTGCCACGCCCAGGCCGGGATGACCGCCAACCGGCCGTTAGGCACCGGGAATTACCACGACGCCAAGCGGTCCTTCCTCTTCGGCCACGGGCAAGCCGCCCGCCAGGAGCTCGAAAGCTGCGTCAGCTGTCACGCCGAGCGGGACTGTCTGACGTGTCATTCGTCACTTCGGGCCCGTCGGTTCAACCCCCACGGCCCGGGCTTCGATCCCAACCGGCTCCGACGGAAGAATCCGCAGATGTGTGCGGCCTGCCACGGATTCACGATTCCGAGCCGATAGGCGATCCTGGCGCCGATCCGGGCCACGGCCGATATTGGACGAATGACCCGAACGTCTCGACTGGCGATCGCTGCGGTAGCGGGCGGCATGCTGCTCGGATGCGGCCGGACCGGTGCGCCGGGGCCGGCGGAGGGGGCGGCCCGGACCGAGATCGCCGCCGCCATGGAGCGCTACCAGGTTGCGGCCCGGACTGTGAATCCGGACTCGATGGCGTCCTTCTACACCCCGACCGCCGTGTTGTTTGAGCCGGGCATCCAGCCAATCGTGGGCCGGGAGGCGATTCGGGCCTTCTTAGCTTCATTCCCCGGCGCCTCGGTCCAGGTCGCCACGGCCACACCAGACACCATTGAGGTCCACGGACCGATGGCGCTCCTCTGGGGCACCTATTTCGAGCGACTCGATTTCCCTGGGCAACCGACCAGCGAGCAGGCCGGAAAGTTCGTGGCCCAATGGATCCGGGGAACGAATGGCGCCTGGTTGATCGAACGAATGTACCGGATACCCCTGCCCGCCCCGGCCCCGCGCTAGTCCCCGCGGAGCGCCCGGGTCGGGTGGACCCGCGACGCCCGCCGAGCCGGAAGGTAGCCCGCGCCTAGCGCCACGATCGTGATCGTCATGGCCGCGGCACTGAACGCTGGGAGGTCATAGCCCGGCAACCCGAACAACAGCGACTGGGCCACCTGCCCGACGCCGAACGCCGCCCCGATACCGGCGACGCCGCCAATGGCCGTCATCCACGCTACTTGCCGCACCACAAGGGCCTGGATCTGGTGTCCGTCGGCGCCTAACGCCATCCGAACTCCGATTTCCCGGGTCCGCAGGGTGACGTTGTAGGCGAGCACTCCGTATAGCCCAACCGCCGCAAGCAGCGTCGCGAGGATCGCGAAGGCCGCCGAAAGGGTGGTGATCATCCGATCCAAGTAGACATTCTCCTTCACCTGCTGGGGCAAGGTCGTCAGGTCGGCCACCGGCAAATTGGGATCCACTCCGGCCACCAACGGGGGCACTGCCCGGACGATGGCTGAGGTGGCGATGCTGGTCCGGGCGTAGAAGACGACCTGCCCGGTGGTCGAGTCCTGCCGATGGGCCCTGAAGAAGAGCGCTTGGGGTGCCTCCTCCTTGACCACGTTGTAGGCCGAGTTTTTGACGACGCCGATGATCTGGTACGCGATCGGGGGCCGGTCGCCGGGCCGCCGCTGGACCAGCGGATTGCCGTTGCTGACCCGTTTGCCGAGCGGACTTGGCCCGAGGTGAAATTTCTCGACGAACGCTTCATTGACCACTGCCACCGGCGCGGTGCCGAGGTCGTCGGACGAGAGGAACTCCCGGCCGGCCAACACGGGTATGCCTAACGTTTTGAAGTAGCCCGGTCCGACCTCGTTCATCCGAGTATTGAGATCAGTCTCGGGGGTGGCCTTGCGGCCTTCCACGTCGACGTCACCCCCGTTGCTCCAGTCGACCAGGATCGGGACGGTGGCGGAGGTCACGCCGGTGACGCCGGGAATCGAGGCGAGGGCCTCCTCGACCCGGCGGAACAGGGCGGCCTGCTGGGCGGCGGGGTATCCCATCTGGGCCGGCGAAAGGGCGAACGTCACGACACTATCGGTCCGGATCCCGAGCGACACCCGGCTCACGTTGACCAAGCTCCGGACGAAGAGACCGGCCAAGCAGAGGAGCGCCATCGACAGGGCGATCTGGGCCGTGACGAGCGAGCTTCGGAACCGGGCCGCTCCCGGGTTGGCCGAACCTCGAGTGCCGCTCGCTTGGATGACCGCCAAGAGATCGGATCGAGTGGCTTGAAGCGCCGGCAAGAGGCCGAACAGGAAAGTGGTGCCGATCGAGAGCGCCCCGGCAAAGAGCAGGACCGGGGTGTCGATCCCGACCTCAACGTTCCGAATCAGGTCTTGGGGCAGGAAGGACGTGATCAACGCCAGGGTGGCCTGGGCCACCACCACGCTCAGTCCGCCCGCCATCACCGCGACCAAGGCCGACTCGAGCATCAGCTGACCGATCAACTGACCCCGCTCGGCGCCGAGCGAGGAGCGGACGGCCATTTCGCCCTGGCGGCCGGCGGCCCGGGCCAGTAGCAGATTGGCTACGTTGGTGCACGCGACCAGGAGCACGATGGCTGTGACGCCGATCAAGAGGAGCAACGGAGTCCTGGTCTGCCGATGGATCCCACTCTGACCGCGGTCGCCCGGCTCGAGCGTCACGACCTTTGCCCTGAAGCGAGCCAGCATCTCCGCCGTGATTCCCGACTGGAGTTGGACCTCAACGTCCCGGATAATCGGCTGGTAGACGGCGTTGAGTTGGTTCTGGGCCTCCTCCCGCGACACGCCGGGCCTGAGGCGGCCAAAGGCATAGAGCCAGTACGCGGTCCGGCTTTCGAAGTACTGGTCGTCCTGGAACTGCATCGCACGAAGCATCGTGAGGGGCACAAAGATCCGAGCCCTGGTGCCGAGGGTCGTGCCGTCAAATCCCGGCTGGGCCACGCCCACGATAGTCATCCCGACGCCATTGACCATGATGGCCTGGCCGAGAACCGCAGGATCGGCGCCGAGCTCCGTGGTCCAGAACCGATGACTCAGCACCGCAACCTGGCGCCCGCCGACTGAGCGGTCGTCATCAGGGCCCAGCAGTCTGCCGAGCGCCGGCTGCAGGCGAAGGACTCCAAAGTAGCCGCCCGAGACCCCGATCCCGTTCCCGCTCAGGGACTTGCCCCGAAAGGCGAGATCCGCGCCGATGATCCGATGGGCGGCGAGACCGGCGAGGGAGGTCTGGCTCCGCTCGAGGTCCTTGAACATCGGATAGCTGAACACCACCGCGCAGTTGCCGGACGCGTTGCAGGTCTGCGAACCCGAATTCGGCCCCTGGGCCAGGACATTGACGAGGCCATCGGGGGCTGCCACCGGAAGGGTCCGGAGGAGGACGCCCCGGATCAGGGAGAAGATGGCGGTATTGGCCCCGATGCCGAGGGCCAGGGAGGTCACGGCCACGGCGGTGACGATCGGAGCGCGGAGCAACGTCCGCGTGGCGAGTCGCAAACTGGGCATCGAGAACCGGGGAATCGGGTAGCGCGGGGCTTCGGAACGTTGGTTAGACCCGGACCGGGCCCGGAACGTTGCGAGGCACCCGAGTTCGCTTCCATACTTCCGGCACCCCAGTCCCAGGTGCGCGTCCATCATGTCGACGAGTCGACTACTACTACTGCTGCTCGGACTCGTCGGCTGCCGGCCGGCCGAACCACCGGTCGCCACACCTAACGAGCACCGGACCCCGGCCGGCACGACCACCGGCGGCCACGTGACCGTGGCCCTCGAAGCCCGAGCCGCCATGTGGCGGCCGGCCGCCGACGACGGACCCGCCCTCGAAATCGCGGCCTTCGGCGAACCCGGCCGGGTGCCATCGGTGCCGGGGCCATTGATCCGGGTGGCCGCCGGAACGACCGTCACCATCACCCTCGCCAACCGGCTGCCCGATACACTTCGGGTCACCGGGCTGATCGACCCCCGGACCTCCGATACCCTGATCGTGGCGCCCGGCGCCACCGGCCGCGCCACGTTCCGAGCCGACCGCCCCGGCCTCTTCGGCTATGTGGGCGTCACGCGCCGGGGACCGATCGTTCAACACCGGGGGGTCGGTGAACAGCTGGCCGGCGTCATCGCGGTCGACTCAGTGGGAGCCCCCGCCGACCGGATCTTCGCGATCTCCGCGTGGAACGGACCGATCGTGCCGGGCACCGAAGACTCGTCCTTCGTCGTGACGGTGAATGGCAAGATCTGGCCCCATACCGAGCGGCTCAAGCTGGCGGCCGGCGACTCGGCCCATTGGCGGGTGATCAACTTCGCCACCAGCGTCCATCCGATGCACCTCCACGGGGCCTACTTCCGAATCGATGCCCGCGGCGACTGGACCGGCGACACCGCCTATACGGCCGCCGAGCGCCGCATGGCGGTCACCGAGGTACTCCGGCTCCGGGAAACGATGACGATCGCCTGGAGCCCCGAGCGCCCGGGAAATTGGCTCTTTCATTGTCACGACGTGTTTCACCTCGCGCACAGCCAGGAAACCGACCTGCCGGCGGTGGCGGCGATCTGGGCCGCCGAACTTCGGGGAGATACCCCGAAGCCCGCCACGGCGACGCGCCACGCACCCAACGCCGCCATCCCTCATGGAATGGCCGGCCTGGTGTTGGGCATCGAAGTCACCGGCGAGATCCCGGCCACGACCCCGCATCCGGAGCGGCGGATCGATCTCACGATCCAGCAGCGGGCCCGGGTCTTCGGCGACACCGTCGGCATTGGGTTCGTCCTGGCCCGGCCCGGCCAAGTGCCGGCCGACTCCATCGTCATCCCCGGGCCACCCCTGGTCCTCCGGCGCGGCGAACCGACCGCCATCACGGTCCACAACCAGCTGGTCGAGGCGACCTCGGTCCACTGGCACGGGATCGAACTCGAGAGCTTCTACGACGGGGTGGCCGGATGGAGCGGCACCGCCGCCCGCCTCGCACCCTCGATCGCGCCCCGCGATTCGTTCGTGGCGTACTTCACCCCGCCCCGGGCCGGGACATTCATCTATCACTCGCATTTCAGCGAGGTCCGTCAGCTATCGCTCGGCTTGTTTGGCCCGTTGATCGTGCTGGAGCCGGGCGCTCGGTGGGACCCGGATCGCGACCGGGTGGTGATCTTTTCGGTGGCGGGGAACGACGACTCGGCCCAGGTGGTGGTGCACCATGCCGGGCCGCCGCTTCGGCGGGGGACGCCGTACCGGCTTCGCTTCATCAACATCACGGCGGCCGACGACGTGGAGCTCGAAGTGGTCCAACATGACAAGCCGGCGAGGTGGCGGATCATCGCCAAGGACGGCGCCGACGTGCCCAACCCGGTGATCCAACCGGCGCGACTTCGCTTCGGCCCGGGAGAAACGACCGACGCCGAGTTCACACCCGGCGTCGGTCCGGTCTCGATTCACGTGAAGAGCTTCAACAACTTTACCTCGGTCCTGCCGGTCCGATAGCCGCTACCTTCCGCCGCCCGTGGTGCCGGCCTTCTTGGGGGCGCCCTCGGGCCCGGTGTCCCATTCCTGGCTGCTCGAAATGTTCGGCATGCTCCAGTCATGGCCGTTCCAGCTCTCGAAGCCCTCCATCTTGAAGGCCCAGAACCCGGTGAAGGTATCGCTGATCACGATCAGCCCATCGTGGTTCCGGACTTTGATGCCGAAGGCGCCCTGAAACACGCTACTCCCGTAGAACTGCGGCACCCCGCCGAAGCCCTTCATGTGGGTACAGTTGCAGGTGAAGTACCAACCCATGGTGTACGGCTGCGCCGGGTCGGCCATGTTGAAGACTTGGAGCCCATCCTCGTAGGCCGAGACGAACACGTACGGCCATTTCACTTCGTGATTGTGCGAGAGGGTCCGCCATTCGGCCTGCCAGGCCCCAACACTCTGGGTGATGGCGTTGACCTTACCGTCGAGCCCGGGCTGAAGATCGAAGATCCGGAGCGGGGCGAACTGATACTCGGTCTCGACCACCGCGTACTTTCCGTCTGGCGTCGGGGTAAACGTATGAGCGCTCGAAATGCCCGAGGCGCCGACGATCTGCAGGACCAGTTTGGGTTCCTGTTTCCCGATGTTGCTGACGTCATAGATGAAGGCGCCACCCCGGCCGGCCCCGTAGAACTTGTCTTGGTGGGTGTTGGGGTCGTAATACACCTGGAAGTCATGATACCCGAAGTTCCCGATCGCCGTCCCGGCGTTCGACGGAATCGGAACGCGCCCGATCATCCAGGTGTTCTCCGGTGCGCCGCTGACGATCTTCTCCATGTCGTAGACGTTGGCGTACGGCCCGTTGATCGTGACGAACAACAAGACCCGTCCGTCGGAGTGCTTATAGGCAAAGATGTTATGGAACCCGCCGAGATATTCTTTTTCCCGAATCCGGGCAAAGACTTTCACTTTGCTGGTGTCGGGCAACAGGCTCACGTCGGCCACGACCGCACCGAGGTCGGCGTCGGGGCCGCTCTGGCCGAATTGGAGTGACTGGACGTAGTAGTACTTGCCCTTGAGCTTAAAGTACTTGCCGTCCATCCCACCGGTGCCGCCGTGCAACTCCGGATTCTCAATGGTCCAACTGAACAGTTTCTTGAACTGGTAGTCCTTGGTGGAGATGATCGTGAACCCGGCCCGGTCCCAGGACTGGGCCACGTAGGTGTAGGGCCGGCCGGGTTCCTGTTCGATCTCGTTGTCCATGACCCGGAAGTAGCCGCCCAAGGGGATGTGCGCCAGCAGTTTCATGTTCGGACTGCCGCCAACTTTGTACTTGGGTGGCTCGGACCATTGGGCCGGGGCGCTTGAGGCCACCACCGTGAGGGCAAGCACTGCTCGAATCATTCTGACCATCGGAGTTCCTCGGGTGCGAGAATTATGGAGCGACACTAAAGACCATCATCATCCCGGCTTCGAGATGTTCGGCAATGTGGCAATGGGCCATCCACTTGCCGGGATTGGTTGCCTCGATCAGCAGGTCGACCGTCTGGCCGACCGGCAGCAAGATCGTGTCCCGCCAGGCCATGTTCTCCTCGGCCTGTCCGTTCCGGGCCACGATCAGCAATCGCTGACCGTGGAAATGAATCGGATGACTCATTGGGTGGACCGAGAGGGCGTCATTGGTCATCCGGACTTTGATGACGTCGCCCCGCTTGAAGGCCCAGACGATGTCCATGTTTTCTTTCTTGGTCTGGACGTCCCGGACGATCCACCGGACTTCTTTCGACGTGGCGACCCAGTTCATGTCGCGCATCCCGTCGACCCATTCCTGAGGCGGGAAATACATCGTGTCGACCGACATGAACGCGGTGACGATCAACGGCATGCCCTGGATGTTGACCGTCAGAAGCAGTTCCTTGTCCGCGGCCTTGTCAAAATGCTTCCGGTACGGCTCGACCTCGGCGGACACCGCGGCTACCGCCCGCAGATTCTTGAATTGGCGGCCGTAGTCCCGGGCCGTTGGGGCCGCCCCGACCGTGACCGTGCCCAAGGTGTCGACGGATCGCTGGAACTCGCCCAGGAAATTATTGAGCGCCTGCACCTCGTTGGTAATCGCATAGGTACCGGGCACGTCGAATTTGACCTCGACGACATACCGCTGGGCCGGCGCGATGACCACCGACTCCACCAACTCTTCCCGTTCGAACCGGCTGATGTCGGCGCCGACCAACTTGATCGGATTCGGGCCGATACTCAGATTGAGGGTCCGGCTATTGGCAACATTGGTGAGGAGGAACCGGACCACGTCGCCCTTCCTGACCTGAAGCGTGTAGTCGGGTTCTCCGTTGATCAGAAAGACATTGCCGAACCGGCCCATGATCGAGTAGTTGCTGACCTCGGCACCGTACGGCAGGATACCCTCGTCATCCATCAGGATATCGTCGAGCATCAAGACCTGCTCGTCGTTCACCGGATTGTAGTAGTTCGGATCGGGTGATTCGACGAGCATGTTGCCGTACAACCCGAGATCTTGCTGAATGTCCTCTCGGACGTGCGGGTGGTACCAGTAGATCCCGGGGTCGGGAAAGTTGATTCGATAAATGAACTCGCCGCCGACCGGCACGGCGTCCTGCGTCACCCCGGGCGCGCCGTCAAATCGGTTGTCGAGCCGGATCCCGTGCCAGTGCACCGCGGAGGGGTAATCGAGTTGGTTCCGAAACCGGATGGTGACGGTGGCCGATTGTTTGACCCGGATCAACGGTCCCGGATACTGGCCGTTGAACCCGTACATCACCAGATCCTTGCCCTTGAGGGTCCGGCGAACGAACCCGGCGGTCAGATCGAGGGAGTCTCCGTCCTTGAGGTCGAGCAACTTTCGGGGCACCGCGAGCGGAATGGTTGCCAAGTCCTTCCCGGCCCCGGGCAGATACGGCGTCATCCGGGGCGCCACGCCCTCCATCCCCGGAATCATCGGCATCTTCATGCCCTTGGGCATCGGCGGCATCCGGTTGGCGCCGGTGCCGTGATTCATGCCTTCGTGCTGCATCTGCTCGTGGCCGGCCACTTTCGTCGAGTCCGGCTTCTGCCCGGCGGCCATCCCCGCGGGCACCATCCAGAGCGTGACGACGGCCCGGAGGAACCGGCTCATTGCGGCACTCCGCCGTTGAACATGGTATGGCCGCTGAAGTTGGTGAGGTAGCTCGACGGCGAGGTTCCCCGCATCACGATCGGCCCGGTCCATTTCTGGCCCAGCGCGTTGGGCTCCGCCGTAATCACCACCATGAATTTCGGCATCGCGACCCGGCCCCGGAGCAGCGTGCCCGGCGTCAGGGCCCCGATCCGTTCGATCCGGTCGAGCTGGGCCGAGGCAATCCAGGCCACGTAGGTGGTGTGGTTGGGACCGAAGGCGGTAGGAGGCGGCAGTTGGGGCACCGCGACTTCGACCAAAAAGACAAACTGTCCGTCCCGGGTGGTGGCGACGCCGAACGGCGACCGGGCGGGGGTCAGTCTGGCGGTCCCGGCCAAGCGCGAGGACGGGCCGGTGCCCTTGAGGGAGATGAGATACAGGTCAGGACGATGGCCCGCGACCAGAAGCGGGACCAGAAGCGGGACCAGAGCCAGCCAGCAAAGCCGGCCGACGAGCTCGACAGAGAACCGCATGGACGCTCTTTGGCCGAGGTGGAACGATTGGAATGGAGCCTGTAAACCGTAGGCCACGCGGAGCGGCATGTCAAGCAAGGGAAGGTAGGCGCTCGGCACCCTCAGAGCTTGAGGGTGCCGACCGCCGAGGTCAGCCGGTCGCCGGCCTCCGCCAAGTGTCCCGCTGAGGCGGTAATCTCCTCGGTCGCCGCATTGAGTTCCTGAGCCGCCGCGGCCATCTCCTGGGCAGACGCCGCGTGCGACTCCACTCCCGACGCTAACTCCCGGGTCCGGCTCGCAATCGCCTCGACCAGCGATCGAACCTCGTTGGCCGCCTTCGAAACGCCCCGGGTCCACTCGTCAATACCCTCGGCCTCCTGCGCCACGCTCCGAAGGCCTTCGACGGCAGCCATCGCCGCATCCCGCGCCTGGAGACCGCCCTGACCGAGCCGATGCATCCGTTCCCGGGTGGCCGCCACCCGATCCAGAATGGCCCGGACGGTTTCGCTGGTGGCGGTGGCCGTCTGGGCCGCCTGCGCCGCGAGCTTCCGGACTTCGTCGGCCACGATCGAGAACCCCTCGCCCTGCACCCCGGCCCGGGCCGCTTCGATCGAGGCATTGAGCGACACGACCCGGGTCTGCTTAGCAATGGCCCGGGATTGGTCGAGTAACCGCTCGATCTCCGCCGTAGCTTCGACCAGGCCGTCGGCTTCGGTCATGCCCCGCCGGACATCCTGCGACAACGTCTCGAGGGCCGCCGCGCTCTGGCCCAAACGGTCCTGGTGATTCCGGGCCAACGCCGCCAACTCCGCGTTCCGCTCAGCGGTCCGAGTGGCCCCGGCGGCCACGTCCTCGGCAATCGAGAGAATCCGGCCGGCGTCGTCGGCCACGTTCCGGACCAGAGACGCCTGCCCAATGGCCCGTTCCGTCAACTCGGCCGTGGTGTTGGCCACGTCCTCGGTACTGCCCATGACTTGCTGGGTGGCCTGCGAAATTTCGGCCGACAGGGACGCCGACTCCTCGGCGGCGGTCCGAATGGCGTCCACCAACCGACGGAGCTCGTCCACCATCAGCCGGACCGACTCGGTCAACGGCCCCCCGCCCACCGCCTGGATCTGGCCCTCGGTAATCCGGAGATCCCCCTTCGCCAGCCGGACGGCCACCTGCTCGGTGGCCGCGAGGGGCCGGATGATCATCCGCATGAACCAGCGCTCAACCAGGCTCACCGAGATCAGGGCCGTGAGGGCGAAGCCGCCGATCACGGCCGGCTTGGGCCACCCGGGGCCCAATTCGAGAATGACCCAGACGAGGGCGGTCAGGGCAACCACAATCGCCAGCCCGGCCAATTGGAGGCGGCGGGTCAGCGGATGGATGGCGGGCATGGGACGAAAGGTAATCCGTGTCCTATATTCCCCCCATGACTTACTCCCCCGAGACCCTCGAACCCAAGTGGCAGCAGCGCTGGGCCGAACGGCAGACCAACGAGCCCGACCTCGATCAGGCCCCGAAGCCGTTCTATAATTTGATGATGTTCCCCTACCCCTCCGCCGAGGGGCTCCACGTCGGGAATTTCTACGCCTTCACCGGTAGCGACGTCTACGGCCGGTTCATGCGGCTCCGCGGACACACGGTGTTCGAGCCAATCGGGTTCGATGCCTTCGGGATCCACAGCGAAAATTTCGCGCTCAAAGTGGGCATCCACCCGAGCGTGCTGATCCCGAACAACATCAAGAATTTTACTCGGCAGCTGACGGCGCTCGGCGGGATGTTCGACTGGAAGCACGTCCTCTCGACCACCGACCCGGCGTACTACAAGTGGACCCAGTGGCTGTTTCTCCAGCTCTACCATGCCGGCAAGGCCTACAAGAAAAAGGCCGCGGTCAATTGGTGCCCAAGTTGCAAGACCGTATTGGCCAACGAGCAGGTCGTTGCCGGGGCCTGCGAACGCTGCGGGTCGGTCGTGGAGCAGCGGGCCCTGGAGCAGTGGTTCTTCAAGATTACCGACTACGCCGAGCGGCTGCTCCAGAATCTCGATGACCTCTCGAAGATGGATTGGTCCAACTCGACCACGACCGCGCAACGGAACTGGGTGGGCCGGAATACCGGGGCCGACATCGGGTTTGCGGCCGGTGCCGATACGATCCGGGTATTTACCACCCGGCCCGACACTCTGTTCGGAGCCACTTTTATGGTGTTGGCACCGGAACATCCCCTGGTCGACCGGCTGACCACGGCCGGGCACCGGGCCGCCGTGACCGCGTACCAGAAGGCCGCGGCCGCCCGCGACTTGGTGTCCCGGAAGATCGGCGACAAGGACAAAACCGGCGTGTTCACCGGTGGCCACGCCATCAACCCGGCCACCGGCCAACCGATTCCGGTCTGGATCGCCGACTATGTCCTGATGGAGTACGGCACCGGCGCGATCATGGCGGTGCCCGGCCACGACGAGCGCGACTTTGCCTTCGCCGGCAAGTTCGGATTGCCGATCGTGCGGGTCATCGCGGGCCCCGACGACTCGGACACCACTCCGTTGACCGAGCCACTGGCCGAGACCGACGGATGTCGTCTGGTCAACTCAAGTACCTACAGCGACCAGACCGTGGCCGAAGGCACCGCCTCGATCGTGGCGTGGCTCGAGCAGAGCGGCGCCGGCCAAGGCGTCGTCAAGTACCGGCTCTATGATTGGTGTATTTCGCGGCAGCGGTACTGGGGCCCGCCGATTCCGATCATCTACTGCGATGCCTGCGGGCCGGTGCCGGTCCCCGAAAAAGACCTCCCGGTGCTGCTCCCGTACATCGACGATTTCCGGCCCGACGATTCAGGCATCTCTCCGCTGGCCCGGCACCAGGAGTGGTACCACGTACCCTGCCCGACCTGTGGGAAACCGGGACGCCGCGAAACCGACGTGTCCGACACGTTCCTCGACTCGGCCTGGTACTTCTATCGCTACCTGTCGACCGAATTGGAGGATCGGGCGCTCCACCCGGACCGGGTGAAGGCCTGGCTCCCGGTCTCGATGTACATCGGCGGCAACGAACACGCGGTCTTGCATCTCTTGTACTCGCGATTCGTAGCGATGGTGCTGCAGGAGCAGGGCCAGATTCACTTCGACGAGCCGTTCCGGCGGTTCCGGGCCCACGGCCTGATCGTCAAGGACGGATCCAAGATGTCGAAGTCGAAGGGGAACGTCGTCAACCCGGACGAATACATCGCCAAATGGGGTGCCGACGCCTTCCGGCTTTTCCTGATGTTCATCGGCCCGTTTGAAGAGGGGGGAGACTTCCGGGACGCCGGTTTGGCCGGACCGCGGCGGTTCTTGGATCGGCTCTGGGACTTGGTCGATCAATGTGAACGCCGAACGCTCACCGGCGAAGAGTTGCACCGGGGCATCGTGGTCAAGTGGAACGCCACCAAGAAGAAGGTGACCCACGATCTCGAAAGTCTGGGCTACAACACCGCCATCGCGGCGCTGATGGAACTGCTCAACGCCCTCCGAGACTCGAACTGCAGCTCCCGGATGATCGTCAAGGACATGGTCATCATGGTGGCACCGTTTGCGCCCCATTTTGCCGAGGAGTGCTGGGAGCGCCTGGGCGGCCGGGACACCGTGTTCCAGGCCCCCTGGCCAACCTGGGACGAGGCCCTGACCCAGGACAGCGTTATCGAGGTGGCGGTCCAGGTCAACGGTAAGACCAGGGGCACGGTGCGGGTGGCCCGGGGCGCCAAGGAGGCGGCGGTGCAGACCCAGGCCACCCAGGACCCCACCGTGGTGCGTGCGATAGATGGCAGGGACATCCGGAAGGTGATCTTTGTCCCGGACCGGCTCATCAATCTGGTCGTCTAGCCGTCAACCCCTTCCGGATTCCTGACGGCAGGCTAGACTACCAGAACCTATGATGACACTGATCCGCGAGGCTCGGCTCCGGCCCGAGTACGCCCACCTCTATCCCGAACTCGCGGCCGGCCAGTGGCTGTCCGCCTCCGAGGTAGGCGCCACCATT
>JANPEL010000316.1:0-4378 GCA_031431925.1 Gemmatimonadota bacterium | reverse complement strand
GAAATCGCCATGGATGAATTGGCTGAACGGCTCGGGATCGATCCCGTGGAGCTCCGGCTTCGAAATTATGCCGAGGCCGACCCCACCTCCGGGAAGCCGTTTTCAAGCAAGGAGCTTCGAGCCTGCTACCAGTTGGCGGGCGAGCGGTTCGGGTGGAGCCGCCGAACCAGCTCGCCGGGGTCGATGCGCGACGGGTCAACCCTGGTCGGCTGGGGCATGGCCAGCTGTCTGATGTCGACCTTCCGGTTCGGCGGCTCGGCGCGGATCACGATCCGCCGCGATGGCAGCGTCCGGATCGAAACCGGCTCCCATGAGATCGGTACCGGCGTCTCGACGATTCTCCCCCAGATTGCAGCCGACATCCTGGGGGTCGATCCGTCCCGGGTCGAGGTGGCGTTAGGCGACACCAACCTGGCCGAGGCTGGCGGGACGTTCGGGTCGGCCACCACGATCGGCGTCGGGTCGGCGGTCCATGCCGCCGCGACCAAGCTCCGGGCCGCCCTGGAAACCCTGGCAGGCGAGCCGGGCCTTGAACCGGCGGAGTACTCCGAGGTGCTGAAGCTCCGGCAGCTCGACCATCTGACCGAAGACGGCTCGTGGGCGCCCAAGCCGGAAGAGAGCGCCTACGGGATGAACGCCTATGGCGCCATCTTCGTCGAAGTTCGTCTCGATCCGGTCATCATGATGCCGCGAGTCACCCGCTCGGTTGGGGCGTACAGTGTCGGGCGGATCATCAACCCGCGGACCGCGCGGAGCCAGGCCATCGGGGGCATCATTTGGGGAATCGGCCAAGCGCTGCTCGAGGAGTCGCGGGTCGATCCCAAGACTGGACGGTTCGTGGCCAAGGGGTTCGGTGGCTACCACGTGCCCGCCAACGCCGACGTACCGGATATCGAGGTGCTGTTTGCGGAGGAGTTCGACCGGCACGCCAGCACGCTCGGCGCTCGCGGCGTGGGAGAGATCGGGACCATCGGAGTGGGCGCCGCCGTGGCCAACGCGGTGTACCATGCCACCGGCGTCAGAGTTCGGGACGTTCCAATCCGTATTTAGACGCTTTCGGCGGCGCCTCGAGGGGCCAGCTGCCCTGGGTTCGCATCAAGCCGTCGTGCCGGAGGAGCCGGCGACCGAGGCTCTCGAGTTCCTCACTGTTGGCCGGCCCGTGTTCCCACGACTTGGCATCGGCACTCCCGCTCAGGAACGACACGGCCCCGTCTTCCGCCACCGCGTACCGCCCGACGGTGAGTGGTACGTCGGTGTGATTGGCGAGTCCCTCGATAATCGTGACCGGGGTCGACAGCGACGGCCCCAGGACCAGCCCCCGCACGTGGAGGGCAATCGGTTTCCCGTCGGCAATCAAGCCGCCGATTCCCCCAAGATGCAGCGCCCGCCGCACCGCCACGACCTGACGATACGCCACCTCGAGATCGTCGGTACCCAGCGGCTCCGTCGAAATCCGAATCACGTGCGCGTTGATCGCCGTGGCCCAGTTGGGGTCCTGGACACCTCCCTTGAGCCGAACGGTCCAGTACAGCTCCAGGAGGTCGGCCACCGAGGCCGGGGGAGTGAGCCCGCCGGCCTCCAGCGAAAAATCCCGATAGATCCGATAGTCGACTGTCACGATCGCAGGCGGTTCGGGCAGCTCGCCCCAACTCCGCGGGGTGGATCGGGGCAGCAGGGTGCCGAGTTGGTCCTGATCACGAAGGGACCGCCATCGGTCGAGGATAGTGGCCTTAGCGTCCAAGTGGATCCGCCCCCGATTCCATCATCGCGCAATAGAGTGCCAGCAGCCGCTTGATCTCGGGCACCACCTCCCGGTGCGAACCCGCCGGCATTTCCGCCACGAAGTCGAGCATCCGGTGCACCATCTCGACGCTCACCACCGCCCGGACATGCTGCAGCCGCGGCTCGGTGTCCGGAGCCCGGACCGCGATCAACTGCTCGACCCACGCGACGATCCCTTGCTGCAACTCCGCTTCGCAGAGTGCCCGGTTCCCGGGGCGATTGATCGCGTGGTACACATGCCGGTACGCCGGGGCCCGCCGGTGAAAGGCCACCAGGGGATCGACGATCCGGTCCACCATGTCGGCCACCGGCATCGTGCCCATCTCGGGCTGCCGCATGGCTTCGAAGATGACCGCCATCTCCGCGGTGTACCGCTCGGCCAGGGCCTGAACGATGGCGTCCTTGTTCGGGAAGAAGTGGTAGAGCGACCCCATCCCCGACCCGGCTCGTTCCGCGATCGCGTTGGTGGTGGCCTGGTCGACCCCGACCTCGGCAATCACCAGCTCGGCGGCATCGAGGATCTCGTCGACCCGGCGCTGCCCCCGGTCTTGGGCGGGGACGCGATGACTGCCGGTGGTGGAAACGGAGGAGCGCTGGGCCATGGGGGAAATGTGGCGGGAAAGGCCGCTCTTGACAAGTGGAATAAAGACTCCACATATTACGACTCAAGTGGAACAAAGACTCCACTTTGTAACGAACCGGAACGGAGACGGCCCCGATGGGATGGAAGCAGATCTGGCAGCGTGGCCTGACAATGATGGTGCTGAGCCCCCACCTGGCCTTCGCTCAACAGGCCACCCTCGATGGTTTCGTCGCCGAGGGCATGACGGCCAACCGGAAGATTCGCTCGACGGATCGGGGGGTCGAGGCGGCCAGGGCCGGGGTGACGGCCGCAGGGGCCGCCCGGTGGCCGACCGTGACGCTGACGGCGCGCTACAGCGAACTCCAGGGGGCGATTCCGAACATCGGAACGGTGGTCAATCCGGCGTTCAGTGCGCTCAACGATCTCCTCGGACGAACCGCCTTTCCAACCGACCTCAACCTCCAGTTTCCCCAGAAACAAGAAACCGCGATTCGGGTGGTGCAGCCGGTGTTCAACCCGGCGGTCGGGGCCGGCCGGTCGGTGGCGCGCTCGGCACTCGCGGCGGAAGTCGCGGGTCAGTCGATCGAGCGGCACGCGCTCGCGGCGGACATCAGACGGGCCTACCTCGGGTACCTCAAAGCCCGAAGTCTGGCCGCCCTGGCCGACTCGACGGCCATGCTGGTGGCAGAGAACGTCAGGGTCAACGAAGCCTTGGTTGCCGC
Organism: Gemmatimonadota bacterium; assembly: GCA_031431925.1. Classification (GTDB taxonomy): domain Bacteria; phylum Gemmatimonadota; class Gemmatimonadetes; order Gemmatimonadales; family GWC2-71-9; genus SHZU01. The sequence continues at coordinate 1,291 of JANPEL010000316.1, read as the reverse complement.
CGGGAAGGGAACCCCGGATGCGGTGCTCCGAGCCCGGGCGGATCAGGCGGAGGTCGCCCAACGCCAGCTGGATGCCGGGCGGCTCGTCGACGCCGCCAGGCAGCGGGTCAATTTCCTGATCGACCGGCCGCTCGAGGCCCCGCTCGAACTGGTCGAGGACCGCGCCCTGGGGATCAGGATCCGCGGCTCGGCCTCGGAGGCGGTGGCCTCGGCGGTCGGTCAACGGCCCGAGTTGGCGCAGGCGGAGGCCGGCCTGGGGGTGGCGCGGGGCCAGCTCAAACTCGCTCGCGCCGACGCGATGCCCGCGCTGGCGTTGGCCCTCGACTACGGCATCCAGGGCGACAAGTACCGCCTGGCGGCGAATCGGGATTTCGCCATCGGCTCGATGGTGTTGTCGTGGAAGCTGTTCAGCGGCGGCCAACTCGGCGCCCGAAAGCGGGCCGCCTCGCTCCAAGTCGAGCGGCAGCAGCTCGAAGCCGAGCAACTCGCCCGTGCCGTCGCGCTCGAGGTCACCACCGCTCACGCGGCGGCCGTGGCCGGCGAACGTTCGCTCGAGGTGGCGGGAGCCCGGCTGGCGTCGGCGCTCCGGAGCTATGAGCTGATGCGGCGGCGGTATGGTGAGGGCCTCGCCGCACCCCTCGAGCTGCTCGACGCGCGGACCGCCTATACGGCCGCGGCCATCAACGCGGTCCTGACTCAGTACGAATTCTTCGAGCGGTGCGTGGAGCTGGATCGCGCCGCCGCATGGTATCCAGTCGGCGATCGTTCAGAAGGAGTGTCCCAATGAAAGCAGCGGTGACAGGTTGGTTCGCGTTGACGGTCCTTGGCTGCACGACCCGCGGGAGTGACCGGCCCATCGCCGCCGAACCACCGGGTCCGGTGGTCGAAGTCGCTCCGGTGGTGGACACCGTGGCTTCCGCGCCGGTTACGGCAACCGGTACCCTCGCGGTCAAGGAGGAAGCCCCGCTCTCGTTCAAGATCGGCGGCGTGGTCGAGTCCGTCGGCGTCGATGTCGGCGATGTCGTTCGAACCGGACAGGTGCTCGCGACCCTGGCTCTGGCGGAAATCGGCTCGGTCGTGACGAAGGCCGAGGCCGGCCTCGCCAAGGCCGAGCGGGACGTGGCCCGGGCCGAGCGGCTCTATCAGGACAGTGTGATCTCCCGGGAACGGCTGGAGGATATCCGAACCGGCCGGGACCTGGCCGAGGCGGACGTGACGGCGGCCCGGTTCAATGCCCAGTATGCGGTGATTCGGGCTCCCCGCTCGGGCACGGTGCTTCGGCGGATGGCCG
>JANPEL010000315.1:0-6184 GCA_031431925.1 Gemmatimonadota bacterium | reverse complement strand
TGTAGGGGGCCAGGATCGGTTTGACGCTCTCGACCATTGGGTGGGCCTCGAGTCCGAGCCGGGCCAGGACCCGTTCGTCGCCGAGCGCGCCGAGAACGACCCGCTCGGTGCCGGGCATATGCAGCGGGGTGAGGCCTTGCGACCTGATCGTGTCGATCAGCTCGTCGGCGTCGGCGCGAGTGGCGTGGTTCTTCAGGACGATGATCATGGCCTTCCTTGCTGGGGAGCGTGCAGCACGGAAGGGCCCGTAACGAAGGAGCCCACCGCGGCTGCGGTGGGCTCCAAGTGTCAGGATCGAGTTATCGACTCAAACGTCAGTGGTCCCTACCGCTGAAATGCGCCAGGGCCACCACCAAAGGTTCAACGCGACGGGTTGAGTCATGGGAAAAATGATAAGGCACGATCCGCTTCGGGTCAAGCCAGGGCCTGGGTCAGGACGCGGAACAGTCGGTCGACGTCGGCCGGTTCGTTATAGACATGAGGGGTGATGCGGAGCGACCGCCCGCCCCGAACGCTCACATACACCCGGCTGGCGGCAAGCCGGTCGGCCAAATCGGGGGCGAGCCCGGCCCGGGAGGTGAGGCCGACGTAATGCGGCGCCCGGAGCTTGGCCGGGACCGCCGTCAGGCCGAGGTCGCCGCCGCGGGCGACGATGTCCTCCGCCAAGGCGCCGGCGGTCGCCGCGATGTTCGCCACCCCCCAACCCAGAATCAACTCGACGGCGGCCATGGCGGCGGGAAGGAGGGCGAAGTTGGCCGGCTCTCCCATGTCGAATCGTCGGGCCCCCGGCTGGAACTCCTCCGGATACCCGAGCCCGCTGAAGTTCTCCGAGCCGGCCCGGCCGAACCAATGGTGCTCGAGCGGTCGGCCGCCGTGATGGCGGGGCGCCACGTACAGGAAGCCGGTGGTATACGGTCCGAGCAGCCACTTGTAGCAGGCGGCCACCATGAAATCCGGGTCGATGTCGCCGGCGTCGAACGGCAGGGCGCCTAACGATTGGGTCAAGTCGAGCACCAAGGCGCCCTGGACCGCCTGGAGGCGCCGCCGGACGACTTTGAGGTCGATACTGGCGCCGCTGATCCAGTGCACGGCCGGGAGGGCCGCCACCCGGGTCCGGTCGTCGATGGCGGCCAGGATGACGCGGGTCCAGTCGTGGTCGGCGGGAGCCGGCAGGGTGACCAGTTCCGCGCCGGTGGCCCGGGCCCGCTCCCGCCAAGTCAGGATGGTCGAGGGGAACTCGCCTTCGAGCACCAGGACCCGGTCACCTTTGGCGAGGGGGATGTTGGCCGCGGCGGTGGCCATCCCGTAGCTGGCGGCCGGAACGATCGCGATGTCCTCGGCGGTGGCGCCCGGCCCGATCAGCCGGGCAAAGGTCTCCCGCGCCTGCTGGGTCAGGGTAAAGAAATCAGCGGGGGAGACGTTCCAGGGCCGCTGCTTCCGGGCCAGGCCCGCCTGGCCGGCCTTGGCGACCGAGTTGGCGAGCGGTGACATATAGGCGCAGTTCAGATACGCTACATCGGCCGGGATATCGAACAAATGACGCTGGGACGGGAGAATGGGCATCGCGGATTCTAACACCGGTTGCCGGATTGGTCAGAGGTCGGCACCTTTCGATACCCAAGCGAACCAAATGACTCGTGGAGGCGTTGAACCGATGCGAATACTCCGATCCGGGCTTCTGATTGCCCTGCTTACGCCCGTCGGCACCGTCGTGGCCCAGCGGCCGATGACGGCCGAAGACGTGCTGGCCATCCGCCAGGTCAGTGACGCCCAGATCTCACCGGACGGGAAGTGGGTGGCCTATGTCGTTACGGCCGCCGATATGGCCCAGAACGCGGCGAACAGTGACGTGTGGCTGGTGGCCGCCGATTGCGCGGGGCCGGCCGCTTGCACGCCGGTTCGGTTGACCTCGAGCCCGAAAGCGGACGGCCAACCCCGGTGGTCGCCGGACGGCCGGTGGATCGCGTTCGTGTCGGCCCGGGAAGACCGGCCCCAGATCTGGCTGATCCGGCCGAATGGCGGCGAAGCGGAGAAGCTGACCGACTCGAAGACCGGGGTCCAGGCCTTCCAGTGGTCGCCCGATGGGAAGCGGATCGCGTTCCTGGCCACCCGGGCACCGACGGCTGACGAGGAGAAGAAAGAGAAAGAGAAGGACGACGCGATCGTGGTCGATCGCGATTTCCGAATGAGCTGGCTCTGGACCATCGACGTGGCCACCAAGAAGGCCGCCGAGTTGGTCAAGGGTGAATTCCAGGTCGGCGACCCGCAGTGGTCGCCGGACGGAACCCGGATTGCGTTCACGACCACCCCGACGCCCAGGGCGGACGACGGCAGCCGGTCCGACATCCACATCGTCACGGTCGCCACCGGCGAGCGGCGGCAGTTGATCGACAATGCCGGGCCTGACAACGGGCCCCGCTGGTCGCCGGACGGCCGGTGGGTCGCCTATCTGTCCCGTGGCGACACGCTCCGCGCGTTCGGCCAGCAGCGGCTCACGGTGATTGCCGCGGACGGCGGGCGCCCGCGATCGGTGGCACCGAACTTTCTCTATCAGCCGGGTCCCGCCACGTGGTCGGCGGACGGGCAGACCCTGTTCTTCGCCTCACCGACCCGCACCACGACCCAGGTGTATTCGGTTCCGGTGGCCGGAGGCGAACCGAAGGCGTTGACGCAGGTGCGGGGTGTCATGAGTTCGCCGACGATGTCGGCGGACCGGCGGACCCTGGCGTTCACGTTCGGCACGGTGCAGCAGCCGAACGACGTGTACGTCGCCCCGGTCTCGGCGGCGATCGAACCGCGCCGGCTGACCAACCATCATCCCGACCTGGCCCAGATCGCGTTAGGTACGAGCGAGACGGTTCGCTGGAAGAGCCGGGACGGGATGGAAGTCGAGGGCGTGTTGGTGTATCCGGTCGGCTACGATCCGGCCAAACGATACCCGACCATGGCCTTCATCCATGGCGGGCCCGCCGGCGCGTGGACTGAGTCGTTTCCGGGGAGCTGGGGGAACTACGCCCACGTCTGGGCCGGCCAGGGCTGGGTGAGTTTCTTTCCGAACGTCCGCGGGTCGAGCGGGTACGGCGAGAAGTACCTCAAGGCCAACGTCCGGGACTGGGGCGGTGGCGACTACCAAGACATTCAAACCGGGCTTGATCACTTGGTGAAGCGGGGAATCGCCGATTCGACCCGGCTAGGCCAGAGCGGCTGGAGCTACGGGGGGTACATGACCGCGTGGACCTTGACCCAGACCAACCGGTTCAAGGGCGTGATGGTCGGGGCGGGGCTGACCAACATGTACTCGATGTACTCGACCAACGACCTCCAAACCACCTTGGAGAATTACTTCGGGGCCGAGCCCTGGGACGACGAGCAGGCCTATCGCCGGGCGTCGGCGATGACGTTCATCAAGCAGGCCAAGACGCCGACCCTGATTCTCCATGGACAGCAGGACAACCGGGTGCCCATCGGCCAGGCGCAGGAGCTGTACATGGGCCTCACGAAGAACGAGGTGCCGGTCACTTTGGTGTTCTTCCCGCGGGAAGGCCACGGGCTCTCGGAACCCCGCCATCAATTGGACAAGATCAAGCGAGAGTACTCATTCTTTTCCAAGACCGTCCTCGGGGTCGAGGTGAAGGACAAACCGGAGCTGGTGCCATGACGATGATTGTGCGGGTAGTGACGGGCCTCGCGCTTCTGGCGGGGCCCTTGGCGGCGCAGTCGGGCATCACCGCCGAACAGGCCGCGGGGATGCGGCAGCTCGGCAACGTCCGGATGTCGCCGGACGGGCGGTGGATTGCCTACACCGTCACGACGCAAGACTTGAAGCAGAGCAGCACGAACTCCGACATTTGGCTGGTGTCGTCGGCCGGCGGTGAGCCGGTCCGCCTCACCAACAGCAAGGCGGTCGACGACCAGGCGCGGTGGTCGCCCGACGGCCAATGGATCGCGTTCGTGTCCACGCGCGACGGCAAGCCGCAGGTCTATCGGATCTCGCCGTTTGGCGGCGAGGCCGAGAAGCTCACCGACTCGAAGTCGGGCGTGCAGGGGCTCGAGTGGGCCGCGGACAGCCGGCGGATCGCCTATGTCGCCGGGCGCGAGCCGACGCCCGAGGAGGAGCGGAAGCAGAAGGAAAAGGACGACGCGATCGAAGTCGATCGGAATTTCGTCCCGGCGCGTCTTCATGTCTTCGATCTCGGCACCATGAAGGCCACCGAGGTCGTCAAGGGCGACTATCAGATTATCGGAGCGGCCTGGTCGCCCGACGGAAGGCAGATTGCCTACGTCTCGATGCCGACGCCGCGAGCCGATGATAGCCGGTACACCGACGTCATGATTGTCGATGTTGCCTCGGGCTCGACTCGCCGGTTGATCGAGAACGCAGGGCCGGACGCCAATCCGAGCTGGTCGCCGGACGGCAACTGGATCGCGTTCGACACCAAATCCGCCAATCGGGCTTCGACGACGCAATCGAAGCTCGTGGTGGTGGCGGCCGCCGGCGGGGCCCCCCGGACGCTGGCGGGTGATTTCCTCTATCAACCCGGCCCGACCGCGTGGGCGCCGGACGGGAAGTCGCTCTATTTCTGGGCGTTGACCCGGACCCGGCCCGAATTGTACCAGGTCGCGGTGGCCGGTGGGCCGGTCAAGCAGATTTCCGATCTCAAGGGATCGTTAGGTCTGTTCGCCGGGGGGCCGCCGTCGCTGTCGGCCGACGGCCGGATGATTGCGTTCGGGCGCTCCACGGTCGATACGCCGGACGAGGTCCACGTCGCTCGGGTCGAATCGCCCTGGGTCCACACCGCGCTGACCACGCTGCATCCGGAGTTGGCCGGGGTGGCCATGGGAGGGGCGAAGTGGTTCGGTGGAAGAGCCGGGACGGGATGGAGGCGGAAGGGGTGGTGGTGTATCCGGTTGGGTACCAACCCGGGAAGCGGTACCCGACGGTGGCGATCATCCACGGCGGCCCATCGGGTGTCTGGGACGAATCGTTTCCCGCCAACTGGTACAATCCGGCGCAGGTCTACGCCGCTCAAGGCTGGGTGGCGTTCCTGCCGAACCCCCGCGGCTCGAGCGGCTACGGGGAGAAATACCTGGCGGCCAACTACCGCGACTGGGGTGGCGGCGACTACCAGGATATTCAGACCGGCCTCGATTACCTGGTCAAGCGGGGCATTGCCGACTCGACCAAGCTGGCCCAGGGCGGCTGGAGCTACGGCGGTTACATGAGCGCCTGGACCCTGACCCAAACCAATCGGTTCAAAGCGATCATGGTCGGAGCGGGACTGACCAACATGTATTCGATGTACTCGACCAACGACCTCCAGTCGGTGCTCGAGGACTACTTCGGGGGCGAGCCCTGGGACGACGAGCAAGCCTACCGCAGGGCATCGGCCATGGTGCACATCAAGCAAGCCAAGACGCCGACCCTGATTCTCCACGGCCAGCAGGATACCCGGGTGCCGGTCGGGCAGGCGCAAGAGCTCTATATGGGTCTCAAGAAGAACGACATTCCGGTCGAGTTGGTGTTCTTTCCCCGGGAACCCCACGGGTTGCAAGAACCCCGGCACGCCCTCGACAAGATCGTCCGGGAGTACAACTTTTTCGCCAAGTATGTGCTGGGTGTCGAGCCCAAGCCCAAAGCGGAGCTGGTGCCATGATCGTTCGAGTTGCCATCCTCGGCTTGCTGCTGGCGGGGCCCGCGGCGGCACAGGCCCGGATTGATGTCCTGATTCGCGGTGGCAGTGTGTATGACGGTACCGGGGGACCGCCGCGCCTGGCGGATATCGGGATCGCCGGCGACCGGATCATCTTCATCGGCGACGCCCCGGTCGGGGTGGTGCCGGGACGAGTGATCGACGCCCGGGGCCTGGTGGTGGCACCGGGATTCATCGACCCCCACACCCATACCGATGCCGATGCCCGGGATCCGATTCGGCGGCGGTTGGTGCCGTTCCTGGCCCAGGGTGTCACGACGGTCGTGCTGGGCAGCGACGGCTCCGGGCCGTTCGAAGTGGCGGCCGCCCGCCAGCGGCTCAGCGCCGGTCTCGGCGTCAACGCCGTGTTCCTCGTCGGTCATGGCACCATCCGCCGCCAGGTCCTCGGCATGGCGGACCGGGCGCCCACGGCGGCCGAGCTCGACAGCATGCGGACCCTGGTGGCCAAAGGAATGCGGGAAGGAGCCTTCGGC
>JANPEL010000314.1:0-20552 GCA_031431925.1 Gemmatimonadota bacterium | reverse complement strand
GGGGGCGGGGGGGGGCTTTCCCCGGGGCCGGGGGGGTTTGGGGGGCCCCGGCCCCGGGGCCCGGCCCCCCGACGCTCCCTTAGTGGCGCCCGAGTGTGAAGTTCAGGCCACCGGCGATCTGGACCGCCGACCCATTCCCCGCCGTGACGCGGAACTCACCAAACGGATGGACTCGACCCCTGAGGGACTCGGCCCCGGCGAACAGATTCACGCCGGCTTTGGTGCTGTGGGCCACACCATAGCTGGCCCGGGCAACGTTCAGTCCGGTCCCGACATAGAGCCAATTGATCGATTCATTGGCGATCCGGTACTTGAGATCGGCGTTGAGATTCCAAAACGACCCGGCGTCGACAAAGAAGTAATCAAACGACGGATAGAACTCGAGATGGCGCGCCATCGGAGCGCCAAATTGGACCCCAACGCCAAACTGCTCCAGGTCGAATTGGTACGAGACCCGAGGGCCAAAGTGGAACCGGTCGGTCTGCGCTTGCGCGGTGCCGGCGAGCGCGGACGCGACGACGGCGACGGTCGCTATCGTGGAGATTCGGAACAGCATTTGGTGCCTCCTCTGTGAGCGGGATGAACCTGCAAGCTCAGGGGACCCCCCGCCATCCACCATCGGTCATCCGGACTAGTCCGCTAACCCACCCTCTGACGGATACCCCGCCGAAGTGCCGGAGCCTAACCTTGGCGTAACGGGGCAGGTTACCCCGCCTTCATTGGACGGAGAATATTGTGGGCAGACAGTATCGGTTCGTCGCCACCCTCGCCACGATCGGTGTCTTGTTCCTGACGGCATGTCCCGGAGCCAAGCCGATCCAAGAGCTCCTGGATGACCCATCCCGATTCGACGGGAAGACCGTTCGGATCGCGGGCGAGGTCAAGGAATCGATCGGCGCATTAGGGATCGGTGTGTACCAAATCAACGATGGAACCGGCACCCTCACCGTGGTGAGCAAAAGCGGGAACGGCACCCCTCGAGTTGGCGCCCAGGTTGGCGTTGAGGGCGAGTTTCGGTCGGCGTTCACGCTCGGCTCCCTGACGGGGGCCGTCCTCATCGAGCAGAAACGGAGAAGCCCATGAGACAGATCAGACTGGCGGGACTGGCGGTGGCCGGCCTCCTGGCCGCGTGCGGCAAGGGTGGGCCCCAGTCGGCCGCCGACAGCACCCGCAGTATTGACCTTGTCCGGAGCGACAGCACCTACCAGCTCAATGACCGCCCGGCGGCCAATCCGGTACCCGCACCGCCGCCCGCGCCGCCCCGGAGCCGGACCCTCACACTGGGATCCGGCGCCTCGATCGACGCGACGACCGACCGCACCATTTCGTCCCGGAACGACAAGGCGGGCGAAAGCTTCACCGCCACCGTGTCCAGCGACGTCAAGGACAGTCGAGGCCGGGTCGTGATTCCCGCGGGCTCGACCGTCAACCTGACCATCACCGAACTCCAACCCGCCAATGACAAGGGCAAGGCCGACGGCCGAATCACTGTCTTGGTCAGCTCAGTGATCGTTGGGGGCCAGACCTATCCCGTCTCGGCCAGTATCACCTCGATGGCGCACACCCTCAAGGGGCGGGGGGTCGGCGCCGCCGAGGTCGAAAAGACCGCTGCCGGCGCCGTCCTCGGCGGCATCGCGGGCCGGGTCATCGGCGGCAACAAGAAGGGTACCATCATCGGGGCCGTCGTCGGTGGCGCGGCCGGCGCCGCGATTGCGGTTCAAACCGCCAACCGTGACGTCGTCGTCGTCGCGGGCACCGTGATGGCCATCACGCTGGATGAATCCGTGACCGTCACCGTCCGGTAGCGGACCTCGCAACGGGCGTCTCAACAGGAGGAGTTCCATGGATATCGTCACTCTGCTCGTGGTTGGTTTGGTGGCTGGATTGCTGGCAAGCTTGGCCGTCGGCGGCGTCGGCTATGGCATTCTTGGCGACATCGCCATCGGCATCGTCGGCGCCTTTCTCGGCAGTTGGCTCTTTGGGGCCCTCAATATTCAGGTTCCGATTGCCGGCCTGGGTGGCACCATCTTCGTCGCGTTCATCGGGGCGGTCGTGCTGCTACTGCTCATCCGAGTGCTGCGGCGGGGCCGAGTCACCAGCCCTTGAGCTCCCCGGCGATCGACTTTCACCAGCTGTTCGATGCGGCGCCGGATGCCATGGTCGTGGTTGATCGCCATGGCCTGGTGACCGCACTGAATCTCGAAGCCGAACGGATCTTCGGCTGGACTGAACACCACTTGGTCGGCGAACCGATGAGCCAGTTCGTCCCGGAGCGGTTCCACCTCCTGCTCGACTCCGACGCCGCGAGCACCGTGCCCGGCGGAACGGTCCGGTGCTTTGCCCGGCGGCGGGACGGGACCGAATGTCCCGCGGAACTTGCCCGCCGCCCCTTGGGGACCGGCGACGATGGGCAGTCGCTGCTGACCCTCCGCGACCTCACCAAGTGGCGCCGGGCCTTCCAGAATCGATCCTGGACCGACGAACAGGCCCGCGCCACCCTGGAATCGATCGGCGATGCCGTGATCACCACTGACATGGCCGGGATCGTGACCTATCTCAACCCGGTGGCTGAGCATCTCACTGGGTGGGATCCTGAGCAAGCGGTGGGGCAATCCCTGGATACGATCCTACCCCTCGTGTCCGAGGCCACTCGAACCCCGATCCCGAATGCCGCGGTTCGCTGCCTCGAGGAAGGGCGCTCGATCGACTTGGAAGACGGCGTGCTGCTGCTCCGCCAGGACGGCACCGAAGTCCCAATTGGCGATTCCGCGGCGCCGCTCCGGGACCGGAACGGCAGCAAGGTGGGCGTTGTCCTCGTGATCCAGAATGAACGGGAAAAACGGCGGGTGAGTCGCCGGCTCTCCTACGAAGCGACCCATGATGGACTGACCGGATTGATCAACCGCCGGGAGTTCGAGCGCCGCCTGACGCGGGTCGTCAAGGAGCTGGCCTCCGGGGCGGAACATGGCCTGATCTGTCTCGACCTCGACCGATTCAAGCGGGTCAACGACGCCGGCGGACACGATGCCGGTGACGCCCTGCTTCGGAGGTTGAGCGGCCTGTTGACCCGCAAAATGCGGAAGCGCGATACCGTGGCCCGCCTCGGTGGCGACGAGTTCGGGATCCTCCTCGAGCACTGTCCTCCGGTCGAGGCGGAGCGAATCGCGGAAGGGGTTCGGTCGGCGGTCGAGCAGTTCGGGTTCGAATGGGGGGCCGGGACGCCATTCGCCGTCAGTGCCAGCATCGGCTTGGTCTCGATCACCCGCGACACCGGCAGCGTGGCGGCCGTCTTCCGGGCCGCCGATACGGCTTGCTATCTGGCCAAAGAAACCGGGGGCAATCGGGTCGCGCTGCACCGGAGTTCAATCCCCGGCCTTTGAGGGGTCCATCGCCTGAGGCCCCGGCCCTGCGCCGAGGCCTCGTGCTGACAGCGTGCTAGTCCAGCTCAGACCCCGGCCCGCGGTTGGGGCCGCTCGCTGTTGGCAAAGTCACCGGCTGCTTCGGCGGTCGACGCGATGTGCTCCGCCCCGGTCCGCTCCAACACCTCCTTGGCGCGCTCGGTCCACTTGCTGTCGTCGGCGTGAACCGAAAGCAGCACGCCACCGTTCTTGACCAGGCCCTCGTACCGCTTGGCCTCGTACTCCGGAATCCCAGCTCCGATGGCCGCACCCGCGATGCCGCCCACGGCGCCGCCGACCCCTACGCCGCCTAACAGCGCCATCAGCGGCCCGGCGGCAAGGAACGGCCCGACGCCAGGAATTGCGAGTACCCCGATCCCCGCCAGCCAGCCGAGGGCCCCGCCCAGCACGGCGCCGGAGGCGGCACCGGTCGCGGTGCCCTCGGGGGCCTTCGTGCTCTTCTCGACGCCGAGGTCCTTGGTTCCCTCGTTGTGGGCCATCAGGATCGAGATGTCCTCGGGCCGGAAGCCATCATTTTGGAGCTGGGTCACCGCGAATTCAACTTGGGTACGGTTCGGATAAATCCCAAAAACGGCAGTGTTCGACATCATTCCTCCTTGGAGGGGATCGGGTCAGACGACCGGGAGTCTCGCCGCGAAGTCTACCGGGCGGTCTGGCACCGACAATCACTCGTTCGGGTGAGCGGCTGGACTAGTCCTCTCCGGCTCGCTCCCTGGCGTCGATCATTCGTTCAACCAGGTCGATATCGACCGGCTTGACCAAGTGGGCGTCGAAGCCGGCGGACAACGACCGGGCTCGGTCGGTGGCCTGTCCGAATCCCGTCAGGGCCACGAGGAACACCGCGTTTCCAAGCGCTTCCCGCACCTTCCGGGCGACCTCATATCCGTCCATTCCACCAAGGCCGATGTCGATGATCGCGACCGGAGGCCGCTCGGCGAGGATCAGGGCCAGTCCGGTGATCCCGTCCGCTGCGTCAGACACGGTGTGCCCGTTCCGCTCGAGCAGACCGTGAAACGCCTCGCGCAACAACTCGTTGTCCTCGACCAGGACAATCCGCCGCGGCGTGACGCGGGAGCTCCGCTGAGACGGTCGGGCGGCGACCGCGCCAACCACGGGCGGCTCGACCTGATCCAGGTAGCGCGCCAAATCGTCCACCGAGCGCCCGGTTGCCGTGGGGTCACCGCTTCTGGCCGTCAACTCGAGGCTGGCGCCGATGTCACTAATGGCCGGGAATCCAAAACTCGCCCCGGCGCCCTTCATGTTGTGGCCGAGCCGGGCAACAGCCGCGAAGTCACCCCGGGTCACGGCGTCCCTCATCGTCTGGACATCCGCTTCCCGATCCCGGAGAAACGCGGGGACCAACGCCGCCAAGGTCCGGGAGGCGCCCATACCGAGCACCTCGGGCTGGATCCCCGCCTTCGTCCCAAATGGCACGGGCAGAGTCCCGGCCCGAATAGCGTGCAGCAGCGCCGCTTGGTTGATTGGTTTCGTCAGATAGGCGGTACACCCCGCCGCGAGACAGAGTTCTCGATCGCCTCGCAAGGCCGAGGCGGTCAGGGCAATGATCGGGGTCGGAGACCGGCCGTGAGCTTGTTCCCAGACTCGAATCGCTCTCGTCGCGGTCAGTCCATCCATGACAGGCATTTGCCGGTCCATCAGGACTAAATCGTAGTGGCGGGCCGCAAACATGGAGCAGGCCACCGCCCCGGTCTCGGCGATCTCGACCCGATACGGGCTGTCCGCCAAGTACGCCAGGACAATCGTCCGGTTGTCGTCGGAGTCCTCCGCCAGGAGAATTCGGAGCGCCGGCACGGGCCCGTGGGGACCCCCGTTTTCAGCCTTCACCGGCGGCCGCACGTCCGGCCGGTTCCAGGCTTCGAAGGGCACCACGATCGAGAACACGCTCCCCCGGTTGTTGCTCTCGGCCCAGATCTGTCCGCCCATGAGTTCCACCAGCCGCTTCGAAATCGTCAGGCCGAGCCCGGAGCCGCCAAACCGGCGGGTGGTGGAGGAGTCGGCTTGGGTGAATCGCTCAAACACCCGGCCCAATTTCTCCGGCGGAATCCCGATCCCGGTATCGGTCACCGTAAACCGCAACGCCGTCGGGACCGCGGAATCGGGGTCCCGGGAAACCCGGAGGGACACTTCGCCCGCCGCCGTGAACTTGACCGCGTTGCCAACGACGTTGAGGAGCACTTGCTGGAGCCGGGTCGGATCGCCCACGAGGTCGGTGGGAACGTCCGGGGCCACCTCGCACGCCAACGCCAGCCCCTTGGGCTCGGCGCCGACCGCCACCACCTCCATCACTTTGTCCAGCAACTCACTCAGCGAGAACCCGGTATGCTCCAGCTCGAGTTGGGCCGCCTCCACCTTGGACAGATCGAGGATGTCGTTGATGAGGTTGAGCAAGTTGTCCCCGGCCCGGCGAAAGATTCGGACGTACTTGTCCTGCTCGGGCGAGAGCGGGGTCTTCGACAGCAGATCCGCGACCCCCATCATCGCGTTCATCGGCGTCCGGATCTCGTGACTCATGCTGGCCAAGAAGTCTGATTTGGTCCGGCTCGCGCTCTGGGCGGCGGCGGTAGCCAGTCTCAAGGCCTCTTCCACCCGTTTGGATTCCGTCACGTCGCGCGCGGCGGCAAAGACTCCCTGAAGGCTCCGACCTCGGTCGTAGAACGTGGTGGCGTTATAGGACACCATGGTCGTGGTCCCGTCCCGGGCTCGGACGGTCAATTCATAGTTGGTGACCTTTTTGTCCGAGAGCACCAGCCGGATTCCCGCCGCGGCTCGTTCCGGATCGGTGAAGGAGTCCTTGAACGGCGCCCCGAGGAGCTCGTCACGGGTACACCCGGTGAGGATCTCCATTTGCCGGTTGACGTCGGTGATGATGCCGGCCGGGTCGGTGGTCATCAGGGCGTCGACGTTGGATTCGATCAGCGACCGGGTATAGAACTGCTGGTCGCGGAGGCGCTGGTCGAGTTTTCCTCGCTCGGCCTCGACCACTTTGCGGGCGGTGTTATCGGTCCCGATCAACAAGTAGCCAATAATCTGGTCGAGCTCGTCGCGGAGCGGGGTGACCGACACCGCGGCCGGAAGGCGGCTGCCGTCTTTCCGGATATAGGTCAACTCATAGATATCCTCGATCCCCCGCGCCGCCCTGAACACCAAGGCCTCAAAGCCGGGTGCAATGGGGGTCCCGAACTCGACGCTCAGCGCCGTAGCCCGGGCGGTCACTTCGCCAGCGTCCGACAGCTCGGCCGGCGTCATCCGGTTCATGACCTCAGCGGCCGCGTAGCCCAGCATCCGCTCGGCTCCCACGTTGAAAATCTGAATCACCCCCTTCGCGTCGGTCGCGATGCTCGAGAAGGTCGCGCTTTCGAAGATCGCCCGTTGGAGCGCCCCAGCTCTCTGCAACGCGGCCTCCGCCCGCTTCCGGGCGGTGAGGTCGCGGAGAACGGCCGTGAAGTACCGCCGGCCGCCCAGCATCATGTCGCTGACCGCTATCTCGATCGGGACCGGGCTGCCATCCTGGTGCCGCCCCGCGACCTCACGCCCGAGCCCGCTTGCCCGGGCGGCATCGTCCGGCTGGTAATATTCCAGCGAGCCATCGATCGAGCCTTGATCGAGTTCGGGTACCAGCAGGCTGAACCGGTGTCCGGCGAGTTCCGCGGCGGGGTAACCGAACATCCGCTCGGCGGCCGGGTTCACGGTCTTGACCAAGCCGCCGTCGGCGTGGATGGTGACAATGGCATCCGCGACCGTATTGAGCACCGTTTGGACCAGCGCGGTACTGTCGCGGAGCGCTTGCCCCGCGGCGTATTCCGCCGTGACATCCCGAAACACCAGCACGGCGCCAACCAGCGGGCCATCCTGGACGCGAATCGGCGCGCAACTATCGGCAATGTCGCGCTCGGTCCCATCCCGGGCAATCAGCACCGTGTGATTGGCGAGGCCCTGGACCGTCCCCTGGGCCAGCGTTTTGAGGACCGGGATCGCCGCCGGCTTCCGGGTATCCTTGTTGATGATCTGAAAGATCTCACCGACCGGCCGCCCCAGGGCGTCGGCCTCCACCCAACCGGTGAGCTGTTCGGCCACCTGATTGAGGAGGGTCACCCTCGCGTCGGCATCGGTGGCGATGACGCCATCCCCGATGGAGTTGAGCGTCACCGCGAGCTTTTCTTCAATTTCGGCGGTCTTGAGGATCGACTCGACCTCCAGGCGCTGGCGCGTTCGTTGGTGGATCAGCCAACCGAAGGCCACGACCCACAGCAGCGCAAACAGGCCGACGACAACGATGAGGATGAAGAGACGGCGGAGGTCGGCTTTGAACTCCGCGTCGTGGCGGGTGAGTGCGGCGTCCTCGGCGGCGACAAAACCCTGGATCTCGGCCCTGATGGCGTCCATCAACTGTCTCCCCTTGCCGCTCCCCACCAACGCATCAGCGCCGGCGAGGTCCTGGTTCCGGCGGAGCGCAATGACGTCCGCCAAATGGGCGAGGGACCCGGTCACCAAGGGCCCCACGGCATTCAGGTGTTCGCGTGACGCGCTGTCAACATTCCGCCGGCGCAAGGCCGCCAGCTGGCCCGGCACGCTATCGCGCATGACAAAGTACGGCGCCAGAAACGAGACATCACCGGTCACCACATAGCCGCGCTCGCCGGTCTCGGCATCGACCATGGCAGCCAGCAGGTTGTGGGCTTCGCCGATGCCTTCGAGCGTTTCGTGCCGGACGTTGGCGGCGTTCTGCACGTCGGCGACGAACCAGAACAGGCCTGCCCCCGCCGACAACACAACGAGGAGGGCCGCGGCGAGGGAGGCCGCCAGTTTGGGGATTGGCTTCATGGAGGATTGCTCTGGTGCGGGGATGAGGCGGAGATCACGCCAAGCTCAGTCAGCCGGTCTCCGGGACGGTTTCGCCGCCTTGAGAGCCTTCCGGGCCACCAGGGTCTTGGCGTCGGCCGCGTGGATCCGATCAAAGAGCCGCCTCACCGTTTCCCGAGTTTGGTCAACCGGGGGAGCTGGATCAAGCCCGGCCCCGCCGGCCTTCCCGGAGCGTTTCACGCCTTTTTCCGCCCGGCGGACACGATCAAGACCGCCCCGGCCACCATGGCGACGGCACCGGCCCACGGAGGAATCGACTGCCGCTCATCGGCGGTAATCTTGAGGTCGCCCACTTTGAGCACATCATGCTTCTTGGTAAAACTCGCCCCCTGGAGGAGGACGTAGGCGCCGAGGCCGAAGATGACGATGCCGGCGAGAATGGATGGACGCATGGGCTCTCCACTGAAAATGGGCTTGGAGGATCAATGTCGTCGGGGCAATCCCCGAACGACAATCGATCAAAGGACTGGAACTTGATCTCAACCGAAAGGACTAGGCGTTCAAAGGTTCCGCCTAGGTCGGGTTGCGTCGCTGTCCGCGAACGAGTTGCCACCCGATCGACCCGACCGCGAAGACCAAGAGGAGGTGGATGGCGGCTCCGGTCAGGTGGAGAACCCCGAACCCGAGAACCCAAGCAACGAGCAGCACGACTGCCACGGCCAACAGCATTGGAGTGGTTCCTCCAGAGTGAATTTCTCAACCCACCAACGGTACTTGGAACGCCGGGGAACCGAAATCGATCATTGGACCAGCGGGAGGTCTAGCTCCATCGTCGCTCAATCCAAAATCACCCGTTGGGCTGATATCCGGCTCCCGCCGCCGAGCCTATGATCCTTCTGTTCGTCGCCGATCCGGCACGCCGTTTCCGTCCATCAGCACAGGTGGTGACAATGTTCGCCCTCCCCCGACTCGCGACTCGATTCGCCTGGATCTTCCCGTTCGCCGCGCTGCTCATGTCGGCCTGCGAACACAACCCGGCGGCGCCGGGCGTGCTGGCCACTCTGACCGTCACTCGGAACCCCGACACCTTGGCGGTCGGGACCACGCGCCAGTTCACGGCCATCGGTAAGGACGCGAATGGAACCCCGGTCGGCGTCAACGCGACCTGGTCGGTCACCGCCGGCGGCGGAGCGATCAGCGCGTCGGGCCTGTTTGCGGCGGGCACCGCCCCCGGAACTTTTGCCAATACCATTACGGCCACGATCGGCAGTATTTCAGGCAAGGCAACCGTCACCGTGCTCGCGGGCCCGGTGGCGACCATCACGGTGACGCCGACGACCCAGACCCTGGCGGTCGGAGCGACCCAGCTGTTCACGGCCGTCCTCAAAGACGCCTTCGGCAACGTCCTCGCCGCGGTCCCGAATTGGGGCGTGGCGGCGGGAGGCGGCAGCATCAACAGCGCCGGCCTCTTCACCGCGGGCCCGGTGGCCGGGACGTTCCTCAATACCGTGGTCGCCAGCGTTGGCGGCGTGACCGCCACCGCGACGGTGACCGTCACCGCGGGACCGCTCGCGACCATCACCGTTACTCCCGGCACGACGACCCTCGCCACCAACGCCACCCAACAGTTCACCGCAGCGGGCCAAGACGCCACCGGCAATCCGGTCGCCATTGCCCCGACCTGGTCGGTCGCGGCGGGCGGCGGCACCATCACTAGCTCGGGCCTGTTCACCGCGGGCACCACGGCCGGCTCGTTCCCCAACACGGTCGTGGCCACCATGGGCAGCATCGCCGGCACGGCGTCGGTTACCGTGGCCGCCGGCGCGCCGGCAACGATCACCGTCACCCCGACGACCCAATCCCTCGTAGTCGGCGCGACCCAACAGTTCACCGCCGTGGTCCGGGACTTGGCCGGCAACATCCTCTCGACGGCTCCGACCTGGTCGGTGGCCACGGGTGGCGGCACGATCACCAGCACCGGCCTGTTTACCGCGGGCACCGTGGCCGGGACCTTTGCCGGTACCGTCCGAGCCGTCATCGGCAGTATTTCGGGCGCCGCGTCCGTCACTGTCACCGCGGGGCCCCTCCTGACCGTCATCGTCACCCCGACCGTCGGGAGCCTCGCCATCGGTGCCACCCAGCAATTCACCGCCGCGGGCCGGGATGCCAATGGCAATCCCATCACCATCACGCCGACCTGGTCGGTCGTGGCGAGCGGCGGGACCATCAACGGCTCGGGTCTGTTTACCGCGGGCCCGACGGCCGGCACCTTCGTCAATACGGTCAAGGCCTGCAGCACGGCGCTCTGCGCCCCCGGCAGCGTCGCCGGCTTTGCGTCTGTCACGGTCAACTCCGGGACGCTGGCAACCCTCACGGTTACCCCGAACCCTGTTGCCTTGGGGACCGGCGCGAGCCAGACGTTCACCGCGGTGGGCCGCGATGGCAGTGGCAATGTGCTGGCGATCCTGCCGACGCCGGTCTGGTCGGTGGTCACCGGGTACGCCGCCGGTACCATCAACGCCTCCGGCACCTACACCGCTCCGGCGGCGGCCGGTATCGGCTTCGATTCGGTCCGAGCCACCATCGGAGCCATTGCCGGCTCCGCCCGGGTCAACGTGAGCACCTCGGGCGCGTTGGTGTCGATTGCCGTCACGCCCAACCCCTCGATGGTGGTGCCCGGTGGCACCAGCCAAATGACCGCGACCGGCTTTGACGGCACGGGCCTCGTCGTCCCAACCCCGGGATTGGTTTGGACGGTCGTACCGGCCGTTGGGGGCGGAACCATCAACGGCTCGGGCCTCTTCACCGCGGGCGCGGTGGCCGGGACCTATCTCAATGCGATCAAGGCCACCAGTGGCGCCGTGTCCGGTTTTGCCACTGTGACCGTGAGCGCCGCACCGCCGCCCGGTCCTTCGCTTGGGACCGCCGCGACCCATGGGTTGTTGGCCGGCACCGCGTTCACGTGTGTCACGGGCGGTACCATCAACGCCGATGCCAGCGTCTGGCCCGGGAGCGCGTTTACCGGCTTCCCGCCCTGCGTGATTACCGGCGCCACCCACGCCGCCGATGGGTTCGCCCAGGCGGCCCAGGGTGATCTCACCACCGCGTTTCTGGCGCTCGCCGCCATGCCCTGCGGCACCACCATTACCGCCAACCTGGGCGGAACGACGTTGGCCGAAGGCGTCTACTGCTCCACCTCGTCGGTCGGGGTGACGGGAACCGTCACCCTCACCGGGACGGCCAACTCGGTGTTCGTGATCCGGGCCGCCTCCACCCTCACCACGGCCGGCAACGTCGTCCTGACCGGCGGCGCCCAGGCGAAGAACGTGTTCTGGTGGGTCGGGAGCTCCGCCACCATCGGGACCGCAAGCCAGTGGCAAGGGAATATTCTGGCCCTCACCTCGATCACGCTGGTGGACAACGCCACCCTGATCGGCCGAGCGTTGGCGCGAAATGGGGCCGTGTCGTTAGGCACCAACAACACCATTACTCTGCCGTAACCGGACGCCGTACCTCTAGAGAGACTGGGAGAATGACCGATGCGTAACCAACTTGTGATGACGGCGTGGGCCTTGGCGACCGGGGTCGTGCCGACGGTGGCGATGGCCCAGCAACAACTGCCGCCGGTCCGCGGCGACGGCAGTTGGGAACTCAGCGTGGGCGCCGGTATGCTGTTCCTCGATGCCTCGCTCCGGGACTTCCTCGCGAGCGGGGCACCCGAATACCGGTTCGCCAGCAGCGCCACCCCTGGCCGCGGCGTGCCCACGATCGTGGCGCGACTGGGCCACAATTTTACCCGCCACCTCGGGTTCAGCATCAGCGGCGGGGCCGCCAAAAAGGCCGGGATAACGTATTTGACCCCCAGCGCCTCCCTCACGTTCACTGGGAACCTGAACGCGAAAACCAGCCCGTTCCTTCTGGTGGGGACGGAATTCACCCGGATCAGCGGGCGGAACAGCCGAGTGACCCATTCGACCTGGGGCCTCCACGCCGGCTTGGGCGTCCGCAGCATGGTCAGCGACAACCTCGCGCTCCGGCTCGAGGGTCAACTCCGGTTCGAGGGCTTCGACGAAGTCCCGATGACGAAGCACTCGGTGGTCAACCCAGTCGTGACCCTCGGCCTCTCCTACTTCGTCGGCGGCCGGCGGCCGGTGGCCGCCCAGGAGAATGCCCCGGCGCCGGTGTGCCCGGTCTGCCAACGTCAGACGATCCGGGTCGATACGGTGCGGGTAAATGTGCCCTACGTGACTCCCGCCCCGACCGTGTTCGTGATGCGGGATACCCTGGTACTGGAGGGGGTCAACTTCGGATTTGACGAGTCCACGCTCACGCCCGAGTCGTTTGTGATTCTCGATCGGGTCGCCCGGACGCTCCTCGAGACGGAGTGGGCAGCGGTTCGCTTCGAAGTGGCCGGTCACACCAGTTCGATCGCCACCGCCGAGTACAACCAGGCCCTGTCGGAACGCCGGGCCGAGACGGTGCGGGCCTATCTGGTGTCACGGGGCGTCGAGAACGGCCGGATGGTGGCGCGGGGCTATGGCGAGACTCAGCCGTTGGTTCCGAACAGCTCGGAAGGGTATGCCTGGCAGAACCGGCGAGTTGAACTCAGGCGGATCCGCTAACCGGCCCGGGGCTGGCTCGATCACGGGTGCCGGACGCATGACTGAACGCGGCCACCTCGAGGCGGCTCCGAAGCGCCAGTTTTTCCAGGATGTTGTGCACGTGGCTCTTGACCGTGTAGACCGCGATGTTGAGCCGAGCGGCGATTTCCTTGTTGGCCAAGCCCTCGGACAACAGGCCAATGACCTCGTGCTCCCGGATGGTCAGGCGGACTGCCTTCATGGCCATGGGCTTGTTTTCGACCACCACGTTCCGGACGATTTGGTTGAAGAGCGAGGTGGTCAGCGCCGCCGGGAGTACCTCGCCCCCGGCGGCCACGGTCCGAATGGTGGTAAAGAACTCCTCGAACGACGCGTCCTTCATCAGAAAGCCGGACGCTCCGGCGCGAACGTAGTCGGCCACATCCTCTTGAAGGGCCAGGAGACCCATGACGATCACTTTAGCGCTCGGAACTTCCCGGCGGACCGTTGCGGTCAACGCCAAACTGTCATGATCGGCCAGCCCGAAGTCGAGGAGGACCACATCGGGCTTGGCCTCCCGCACCTGGTTGAGGGCCTCCTCGATATCCGCCGCGGCCGCCAGGACTTTGAAGCCTGGTTGGCTGTGGATCATGGCCGTGATGCCCTCGCGGAGCAGCCGGTTGTCGTCGATGAGCACCAAGGCGATCGGGGCCGCCACCACGGCGGCCGGGCGAGCGGCGGGGCGTGGTTTCGGGGGCGTTTTGGGCTTCTGTTTCGGGCGTTTAGGCACGGGGTTCTCCGCAGTCGAAAACGGCGTGTCGTCCTGCCGGGAAGAACCCGGAATCCCGACGATTGGGACCAGGTAAACGTATCTCCCAGCGATATACAGCGCAACAACCAAGGAGTTCGGCATGAGTAAGGTGCTACGGGGGCTCGCCGCCGGCTGGGGAGCGAAGAAACTGGGAGGTGGGTGTCTGAGTACCGTGCTCATTTTCCTGCTGCTGTGGTGGCTGCTGGGGAATTTCGACCTGTTCCGGTAATTCCTAACGGCCGATCGAGGTGTATCTTCCGGCGCCTCCCATTCTCAGGCGCTGGATGCCGTGATCAGCGTACTCTCGCCCGAAAGATGCTCCGATGGTACGACTTCGGATCCACCAGATCATGAAGGCCCGCCACATCACGGCCTACGCCCTCAGCAAAGGCACCGCACTCAGCTATCCCACCGCGTACCGGCTCTCCCGCGCCGGAGGCGAGTTCGGCCGGTTGCATACCGAAACCCTCGACGCCCTCTGCCGATTCTTCGACCTCCAGCCCGGCAAACTGCTCCAATGGGTTCCGTGAGCCTCCGGCCCCCGTCGAGTCGGCGGATCGGATAGACCGGGCGGTGCGGTAATTGTCGCCGCGCTGGGTTTCCCCTCGCGCCGGCCGTTCCCCCGATCCACGCGATGAAATTCTCGTCGGCCCGATCCGGGGTGAGCTCCTCGGCGCGGACCACCTCGGCGATCGCGCCCGGGCCGTGGCAGCCGCCCAGCGGGCATCGCCGGTCGGCGCCGGCGGGCGGGGCACCCCGCTCCTCGAACGGCTCGACAGCACCCGGCGTCTGCTCGACCAGGCCCACGCCCGATTGACCGAGCGCGCCGCCTCGGGCGGCGACATCAGTCCCGCCGGGGACTGGCTCCTCGACAACTTCCACGTCATCGAGGAACACATCCTCGAGGTCCGCGCCAGTTTGCCCCCAGGCTACTACCGGGAATTGCCGGAACTCCTGACCGGGCCGTTGGCCGGCTATCCCCGGATCTACGAAGTGGCGATCACCCTGATCGCCCACACCGAAGCCCGGATCGACCTCGACAACGTGACCCGGTTCGTCGGGGAGTTTCAGCGGATTGCCTCCTTCTCGATGGGTGAGTTGTGGGCCGTCCCGGCGATGCTCCGCCTCGGCTTGATCGAGAGCGTCCGGCGGATGGCCCTCCGCACCGTCCAGCGACTGGATGACCTCGGGCAGGCCGATCAGTGGGCCGCGCGATTCCGGACGGCCGCGGATGCGGAGGGCAACGAGCTCGGGCCGCTCCTCGGGGAGTTCGTCGGCCGCCATCCGCCGCTCACCGCGACCTTCGTCAGCCGCCTGCTCCAGGTGCTCAATACGGCCTCGGCGGGATTTCCCGGCCTCGAACAGCTCGAACAGTGGCTGGCCCAGGACGGGCTCACCGCCGAGACGGCGGCCGCCCAATCGATCCAGCGGCTGGCCCTGACCCAGCTGATGATGACGAACAGCATCACCAGTCTCCGGGCCGTGGCCCGGCTCGATTGGCGGACCTTCGTTGAAGGGCAAAGCCGAACCGAAGCCGTGCTCCGAACCGATCCATCGGGATTCTACCCGAGAATGACGTTCGCCACGCGGGACTGGTACCGTCACGTCGTGGAACGGATCGCCAAGCGAAGCCGCTCGGCCGAAGAGGCGGTGGCCCGAGCGGCCATCGACTTGGCCCGAGCGCCGTCGGCCGCCGGGGGGCGGCGTTCCCACGTCGGGTACTTCCTGGTCCACGAGGGCTTGGCGGCGCTCGAGGAGGCGGTCGGGTATCGGCCGACCCTGTTGGAGACCATCGATCGCCGGATCCGGGGCCATCCCAATGTCGCATTTGTCGGCGGCATTCTCGCCGGCACCGCGCTCGCCCTCGCCTTGCTGCTGTGGCTGATCGACGGATTGGGGCCCACGGAATGGCTCGCGGTCTTTGTGGTGGCGTTCCTACCGGCAAACGACATCGCCGTGAACATCGTGAATCAGTTCATCACCGCCACGCTGCCGCCCCGGATGGTCCCGAAGCTCGACCTGCTCCGCAATGGCGTGCCGGCCGAGTTCCGAACCGCGGTCGTGATCCCGACCCTGTTCGAGAGTGTCGAGGCGGTCCGGGAGGCGCTCGAAACCCTCGAGGTCCGGTTTCTGGCAAACCGGGAAGCCCATCTTCACTTTGCGATCTTGAGCGATTTCACCGACTCCGCCACGGAATTCGACCCCGGCGACGACCGGATCGTGGCCGCGGCAGCGGACGGGGTTCGCGCCCTGAATGCCCGCTACGCGGCCGAGACCGAGGACGCGTTTTACCTCTTCCATCGGCCGAGGCGTTGGAACGACCGGCAAGGCGTATGGATGGGTTGGGAGCGGAAGCGTGGTAAGCTGGCGGAGTTCAACCGATTCGTTCGAGGTGGCGCGCCGGATGCGTTCTCGGTCGTCGTCGGAAACGTCGAGCCGCTTCGCGATCTCCGCTATGTCATCACCCTCGACGCGGACACCGTCCTGCCGCCGGACGCCGCACCCGACTTGGTCGGGGCCATCGCGCATCCGCTCAACCGGGCGGAATATGATTCGACCCGGGGCCGGGTCGTCCGTGGGTATGGCATTCTCCAGCCGCGGGTCGGGGTCTCGCTGCCGAGCGCCTACCGGTCCCACTTCTCGGCCATCTTCTCCGGCATTCCCGGGGTCGATCCCTACACGACCGCGGTCTCCGATGTCTATCAGGATCTCTACGGCGAGGGGAGCTTCACCGGCAAGGGCATCTACGAGATCGACGCGTTCGAGCAGGCCACCCATGGCCGTTTTCCCGAAAACCGGCTGCTGTCCCACGACCTGATCGAAGGCAACTACGCCCGAACCGGTCTGGTCACCGACGTCAATATCTACGATGACTATCCGGCCGGCTACCTGACCTACACCCGGCGGAAGCACCGGTGGATTCGAGGCGACTGGCAACTCCTCCAGTGGCTGACGCCGGTGGTGCCGGGGCCCGATGGCCCCGAGCCGAACCGGCTCTCCGTCCTGTCGCGCTGGAAGATCCTCGACAATCTCCGGCGGAGCACCGTGGAACTCGGGCAGTTTGGATTCCTCGCGGCCGGCTTGACCATCCTGCCCGGCTC
Source organism: Gemmatimonadota bacterium (assembly GCA_031431925.1). GTDB lineage: Bacteria > Gemmatimonadota > Gemmatimonadetes > Gemmatimonadales > GWC2-71-9 > SHZU01. Next base: position 3,820 of record JANPEL010000314.1, on the reverse strand, counting down.
GCCGCTTCGGTGGGCGCTCCTTGGCCTCGGCGCGATGGCCGCACCCTGGATCATGGCCCTGCTGGTTGCGATCGTCCGATTCCCGGTCGAGAAGTCGTGGCGCGCGTACTTCGGCGCCGTCGGGCTCGACGCGATCCGGAGCACCGGGCAACTCACCCTCGGGATCGTATTCCTTCCCCACCAAGCGTGGGTGTCGGCCGACGCGATCGTCCGCACCCTGTGGCGCCTGTTGGTCTCCCATCGCCGCCTGCTGGAGTGGCAGAGCGCGTCGGCGGCGGAGCGAGTCACCGGAGGCGGCCGGCTCGCGTTCTGGCGCGCGATGGCGCCGGCGGTCGCCGTGGTCGCCGGCGTCGGTGCCGTCGTCGGCTATCGCCTGGCCGGCGGGGACAATCCGGCCCTCAATTGGCCGCTCGCGGCCGCCGCCATTCCACTCCTCACCGCCTGGATCCTCTCGCCCTTCATCGCCCACCGGCTCGGCTTTCCGGCCATCCAGCCGGACCGTCGTCTGCCCGCCACGGGTCGCCGGCAGGCGCTCCGCTACGCCCTCCTGCACTGGCGGTTCTTCGAGCGGTTCGTCGGACCCGATACCCATTGGCTCGCCCCCGACAACTTCCAGGACGATCCCGCCGCCGTTATCGCGATGCGGACCTCGCCCACCAACGTCGGGCTCCAGTTGCTCTCGACGGTCAGTGCCGTCGATTTGGGGTTCCTCCCTCTGGAGGAGGCAACGGTCCGCCTGGAGCGGATCTTCGCCACCCTCGCGCGGATGCCGCGTTGTCGGGGCCATTTCTACAACTGGTACGACGTGCGCGACCTCTCGGTGCTGGAGCCGGCGTATGTCTCGACGGTGGACAGCGGCAATCTCGCCGGGCACCTGATCGCTCTCCGCCAAGCGTGTCTGGCGTTACGCCAGGCGCCGCCGGCCCCGGGCCGCTTGGCCCGGGCGATCGCCGCCGCGCTCGACATCGCCACCGATCGCCTCGGGACGCTCGCGGCCCCGCTCGGATGGCTCCAGCCGGCTCGTCGCGAGCTGGCGGCCGCGGGGAAGGAACTCGGGCGGGCGCGAGCCAAGGCCCGGGCGGCCGGCGACGGCTCGGGCGAATCCGCCACGCTCGCCGGCCTCGCCGCGCCCCTCCGCCAGGTGCTCGCGCGGATCGAGTCGACTGGGCGGCCCGGACCCGAGACGGCGTCCGTAACGGAGTGGATCGACTGGAGTATTCGGGCGTCCGAACGGAAGTATCAATCCGCTGACCCGTCCGGCCTCGCGGACCGGCTCACCGCGATCGCCGAACGGGCGTATGGCTTCGCCATGGCGATGGAGTTCGGCTTCCTGCTCGATCCAGAGCAGAAGCTCCTGGCCATCGGCTACGCCCAAGCCAGCCATTCGCTCGATCGCTCCTCCTATGACCTCCTCGCCTCGGAGGCCCGGCTCGCCAGCTTTGTCGCCATCGCGAAAAACGACATCCCGCTGGAACATTGGTTCCGGCTCGGCCGGACCTTGACCTATGCGGCGGGTGCTCCGGCCATGGTGTCATGGAGCGGGAGTATGTTCGAATACCTGATGCCCGCCCTGGTCATGCAATCGTTCCCGTTCACCCTCCTGGATCAGACCTATCGCGGCGCGGTTCGGCGCCAGATTGCCTACGGGGCCACCCGCCGGGTGCCCTGGGGCATGAGCGAGAGCGCGTACAACGGGCGCGACCGGCACTTCACCTATCAGTACCGGGCGTTCGGAGTGCCCGACCTCGCCCTCAAACGGGGGCTCGGCCGCGACCTCGTGGTCGCCCCCTATGCCTCGGCCCTCGCGGCCCTGGTTGCCCCCGAGCGGGCCCTTCGGAACCTGGCGGCGATCGAGCGGCTCTCGGCACTCGGGGAGTTTGGTTTCTTCGACGCGATCGATTTCACCAGACGGGCGCCCGGAGCCAGCCATGCGATCGTCCGCAACTTCATGGCGCACCACATCGGGATGAGCCTGGTGGCGCTCACGAATGTGCTAACCGACCGGGTCTGGCAACAGCGGTTTCATAACGATCCCCTGGTCCGATCGGTGGAGCTCCTGCTCCACGAACGAATCCCGCGCCGGCTGGTGCTTCGCGATACCCGCGGCACCACGGGCGATGAAGTGCGGGCCGGCCCGGTGACCGACGGCCCCGCCGTCAGGGAAATCCACGCGACCGACACCCCCGAGCCCTGCGTCGCGCTCCTGGGCCGGACGCCGTTCACGCTGATGGTGACCCACTGCGGCGGGGGATACAGCCGATTTCAGGACCTGGCGATCGCCCGCTGGCGGGACGACGGCACCACCGATGCCACCGGACAGTTCTGCTATCTCAAGGACCTGGACCACGGTCGCGTGTGGTCGGCCGCCCACCAGCCGGTCTGCGCCCCGCCCGACCGGTATTTGGCGACCCTGGCGATCGATCGGGTCACCTTCCTGCGGGTCGACGGCGACCTCGAAACCCGGACCGAGATTGCCGTCGTGCCGGAAGAGGCGGCTCAGGTGCGACGGGTGACGGTCACCAACAATGGCGCCCATCCTCGCGAAGTCGAGTTGACCAGTTACGGCGAGATCGTCCTGGCCCCGCACGACGCGGACCGGGCCCACCCCGCGTTCGGCAATCTGTTCGTCGAAACCGAGTGGCACGAGTGGTGTACCGCCATCACCGCCGTCCGGCGCCCTCGCTCCCCGCTCGACCCGGTACTCTGGTGCGTCCACGTCGTCGATACCGGAAAGGAGCGGGTCGGCCGGGTGTCCTGCGAGACCGACCGAGCCCGGTTCCAGGGTCGGGGCCGTTCGGTTCGCGATCCGGTGGCACTGGAAATGGACGGTGAGCTCTCGGGCACGACCGGCGCGGTCCTGGATCCGATCTTCGCGCTCCGAACCCGAGTGCGGATCGACGCCGGGCAGTCGGCGTCGGTGGCCTTCACCACCTTGATCGCCAGCAGCCGCGAGCGAGCCTTCGAAATGGCGGGCCGCTACCACGACCCGCACGCGGCGCAACGCGCGCTCGATTTAGCCAGCACCTCAAGTCTGGCCGAACTCCGCGAACTGGGTCTCACGCCCGCCGACGCCACCGTGTTTCAGGAGTTGGCCGGGGATCTCTACTTCGGCAACCCGGCCGCCCGGGCCCCCGAGGCCGAACTCCGGCAGAACCGGGGCTCCCAGCCTCGGCTCTGGGCCCATGGCATCTCCGGCGATTGGCCGATCGTGCTGGCCACGATCAGCGACATGGAGGGGATCCCGACCCTCCGTCAAATCCTCGCCGCCCACCGGTACTGGCAGCGCCGGGGCATGACCGTGGACCTCGTCATCCTGAATGCCCATCCGACGACCTACCAAGCCGACCTCGAGGCCGAAATCGCGACGGCCGTCCACGCGTTGAACCAGGCCGCGGTGCTCGACCGGCCCGGCGGGGTCTTCCTCCGCCGGCGAGACCTGGTCGGCGCCGCCGATCTCCTGATGATCCGAGCCACGGCCCGCCTCTTGATCCCCTGCGACGGCCGACCGCTCGGCCGGATCACCGAGTCGTTGAAACCGCCGCGAGACGCCGCGACCCCGGACGAGGGCCCGTCCATGATGCGGCCCCGCCGGGCGGAGCAGAGCAGCTTTCCCGTGCTCGGCCTCCCGTGGCGGCTCCTGACCGGACTGCTCACGCCGGACCGGGACACCCGAGAATCCGGGGAATTGCCATCCGACGGACCCGTCACCCGCCATCCGACCGCGCTCACATCCGACAACGGCTACGGAGGGCTCACCCCCACCGGCGACTACGAGATTCGGGTCGACGGCGACCAGCTGCCGCCGGCGCCCTGGGTCAAC
>JANPEL010000313.1:0-12589 GCA_031431925.1 Gemmatimonadota bacterium | reverse complement strand
CGTGCCGCTCGGACAGCTGGTCACGGTGGCCGATATCCGGGCGCCGATCGAGGTGGTCCGCATCAATCAGCGGCCGGTCAGCGTGGTCGAAGCCGTGGCCGAGCGGGGCGGACTGGAACAGGCCGCTGAGGCGGTTCAGGAGCGGATCACTGCGCTGGCGCTACCGCCCGGTGTTGAGGTTACCATCGGCGGAGCCCAAGCCGACGAGGCCCGCACCACTCGAGAGCTGGCGCTGGTGGCGGTGCTGTCGGTCGCGTTGGTGTTCCTGGTGCTGGCCGGAGAATTCGCCTCGTTCACGACGCCGTTGCTGGTGATGCTGACCGTGCCATTGGCCGGCGCCGGCGGCATTCTCTTCCTGTGGATGACCGGCCAGAGCCTCAACGCGGTGGCGATGATCGGGATCGTGGTGATGATCGGCATGGCCGACAACGAGGCCGTGGTCAAACTCGACGTGATCCAGCGATTCCGGGAACAAGGGTTACCGATCGTCGACGCGGTCATTGCCGGTGGTTACCAGCGGCTCAAGGCCATCGCGATGACGTCGATCACCACGATTACGGGCGTGCTGCCGCTGGTGTTTGGCTGGGGCAGCGGCGGAGAGTTGTATCAGCCGCTGGCGGCGGGGGTCATCGGCGGATCGGTGACGGCGTTGTTGGTGACGTTCTTTCTGTTGCCGACGGCGTATGTGTGGGTCGAGACTCGACGAGCTCGGCGCTCGGCACTCGGCACTCGGCGCTCGGAGGGGGGATGATCAGGTGGGCGGCGGGGCGGCCGGCGGTGGTGTGGGCCGCGGGGGCGGCGTTGACGTTGGCGGGGGGGGTGGCGTTTACGAAACTGCCCCTGGCGACGAAGACCCAGGTCGAGCTGCCGCGGTTGACGGTGTCGGCGACCTGGTTTGGGTCGGCGCCGGAGTTGGTGGAGACCTATCTCACCTCGCCGTTGGAAGAAGCGATTCAGAGTGTCCGGGGGGTCAAGAAGATCTCGAGCGAGTCGGGCGATGGGTCGGCGCGGCTGGAAGTGGAGTTGGAGCCGAAGACCGATGTGACCCTGGCTCGGCTCGAGATTCATGAGCGAATCGAGTTGCTCCGGGACCGGTTGCCCCAGGGCGCTGAACCGCCGAGCGTCGAGAACTACACTCCGCAGGAGCTCGATGAGCAGCCGCTCCTGACCTATTCGATCGTCGGTCCATACACGTCGGGGACGCTGACCAAGCTGACCCGGGATCAGGTGTATCCCCGGGTCACGGCCGTGCCCGGGGTGAGTGGCGTCGGGCTCTCGGGGTCAGCGGAACCCGGCGTGGCGGTAACGTACGATCCGGTTCGGCTCCGGCAGTTGGGGATCAACCCCGATTTGATTCGGGCGGCCGTGGCCTCGGCCCGGGTGGTCCAGGCCTTGGGCGAGCAGCAACGCGGCACCAACGTGCTGACCGTGGCGCTTCGGGATCGGCCCAAGGCGCTCGAAGACTTGGGACAACTCGTCATTCGAGCCCCGAGTGGACGAGTCTTCCGGCTCGACGAGTTGGCGACGATCCGGCCCGACGAAGACAACCGGGGCCGGTTTGCCCGAATCAACGCCGTGCCGGCGGTTACGATGCAGATCAGCCGGCTGGCCGGCGCGGATGCGATCCAAACGGCCGAGCGAATCAAGGCCACCATGAACGAGATTCACCGGCTGCTCCCGCCGGGGATCGTTTTCAAGGTCGAAAGCGACGAGAGCAAGGATTTGAAGAAGCAGCTCAACGATCTCATGATCCGGGGGCTGATTGCGTTCGGCGCGGTGATGCTGGTGTTGGCGTTCGCGATGCGGAATCTGACCTCGATCTGGCTGGTCATGGGCAGTGCGGCGGTGTCGATTGCGGGCACGGCGCTCGGTCTCTATCTCCTCAAGATTCCCGCCAATCTGTTGACGTTGGCAGGGCTGGGCATGGGAGTCGGGATCTTGGTCCAAAACGGCCTGGTCGTGGTCGAACGGCTCCGCCATGCGCCCGATACGATCGAGGGCCGGGCGGAGGCGGGGGCGCGGATCATGCCCGCGGTCATTGGATCGACGCTGACCACCGCCGTCGTGCTGTTTCCGTTCATGTACCTCCAGGGAAACGCCCGGGCCACCTTCATGCCCTTTGCGGCCGCGTTTCTGCTGGCACTCGGGTGGTCGGTGGTGAGTTCGGTGGTGATGATCCCGGCGGTTGGCGGCGGCCACGGAATGACGACCCAAAGCTGGCGGGGGCTCCACCGGGCCTACACTCGATCGGTCCTCAAACTGCTCCGATGGCGGTGGGCCACCTTGGTCGTCACCACGGCCGGGCTCGGCGTCCTCACTTGGGGATTCATCAAGAAGGTGCCGAAGTCGTCCTTCGGCGATTGGTACGGCCAACGGTCGGAGCTGTTCGTCAACATCAACTTTCCGCGAGGGTCCGATCCGGCCAGTGTCGATCGGGCCATTTCGGAATTCGAGCGGATCGCCGTCGGCCGGGACGGGGTTGACCGGGTGGAAGCGCGGGGGTTTCCCGGATTCGGACAACTGCGGGTCACCTTTACCAAGCCGGCCGGCCTGACCGCGATTCCGACCGCCATGCAAGAGGAAATGACCCAGCGGGCAGTGTTCGTTGGCGGGGCATCGATTGGCGTGTTCGGCCGGGGCCAAGGGTTTTTCAACGGCGGCGGCGGTAGCTCGGTCAGCTTCCGCGTCAAGATCCTCGGGTACTCTTTTTCAGGCGTCGAGCAATTGGCTCGCGACCTTAAAACCCGGCTCGAGCGGATTCCCCGGGTCCGCGAAGTCAACATCAATGCCGGGAGCTTCTTCCGGTCGGAACGAGCCGTCAGCGTGGCGCTGGCGCCGGACCGGGCCGCGTTAGCTCGGGCCGGCGTCACAGCCCAAGCGTTCTCCCAAGCGGTGGCCCGGGAAATCCGCGGCGCGGTGGGCGGTCAGAAGCTCGAACTCGACGATGAAGAAGTCACGGTCACCGTGAAAGCCAAGGGGTCTCAGGAGCGGACCCTCGAAGACCTCCGGGCCTCGTTAGTGCCGAATGAAGGCAACGCGCCGGTCCGGGTCAGTGACCTCGCGGCCGTTACCGAGCGAGAAGGCTTGAGCCAGATCAACCGCGAAGATCAGCAGTACGTTCGGATCTTGAGCTATGACTTCCGGGGGCCCCAGAAGCTGGCCAACCGGACCCACAAAGCGTTCATGGGTTCGATTGCGGTACCGGCCGGCTACACCGTCGGCGATGACCAGTTTGCCTGGCAGGAAGACGACAGCACCAAGGGTCTCTGGTTGGTCTTCGCCATCGGGGTGGTGCTGGTCCTGTTGTCGGTGGCGTTCGTGTTTGATTCACAGTGGGCGGCGGCCATGGTCTTCTTGAGCCTGCCGTTGGCCTTAGCAGGCGTGGCCGCAATTTTCTGGGCGACGGGAACCGGATTCAGCCGCGAGGCAGCGGTCGGCGTCATTCTGGTGGTGGGGCTCGCGGTCAACCAATCGATCTTGTTGGTCGATGCCGCCCTCGAACGGCGCCGCCGGGTCGGGGCCTCTGGCCGGGCGTCGCGTCGCCTCACCGCGGCGGATATCGTCTACGCCACCCGCGACCGGGCCGGCATGATCGTGTTAGTGACCCTGACCACCATGGCGAGCCTGATTCCGCTGGCCATCGGCACCGAGGCCGACAGGTTGTTCGGGTCGATTGCGCTGGCCACCGCCGGGGGGACCATTGCCGGAACCCTGGGTGCCATGTTCGTCTTGCCGGTGATGCTCCTCGGCCGCCGGGGAGCCAAGCGCCGGAAGCGGACGCCACCGCCACCGCCGGCCGGCCTCGCGCCGGCTCTACCGGGGTAAGCATGACTCGGATCACCTGCGGGAATCTCGTTTTTGAAGCTCGACTCGAGCGCGAGCGGGCGCCGGCCAGTTGCGCCGCCTTGCTCCGGCTCCTCCCGCTCAGCGGGCATCTGCTGCAGGCGCGGTGGAGCGGCGAAGCGGCGTGGATGCCGTTAGGCGATCTCGAGGCGGGGGTCGGAGTCGAGAACGCCACCGCCGAGCCGAAACCCGGCCAGATCCTCTTGTATCCGAAAGCCGTCAGCGAAACCGAGATCCTCGTTCCCTATGGGACCACCGTCTTCGCGAGCAAGTTCGGCCGCCTGGAGGGCAATCACGTGCTGACGATTACCACCGGACTCGACCTCTTGCCCGAACTGGGGCGACGGGTAGCTTGGGAGGGGGCCCAGCCCATCCAGATCGAGGCGTGAACCCATGACGATCGGCCGCACTTCCACCCTTTTTCTCATCGGCTGGGCCTTGGCATGCCAGCCGCCACGTTCACCAAAAGACCAGCCGGCCCGGATGAGGCTGCTACCGGAGTTCACCATCGGGACCATCGGCGACGGGCCCGACGGTTTCGGCGACGTTCGTGGCTTCGTGGTTGACCGTCAGAACCAACTTTGGGTGGTCGATGGTCAAGCCCAAGAGCTCCGGGTCTTCGACTCGGCCGGCCGGTTCCTCCGGAAGGTGGGCCGGAAGGGCAGCGGCCCGGGCGAGTTCGTCTATGCCGATGGCATCACGGCAACACCGAATGGCCGAGTCTGGGTTCATGACCCCCAGAATTCGCGACTGAGCGCCTTCGACTCCGGTGGGAGGTTCATCGAGCAGGTTCTGGCGCCAACCGGCGGGTATGGCTACGTGTGGGAAGGGGGAGTCGATTCGTCGGGGCGGGTGTGGGAAGATTTCATAACGGTCGATACCGTGGCCCAACAGCCGGTTAGGCGCTTCCGCCGCTATGCCCCCGACTTTTCTCGCGCCGACACCGTCGAACTTCCGGCCTGCGTTCCCGGGCCCGGACGAACCAAGCGTAACGCCCTCAGCGGCACGCACGGCTTTGCCCAGATCCCGAACGCGCCCGGAGCGATCTCGGCGACGGACTTCAATGGCCGGATGGCCTGCATCCCGTGGACCGCCGAGCCAAATGGCTATGCGGTTGACCTCTCAGGCACCGATACCTTGACTCGGTACGCGGTCGAAGCGGCGCCGATTGCCTTGCGGCCCCTGGAACGCGACTCTCTGATCGCCTCCCTCGGCGCTACAGCCAAGAAGATCGGGGCCGATTTCTCGCCGTCGACGGTGCCGGCCACGAAACCGGCGGTGCACGGGATGTTCTTCGATGGGGAGGGCCGACTCTGGATCAAGCGGATCACACCCGCAGGTGGAACCGAGTTCGACATCTTCGATCGAGCCGGAAGACTGGTCACAGTCGTCGAGTCGCCGTTCGACCCGTCAAACTACATCCGACCGATGTTCCGTGGCGACCGGATCTACTTCTTCGTCCCCGGGACAGACGACGTACCGCAGATCGTGCGAACCCAGTTGGTGCCCGTGGCGGCCTCCGGACCACCGCAGTGAAGCGACGGTGGCTGGTCGCTTCGATCTTGCTGGCCGGTTGCGCCCGACCGGCAGGTGCCGCGTCGGCTTCTCTCGTCCGCCGGGACAGCGCCGGCACCGAGGTCGTCGAGAATACCCGGACCATTTCGAGCCTCCCCGTCTGGCGAATCAACCCGAGCGCGCTGACGAACGTCGGCGGTGACCCGTCGACTTTCTCCATGGCGATCGGCGCCCGGCAATTAGGCGACGGCTCGATCATGGTGGCCGACGCCCAGGCCGCTCTGGTCACGTTGTTCGACTCGACCGGTCGTTTGATCCGGGTCCTCGGGCGGAAAGGTCAAGGTCCGGCCGAGTTCACTATGCCCGGGCCGCCGACCCGACTCGGAGGTGACACAACCTACGTGTTCGACCAAGGCAGCGGCCGACTGGTTCTCTTTTCCGGACCTGACTTGGTGCCGACAACGGTTACGCCCCGGCGCCCGGGCATTCCGCTCATTCCGAGTGGGTGGATCACCCGCGACACCGGGATCGCAGCGGCAGTTCGGATGCCGGAAGCGATCAGCGGCCGATTTCGAACCTCGATCCCCTTCGTTCGCTTCACGATGCACGGCGCGATCGTCGATACAATCGTGGTTGGCAAAGGTTTTGAGGGCTACGCCGAGAGCCCAGGCGCGGGAGGCAAGACCGGGGTTCGTTACAACCTCGTCGCCATGGGCAGCCAGACCCACGCCGTCACCGCCGACCGTCGTCTCTATGTGGTCGAAACCAGCGAGGCTGAGTTCAAGACCTTCGACCTGGCCCGGAATGCGACGCGGATCGTCCGCTGGGCCGCGCCGCCGGACCATGTGACGGCAGCCGATCGGCGTGACCTCGGCGACCGGATGGTTGCCCGGTGGCGGAATGAAGACGACGTCGACCACATCAGGATCTATCGGATCGAGAAGTAGGGATTCGCACTGAATTCACCGACCCTTCACAGCGGCTGAGCGTTGTTTGACACCATGCCGACACCCCAAATTGCCTTCGAGGCCCGCCTAGCCACCACCCCCGACCACGCGATCGAGCGGGTCACCGCCGCGTTGAAAGCCGAGGGGTTTGGTGTGCTGACCCGAATCGACACCCACGACGTGTTCAAACAGAAACTGGGGATCGAATTCCGCCCCTACACCATTCTTGGAGCCTGCAACCCGACGCTGGCCCACCGCGCCTTGAACCAAAGCGCCACGGTCGGCTTGCTGTTGCCGTGCAACGTGACGGTGGAGGCATCCGGTGAGGGAAGCATGGTTCGGATTGCCAACCCCGAAGCGATGCTCCTCGCTGGAGGCATGGAAAACGATCCAGCCCTCGTCGAGCTGATGCACGAGGTCCGCGGCCGATTGGAGCGGGTCGCGGCGGCCCTCAGCTGACGGCGATTCGATACCGGGATTCGAGCGACCGGAGCAGCGGCCCGGGCGTCGGCGGCGCCCCGGTGGCCCGTTCGACGATGGTTCTGGCGGGCCAGCGGCATCCGTGCCGATGAACGCGGTCCCGGAGCCAACCCAACAATCCCGTAAAATCACCTTGGGCAAACGCCGGATCGAGCGGCCCGATCTCGAGCTCCGCCTGGGCGAACAACTGGGCGGCGTAGACGTTACCTAACGTGTAGGTCGGAAAGTAGCCGATCATCCCTTCCGACCAATGGCCGTCCTGCAGGCACCCGTCGGCGTCATTCTTCGGCGTCACCCCCAGATACTTTCGGTAGGCGTCGTTCCAGGCCCCCGGCAATTCGGCGACCTTCAGATCGCCCGAGAGCATGGCCTGCTCGAGCTCAGAGCGAATGATGATGTGGAGATTGTAGCTGATTTCGTCGGCCCGGCCCCGGTTCGAGCCCGGCGTGACCCGGTTGATCACCGCGACGAACGTCTCCAGGGAAATGTCGTGCAGGGCCTCGTGGAAGATGTTCTTGAGCCGGGGAAAGAAGTGTTGCCAGAACCCGAGGCTTCGGCCGACGCAATTCTCCCACAGACGCGACTGCGATTCGTGAAGGCCAAGCGACGGCGCCTCGCCCATCGGGGTGCCGAAATGGGCCACGTCGATACCTTGGTCGTACAATCCGTGGCCGACTTCGTGGAGCAAGACGAACAAACCCATCGCGAGGTTCCGGCGATGGTACCGGACCGCGATCCGAATGTCGCCCGGCCCGATCGCGGTGCAAAACGGATGACTCGCGGTGTCGATCCGGCCCCGTTCGAGATCGAACCCCAGCGCCGCCGCCACCGCCTCGGCAAAGAGCTTCTGGCGGTCGATCGGGAATTCCCTCCGAAGAACATGGGCCGGTACCGACGAGGGCGTCGACAGCTCGCCGACCAGCCGGATCAGTTCGGGCTTGAGCCCGGTGAACAACACGGTCACCTCGCGGGTGGTCATGCCGGGCTCGTAATCTTCGAGCATCGCGTCGTACCGCGACTCCTGGAACCCGACCGCGTCGGCCTCGACCCGGGCCAGGCCAAAGATCCGGTCGAGCCAGGGCGCGAAGAGCTTGAAGTCCGCCGCCTCGCGGGCATCGACCCATGCCTGGGAGGCGAGGGTGGCGACCCGGGCACTCTCCTCCACCAGATCCTTCGGAAGTTTCCGCTCCCGTTCGTACTCCCGCCGGAGTTCCCGGATGTTGACCGCGCTCGGTGAATCCGGGTCAGCAACCAACTCGGTCCCCTCGACCCGATCCAACAACTCCCCAAATCGTGGATCCGCCCCGCGGTCATGGAGCATCCCGGCCAGAAGCGACATCTGCTCCGCCCGGTGCTCCACCCCGCCGCGAGGCATGAAGGTCTCTTCATCCCATTCCAACAAATCCGAGCAGGACGCGAGGACAGTTTCCTCTCGGGAGAGACGGACCAATTCGGCGTACGCTTCGGCGGGACGCATCCCTAACTATAGCGCGGTGTGGCCACCGCGGAGAGGCACCCGATGCTCACGCCCGCGGAAGAAGTCGGACTGGCAGGCCTACGGCTGACCCAACGGGTCCAGCGCGCCCTCGACGGAATTCCGCGAGACGAGACGGTCAGTCTCCTCAAGGGCATCCACGATCTCGCCACCGAACGCCACTTGGCGTATCAACGCGACGGCGTCACCGAGACCATTCGGCTGTTTGCGAGGCCCGTCACCCTCCGACAAGACCAGCTCGGCTACATCCATTACGTGACCCAGACCCTGCTCAACGCCTCGAAGCGGATGATCGATCTCTACTTCGGCGACTTGGCGGTGCGGGACATCCTTCGGGTCACCCCGGAGGAAGAGCGGTGGCTGCTCGACTGCTGGACCGCCGCGCACCGCGAAGCCAACCCGATCTTTTCCCGGCTCGATGCGGTCGTCGACTTCTCGAGCGCCCGGTGGAAGGACACTCTTCAGTTCCTGGAGCCGAACCTGACCGGCGTCGGCGGCGTCCATTTGGCCCCGACGTGCGACCGGGTCCTCGCCGACTTGGTGGTACCGGTCCTCCGGGGCCGGGACCCCCGGATTCGCCTCCAACTCGGGCCCGACATCCGCGAGCTCCTGCTGCAAGATCTCCTCGAACACCTGGAAACCGTGGGTCGCCACGATGGCCAGATCGTGCTGGTCGACCCGAAATACGAAACCGACGGCCCCGACGAGCCCGAGGCCTTGGCCCACTATTTCCGGGAGCGGCACGGCATCGAGGTCCTCCACGCCGACCCCGCTGAGCTTCGGCTTAAGGATGGCGAAGTATGGTACGAGGACCATCGGGTCGACGTGGCGTACCGCGACTACGGGATCCTCGACCTCCTCGATTTGGCCGACGAAGGGGTTGACGTTGGGCCGATGCGCCGGCTCTTTGCGGAAAACCGAATGGTATCCTCGATCGCCGCGGAGCTCGATCAGAAGAGCATCTGGGAAGTCCTCACCGACCTGGAGATTGCCGGGCGCTACTTCAGCCCCGAGGAACGATTGGTGTTCCGGCGGCATGTGCCCTGGACCCGAATCCTCTCGGACCGGAAGACCCAAGACGCCAACGGCGACCGGATCGAATTGCTCGACTACGCCAGAAAGAACCGCGCCACCCTGGTGCTCAAGCCGAACCGCTCCTACGGCGGCGACGGCGTTGAAGTCGGGGCCAGTGTCGATCAAGCGACCTGGGATCGGCTCCTCGACACGGCCTTGGCCGATGAGGAACGCTGGGTCATCCAGAACAAGGTGGCTCTTCCGGTCCAGGAGTATCCGGTGCTCGGCCCCGATGGCCAGGTCCATCTCGAACCGTTTTACGTGGTCATGGGGTTCGTGCCGAGCCGCTATGGGGTTGGATTGGTGGCCCGGGCCTCACAACAGCAAGTGGTGAACGTGGCCCAGCACGGCGGCGAATGCGGCGTGATGGTGAGCGCCTCCGCCGTTCATTAGTCGCCCCGCCGAACCCGGACCAGGTAGCCCCCCTCGTCGAGATCGGGGCCGAACGCCTTGATCATTGGCGCCACGTCGCCCTTGAGGACGGTCTTGACGGCCCCTTTGAGGACCGCGCCGTCCGGCGAATGGCGACCCTTCCCGGTAATGATGTGGATCAACTCGCCGCGCTGTTTCCGATGGGCGCTGGTCACGACGGCAATGACCCGGAGCCGGGCCTCCTCGCGCCGGAAGCCGTGGAGGTCGATCGTTTCCGCAATCGGGCCGTCGAGCGGGTCGAAGGGGTCGACGAACCGAGGAGGGGTGCCACGTCGCCGGCTCATCGGGCCACTACGACCCGCTGAGCCACTGGGCGGCGGCGACCGGACCCATCGCGGTGACGCCGCCGCCTAACGGGAATCGCTCGACGCCGGGATACACCACGACCGCCTCGGCGACGCCGAGGTCCTCGCAGCCGATCCGGAAGCCGCGGCTCACGGTCGGGGCCGAGGATCGCTTGATCTCGACCGCGAGCCGCCGGCCGTCGAGGCCCTCAACCACCAAGTCGATCTCGGCCCCCCGGGCGGTCCGATAGAACGACAGCGACCGGTCGCCGGCCCCCGCGATCAGGGTTTCGAGGACGAGGCCTTCCCAGGAACCGCCGACCACGGGATGGCCGAGCAGGTCATCCTGCGTCCCGATGCCGAGCAGCGCGTGGACCAGTCCGCTGTCGCGGACGTACACCTTGGGGCTCTTCACCAAACGCTTCCCGACGTTACCCGACCACGGGGGCAGTCGCCGTACCAGGAGGAGATCAACCATCAGATCGAGGTAGCGGGCCACCGTTTGGCCGCTCACACCCAGGCCCGCGGCAAGGCGGGCGGCATTCAATTGCTGGCCTTGGTTGTGCGCCAGCATGGTCCAGAACCGACGCAGCGTTTCCGAGGGCACCCGGGGCTGGAACATCGGAATGTCCCGTTCGAGGTAGGTCCGGATGAACGCCCGCCGCCACGCCAGACTGGCGTCGTCATCCGAGGCCAACAGGCTGTCCGGAAACCCGCCTCGGCGCCAGAGTTTATCGAGGTCGGCCGTGGTGTCCGGCACCTCGCCGATGCCGATCGGGGGGAGCTCGAGCTGACTGATCCGTCCGGCCAACGACTCGGACGACTGGCGGAGCAGATCCATCGAGGCCGAGCCCAAGACGAGGAACTGCCCGAACCGTTCCCCGGCTTCCCGGCGACGATCCACCACGCCGCGAAGGATCGGGAACAACTCGGGAACCCGCTGGATTTCGTCCAGAATGATCAGGCTCCCGCGGTGGGCCTCGAAGTACTCGGCCGGGTCGGTGAGCCGGTTTCGATCGGCGGGGAACTCGAGGTCGAGGTACTGGGTCCGGTCGGGGGCCATCGAACGGGCAACCGCCTTGGCCAGAGTGGTTTTTCCAACCTGGCGGGGGCCAAGGAGAGCAACCACGGGGAACCGCGAGAGCGCGATTCTGGCGGCCGCAACGAAGGCTGGTCGATCAATCATTGTTGCAAATATACCATGAACTGGCAGAAAAACAACACTAGACTGGACATTACGTCGGTTTTGGGACATTCCATGGCACGACAACAACATTCAGCATCGAGAAGGCGACCCGGGGCCGCCCAAAGTCCGGCCCAAAATCTGCCGACCTAAGTCGTTGTCGGAAAACACTTTGAACCAGAATAACCGGCTTGATTCCAGGCCCCGGACCCCACTATAATTCTGGTCCAAGGGGCCGCCTCGCCCGGGGCCGTTTTCCAGATCAAATAGGTCGAGTGACCCATGACCGCACCCAACTCGCGCGAGCGTATTCTCCCCCGCCCGATCGAAGACGAGATGAAGCAGAGCTTCATCAACTATTCGATGAGCGTGATCGTCTCGCGGGCCCTCCCCGACGTGCGCGACGGATTGAAGCCGGTCCATCGCCGGATCTTGAACGCGATGAACGAGCTCGGCCTGGTGCCGGGCCGGCCCTACAAGAAATCCGCCACCGTCGTCGGCGAAGTGTTAGGCAAATACCACCCGCACGGCGACTCGCCGGTGTACGAAGCGATGGTCCGGATGGTCCAGGATTTCTCGCTCCGCTATCCGTTGGTCGACGGCCAGGGCAACTTCGGCTCGGTCGACGGCGATCCGGCGGCGGCCTATCGGTACACCGAAGCCCGGCTGACCCGGGTGGCCGTCACGATGCTCGAGGATATCGACAAGAACACGGTCGATTTCCAGCCCAACTACGACGACCGGTTGATGGAGCCGACCGTCCTGCCCTCCAAGATCCCGAACCTCCTCGTCAACGGGTCGAGCGGCATCGCGGTCGGCATGGCCACCAATATTCCGCCCCACAACCTCCGGGAAATCTGCCAAGCCGTGACCGTGCTGATCGATCAGCCGGATGCCACCATCCAGGACCTGACCAAGCACGTCAAGGGCCCGGACTTCCCGACCGGCGGCTACATCTACGGAATCCAGGGCATCAAGGAGGCGTACGAGACCGGGCGGGGCAAAGTCGTAATGCGGGCCCGGGCCCAGATTGAAGAGAAGGAATCGTCGGGCAAGTCGGCCATCGTCATTACCGAACTTCCCTACCAGGTCAACAAGGCCACGCTGGCCAAGGCCATCGCGGACCTGGCCATGGAGAAGAAGGTCGAGGGCATTTCCGCGGTTCGTGACGAGTCGGACCGTGACGGCATGCGGCTCGTCGTCGAGCTCAAGCGCGACGCGATTCCCCACGTGGTCCTGAACCAGCTCTACAAGCACACCACGATGCAGTCGACCTTCGGGGTCATCAACTTGGCCTTGGTCAAAGGCCAGCCCCGGGTCATGAACCTGAAGGAAT
>JANPEL010000312.1:0-6432 GCA_031431925.1 Gemmatimonadota bacterium | reverse complement strand
CCTGGCCGTCCGGCCGCCTGGCCGGCCCAGCGGCCCCCCCCGTTCAGATCGACTGAATTTGGCTATCTTCCGGTCACCGCTCGGGTGGTGAAACCGGTAGACACAAGGGACTTAAAATCCCTCGGGGGCAACCCCATCCGGGTTCGAGTCCCGGCCCGAGCATTCAACGCCCGCTGTTGTCTCCTTACCCCCAGGACCCTATGACCACCCTGAATGCCAAGAGCAGCTTCCCATCCCTTACCGCAACCGACCTCACCAAGAGCCTCCAGTTCTATGTCGACGGACTCGGATTCGAAATCATCGAGCGGAACGAAGCCGATGGCGTGCTCCGATTCGCCATGCTCAAGTCGGGCAATGTCACCCTCGGGATCGGGCAGGATGACTTCGCCAAGGGCCGAGGCCGGGTCAAAGGCGTCGGCGCCCGCCTCTGGATCCAGACCGGAGAAGACCTGACGGCACTCGCCGCCCGGGCCAAGGCCGCCGGGCTCACATTGGACGCCGATCCCGCTCCCCTGCCGTGGGGGCCAATGGCGTTCGCGCTGACCGACCCCGATGGCTTTCTGCTGACCATCGTCAGCGACCCTCGGTAAGCTGACCCCATGCCCGCGGACCTGACCGCCGGACTCGCCGCCCACCGCCACTCGCTGGCCGCCTTCGCCACGGCCTCCCGGCAGGTTCCCGACGGCCAGTGGAACCACCAACCCGGGCCCGACAAATGGTCGCCCGGGCAGGTGGCCGAGCATCTTCGGATGACCTATGTCGTCGTCGGTGGGGAGCTCGACGGCAAGACCGGCCTGACGCCCCGAACCCCGTGGTGGATCCGGCCGTTGCTCCGGTTCCGATTCCTGCGGGGGATTCTCAAAGACGGCGCGGTGCCGGCCGGGGCCAAGGCACCCCGGGAACTCCGCCCCGGCCCCGGTCCCTTTGACCGAGACCGGACCCTCGACGCGCTCACCGAAGGGGCCGCGGCCTTCGAGGCAAGCCTGACTCGCCGGTGGAACGATCCGGCGGCGGCCGTTACCCATCACGTCTTCGGCCGGCTCTCCGCGGCCGAGATGCTCCGGTTTGCGGCGGTCCACCTCGATCACCACGCCCGCCAATTGCCCGGTGCTGATGCCTAACGAAGAACCGGCCGGCCGGACGGGCCAGTGGGGTGTGGCGCCGAACCCGGAGGAGGAGTGGTTCCTGGCCGGGCCCAGGTCCCGGCGGTCGGAGTTGGCCCGGGTCATCCGAATTGCGGCTGAGTTCATTCGAGGATTTCGAGCCCTCCACTTCGTGGGGCCCTGCGTCACGGTGTTCGGCTCCGCGCGCTTCCCGGCCGACCATCGCTACTACCAACTCGGCCGTGAGGTCGGCGGCCGGGTCGCCGGCCTGGGGCTCACCACGATGACCGGGGGGGGGCCCGGTCTGATGGAGGCCGCCAATCGCGGCGCCAAGGAAGCCGGCGGCACCTCGATCGGTTGCAATATCGAGCTCCCGAAGGAGCAGTATCCCAACCCCTATCTCGACCGGTTCGTCACCTTCCGATATTTCTTTGTCCGGAAAGTGATCCTCGTCAAATACAGCTGCGCGCTCGTGGTCCTCCCGGGAGGTTTCGGCACGATGGACGAACTCTTCGAGGTGCTGACCCTGGTTCAAACCAAGAAGATCTCCGCCTTCCCCGTGATCCTCCTGGGGAAGGATTACTGGCAACCATTGGTCTCGTTCCTTGAAGCCACCATGGCGGCCCACGGCACCATCGACCCTGACGATCTTCGCACCTTCACGTTGACCGACTCGGTCGACGAGATGGGCGCCCTGATCGGCCAATCGGTGGCGGCCAATGCGGGCGCCTGGGCCCGCGGCCCGCGCCGCCGGCGCATGCTTGGCGAGCGCTGATCACTCCAGTACGTTATCCGAATGACTTCCCGACTCAAACCGCTGATCAATCCCGGCAAAGTCCGGCTGACCGATGCCGACGCTCTCCCGGCCAATGGCCTCCCCAAAGGCGCCGCCGCCGACCAGGCCCTCGCCGAGATCCGCCACCGGATCGAAGAACTCCAGCTCGCCCTCGGCGCCGAAGAGCGGCGCGCCCTGCTCGTGGTGCTCCAGGGCCGCGACACCTCCGGCAAGGACGGCGTGATCCGGAAGGTCTTTGGCGACCTCAACCCGATGTACTGCCAGGTCAGTTCCTTCAAACGGCCAACCCCCGTCGAACTCCGGCATGACTTCCTCTGGCGGGCTCACCAAGTGGTGCCGCCGGCTGGGATGATCGGGATCTTCAACCGATCCCACTACGAGGACGTGTTGGTGGTGCGGGTCCATGACCTGGTACCCGAAAAGCTCTGGCGGAAGCGCTACGACCATATCAATGAGTTCGAGCGGATGTTGGTCGACCACGGCGTTACCATCCTCAAATTCGCACTCCACATTTCCAAGGACGAGCAGCGCCAGCGGCTCGAAGACCGCTTGGCCGACGACAAGAAAAACTGGAAGTTCGAGGTTGGCGATCTCAAGGAACGGGGGTTCTGGGACCACTACACCGCGGCCTACGAGGAGATGCTCGAGCGCACCAGCACCAAATGGGCCCCCTGGTATCAGGTGCCCGGCGACAAGAAAACCGCTCGCGATCTGCTGATTGGTGAAGTGGTGGTCGAGGCCTTGGAGCAGATGGCGCCTGAATACCCGAAGGCCGACCCGGAGGTGCTGAACTACTTAGGCAAGATCGAGTAGCGCGCTAGAAGACGCCACCCGGCCCCGCAATCAGATAGGAAAGGGTCCCTCCGGTGACGTAGAACGGGGCCCGGCTGGTGAACGTGGCGATCAGCTTGGTCATCAGCTTCGGATCAGTGGTCGTCACGCCAATCGACACCAGCGGCGTGCCCGCCACCGACTGATTGTCGAAGTCGAGGACGTACTCGGGCCGCGTGAACGTCGTGTTCAGCCCCCCCGGCAAATAGGAATCGAGCCCCGCCGGAACCAGGCCGGCCCCGGCTTCCGGGGGCCAGGTCTCGTTGTCGGCGTAATAGTTGAGCGCGGCCACCGTCACTGAGCGGAAATCGCCCGTGAGGGCCGCCGTTCGAGCCGTGGCCCGCATGTCGATGAATTTGAGCAAGGCAATGGCCGCCAACAGGCCGATGATGACCATCACCACCAGCATCTCGATCAGGGTGAATCCCTCCGTTCGCTTCATCGTAGCGTGCGCCCCTGAAGGACCCGGATGGCGTCCACGACCCGGGTCTTGAGTGAATCGGTGGCCTGGATCGACACCACGGAGTCGCCGGTGGCCATCGAGACCTCGAAGTTGCCATCGGTTCCCGGCTGATAGCGAATGGCCGGGTCGGTGACCCCGACGGCCTCAAGCGTTGCCGGTAAATGCCCGTTCGTCGCCTGGAACACCTGCAACTGGCTCACGACCTCCACCAGCGCCATCGTGGCGGTGGCCGCTTGAATGGCCGGGCTTTCACCGGGCGGCTTGGGGCCAACCAGCCACACCGGCTGCGCCACGAGGATCGCCGCCGCCGCCACCATAATTGCCGCCAAGAACAGCCGAAACACGGTTCGCGCTCCAGTGCCAGGCCTGGTCACCGGCCCGGGCCGCGACTTCTGGTCCGCAATGGCATCCTGGGCGGCCTCCAGCAACGCGCTCTTGCTCGAGCGGGCCGTGGGCTCCGAAACGGGTGGCGTCTTCTTGGTTGCCATGATGCCTCACAAATTAATCCCATCGTCCCGCCGCCGCCCCGCCGCGATCGCCTCAGCCACGAGATGAGCGAATTCACTCACCTGGATCGGCTTGGCGATGAATCCGTCGAAGCCGGCTGCCCGAACCTCGAGCTGATCCGCAGGCAAGACATGGGCCGTCAGGGCCACGACCACGAGCCCCGTCCCAAACCGTTCCCGGAGATCGCTGAGGACCGCCATGCCGTCGCGGTCCGGAAGCTGGATGTCGAGCAGCACCACGTCCGGCTCGACTCCGGCCAGACCATCGGCCACGCCGACGCCGCTGGTGAATTCGATCAGCCGGTGGCCGGCCCGCTGGAGCACGGCCCGGAACAGCTTCATATTGTCTGGATTGTCTTCAACGATGACGACGGTCGCCATGAGCCAAACCTACTGCATCCGGCTCCGTCGGAGTACTGCGCGGACCCGGGCCTGCAACGACGCGGGTTGGACCGGCTTGGTGAGGAAATCCTGGGCGCCCAAGTCGAGCACCTGCGACTCGGCCTCGCCGCTCCGCGCGGTGAGGACAATGACCGGGAGGCTCGACGTCATGACCCGGGCCCGGAGTTCCTCGAGGACCCCGATCCCGTCGAGCCGCGGCATGTCGAGGTCGAGAATCATCAAATCGCACTGGCCCGACTCGATCGCGTCCAACGCATCCAGGCCATCGGCCGCCTCAGCGACCTCGTGCCCGTCACGTTCAAGGATCATCCGAACCAGCCGGCGCATCTGCCGGTCGTCGTCGGCCACCAGAATCCGGGTCTTCCCGGATCCACCGGTCGGTGCTGTGGCGACGGGCGCCACTGGAGCCGTCGTCGTGACCGGTGTCTCCTCGACGATCCGTTCGCCGAGAACCCGGACCACCTCGTCGAGCGAGGTGAGGCCCCGCCATACTCGGTCGAGACCGCTTTCCCACAAGGTCTTCATGCCCGCGGGACGGGCGGCGGCAATCAACTCATCGTTCAGACCGCCCGACCCGATCACTCGGGCCACCTTGTCGTCGACCGGCATGATCTCGATGATGGCCAATCGCCCGCGGTAGCCGGTGCCGCCGCACGCCTTGCAACCCGCCGCCGCTCGGGGCGCCACCTCGCCGACTCGGTCCGAAGGAGGCTGGGCGTCTTTCGGAAGGGTCTCGACCGGAATGGCCACCGAACACTGGCCGCAGAGCCGCCGGACCAACCGCTGGGCCACCACGCCCTTGATGGCGGAGCCGATCTTGAAGCTGTCGATGCCCAAGTCCCGGAGCCGGACCACCGCCGATGGCGCGTCGTTGGTGTGGAGCGTGCTCAAGACCAAGTGGCCCGACAAACTGGCCTGGGTCGCAATCGTGGCGGTCTCGCCGTCTCGGATTTCGCCCACCAAGACGATGTCCGGGTCCTGCCGGAGCACCGACCGGAGCGCACTCGCGAACGTAAAGCCCTGCGCGTCGTTGACCTGGAGCTGCGAAATCCCCGGCACGTCGTACTCGACCGGGTCTTCCACCGTCACGATATTCACCTTGCCGGTTTTGAGCTGGTTCAACGCCGCGTACAAGGTCGTGGTCTTGCCACTGCCGGTCGGACCCGTCACCAGCACGATCCCTTCCCGGTGGCCGAGCAACCGCACCAGGAGATTTTCCTCAACGGGTGGCAGCTTGAGGTCGGGGATGTTGGCCCTCAAGTTGTTCTTGTCGAGGATCCGGATCACCACCTTCTCGCCCCGCCGGGCCACTGGAACGCTCGAGACCCGCAAATCGATCGCCGTGCCGTCCACCCGCACCGCGCACCGTCCGTCGTGGGGGTGGAGCGGATCGGTGACGTCGAGCTTGGCCAGGATCTTGACCCGCCGGACCAGCGCCGGCCCCGCCGAGGCCGGGAGCCGCATCACTTCCTTCATCACGCCGTCGATCCGGTACCGAACGGAGGTTCCTTCGATCATCGGCTCGCAGTGGATGTCGCTGGCCCCTTCGCGGACGCCGTCCGAGATCATGGCGTCGACCAGCCGCGCCATCGGCGCGTCGAGCGTGGGATCCTTGGACGGTTCGGGGACCAGCGGCGTCTCGTCGATCGTTTCAACCGAACTCGGATTGAGGCCGTCCACTAACCGATTGACGGCGGTTTCGGGGCGGTAGAGGTCGTCGATCTTGGCGGCCAACTCGTCCGGTGCCGCCGCGAGGAACAGCACCTCGCGGCCGGTGACAAACGCCAAGGTCTGCTCCTGGGCCAAGTCACGGGGATCGGCGGTGGCGATTCGGATCAACCGGTCGTCGGCACCAATGGCCACGATCTGGTATTTTCGGGCCAGCGACTCCGGAAGGAGCGTCGCCACCCGGGCATCGAGGCCGCTCAGGTCGGCCACCGGGACCTTGAACCGGATCGAAATCGTTTCCAAGATCTGGCGGTTGACGGCATAACCCCGCGCCACGGTGCCCAGCCAAATACTCTCGCGCTCCACCGACCGGAGTTCAGCGGCCTGGGCCGGGGTGAGCACGCCGGCGGACACCAGCGGCTCGATCAGCCAGAGATCCTTGGGACCCTGGCCGGCCGAGGGAGGCGGGGCCGGCATGTCAGCGGTGATGGATCCGGTCCTCGGGTGGCTCACGAAGTCTTGGCTCGCATAGTTGGTTATTCTAAGTACTTGATGCAGAACGGTCTAGCTAGCGGCAGCCGAAGCCGACCCCGGAGCCTGATGACCCGCTCGACCTTGATTATCGTCCCGGGAGACAAAAGCATTACCCACCGCGCCCTCCTG
>JANPEL010000311.1:0-26248 GCA_031431925.1 Gemmatimonadota bacterium | reverse complement strand
CCGGCCGCCGGTGCGGAGGGATCGTGATCAACCCAGGCGAGGCCCGCCGGTCCCGGGTGTCCGGCATCCTGCACGACGCCGGGAACCACCTGGAGCTCCGCTGCCGGCTCGCGTTCACCAACTGCCGGAAATACATGGCGCCGACCAAGTCCGCCGGCCCCGCCACCCATGTCGGCCCGGCCGGCGCGGACCCGGTTGGGTTGAGTGACCCCTGGGTCCGGCAGACCGCGTCACAGGGAGAAACCGCGTTTTTGGTCACCACCACCCCGGACGGCGGAGCCGATGTCTCGCACCGGGGCGGCCACCCGGGGTTTCTGCACTTCGAGCCGGCCACCGGTTCAATCCGGTGGACCGAATATCTTGGCGACGGAATGTTCGTGAGTACCGGCAACCTCCGGGCGAGCAGCCGGTTTGCCCTTCTGGTCATCGACTTCGACACCGGCGACGCCTTGAGGCTCGACGGCGTCGCCGAGTACACCAACGTCCGCGCCGACCGGAAAGCCCGAGTGGATGCCCTGATTCAGGCCGGCGAGCCGTTTCCGGTCCAGGGCCACATCACCGGCCACGTCCACACCGCGGAGCGGCTGCGGGCGTTCTGCCTTCCGCGGGTCAGGGTGAGCACCCGCTCCCGAATCACCTCGACGGACACCCCCGAGGTCCAACACCCGCAGTAACGGCCGTCGCTACCCGTCGGATGCAGCGGGGGGCTGCCCATATCTGGTTTCCGCATCGAGAATCTCCACAGCGCGCTCGAAGAGCGTGTCCGCCTCCCGCGAGGTGTTGGCAATCGCCGTCAGGCCGATTTTGCCGAACTCACTCAGCGCCCCGATCATGTGGAACAACACCCCGGACCCGGTGCGTTCGCTGTAGTGCAACTGATTGACGGAGAGGATCTCGATCAGGTCCTCCGGCAGCAGCCCCCGGTACCGGGGCGAGCGCAGGTTGTCGGTTGCCCGGTAGTACTTGGGCCGTCCGGTCGGGCTACGGAACAGACCGGTCGCCGGATCCAACGCCCCGCCGGTGAGAAACCGCAACGCCAGAAAGGGATGGGTGGTGCCACCCATTCGGAGGTTGATCTCGATCCCGGCCAACTGCCACGGGTCGCGCCGGGCATCCTGCCACGCCAGGAAATCGACGCTGAACCGGCTCACGACCCCGCGCTGGGCCAGCACCTCACCGACCCGGATCCCCGCCTCCTGCACCGCCAGCCGATACGGCTCCTCCGCCGGGAACCTGGCCCCGAGAAAGATCTGCTCGGCATCCCCCCCAAGAATCTGTTCGTGGGTGGACACGGGGATCACTTCCCCGCTCGGGCTGGTCCGGATCTGCGCGCTCGGCGACCGCTTCCGGGCGCCCTCGATGAACTCCTCGACGATCCCACCCATCTCGGCGAACTTGCCCAGGAAGCGCTCGGGTGTTTCGCCTTCGGCCACGAACTGGAGCGCGGGGAGGGCGTCCCGAATGGCCGCCGCCGTCGGAGCGGTGGGGTACTTGAAGACGGCATTGCCCTCACCGGAGAACCCCTCATTCAGTTTGACCATGGCGCGGCGAATCTGGGGTCGCTCCCGCGCCAACTCATCCAGGGCCCCCACGATGTCGTCCGCCGACGCGAGGTCTTCGTGGCCGGCCGGAACCGGCACCCCCGCCTCGCGAAGGATCTTCCGTCCCCCTGACTTCGAGCCGAGGTGGCTCAACGCGGGGTCGCAGCCGTTGAGCGGGATCCCCAGCAACACCGCGAGCTTTCGCTCGAGCGGCGTGGCGTTGAACACCGTGAGGTACGCGTCGAGGGGACTTCGGATCGCACACCGGATCCGCTCGATCAGTCGGGGACGCTCCAGGATCTTCTCGGTCAACGGCCTCGGCGATCCATCATAGGCTGCGATCATCGTCAGCCGGGCCCGGGCATGACTGGCCGGAATCCCCGCCAGCATTTGCAAGTAGTACTCGAGCACCTGGGGGTGCACCGGATACGACGTCACATACACCAGGTGCGCGCGCGGATTCCGAAGCCGGATCAGCAGAAACAGAAGCCGTTCCTCGTAGTACGTGGCCCCGGCAAGTTTGGTGAGTTCGTACTGGTCGAGGGTGAGCGACGGGACGATGACGGAGGTATAGGCCGAGGTGTCGTCGGCGCTCAGGTGCTGCCACACGTCGGCGAGCCGGGGCTTCAGGGCCTCGAATCGCGCCAACTCCTCCTCGAGGCTGAGCGTCGCGGCAAACGGGGGCTTGGGAATCATCGCGGCCTATCGATGGCGCCAGGATTGAAGTACTTGAAGATACTGAGCCCGTTCAAACCCGGCGGGGTCTGGGCATCGACCCACGCTCATGCTGCCCCGCAACTGGTCGAGCGACTCGTACTCGTGTTCAATCAGCCAGTTTCGGAACCCTTCCCGGACCGGCCGAAGCCACTCGGGACCGTGGCGGAGTAACGCCGACACCATTTGGACGGCGTCGGCCCCCGCCATGACCGCCCGGACCGCATCGAGCGCGGTATGGACGCCGCCGGTCACGGCCAACGACGCTCTGACCTTGCCAGACAGCAAGGCGAGCCAGGTCAGTCTCGGCAGCAGCTCCGCCGAGGTGCTCAACTCGAGCCGCGGGCGGACCTCAAGCTGCTCGGGGTCGATGTCCGCCTGATAGAACCGGTTGAAGAGGACCAGGCCGCCGACCCCGAGGTCATCCACCTGTTTGGCAAAGTGGCCGAACGCCGAGTACCACGGCGAGAGCTTGACCGCCACCGGGATCGACACCTGCCCAACCACCGCTCCGATCACCTCGAGCGCCCGACGTTCGACGTCGAGGCCCGATTCCCGAAGGTCGGTCGGAATGGCGTAGAGATTCAGCTCGATCGCATCGGCGCCGGCCTCTTCCATCAACTTCGCATACCGGAGCCACCCTCCGAGGGTGGTCCCGTTGAGCGAACCAATAACCGGCACGGCGACCGTGTCCTTGATCCGCCGGAGCTGATCGAGGTACTGATCGGGGCCGAGGACGAACGACGGCGGCGCGGCGAAATAGCTGGTGGCCTCCGGTGACGACTCGCCGTGGCTGTCGAGATGGTGTACGGCGGCCAACTCCTGGCGCGTCAGTTGTTCTTCGTACAAGGAATGCATCACGATCGCCGCGGCCCCCGCGTCCTCCAGGCGGCGCACGGTACCAAGATCATCAACCATCGGCGAGGCCCCGGCCACAAACGGGTGGTCCAGGACGAGACCCAGATAGCGAGTCGTCAGCTTCACGGGGTGGCCTCCGGTTGTGCGGGCGCCGGGTTCAGTCCGGCCAGGTACCGATACACCGCCCACCGGTTCGCCACCTGGCGATCAGCTTGTGCCATCAGTTCACGGTGCCGGGCTGGGTCGCCGGCCTCGGCCATTCGGAACCTGGCTTCATTGCGCTGAAAGCTGGCCACCGACACGCTCGGGTCCTTGCTGTCGAGCTGCAGTGGCGGTTGGTGCTCGGCCAGCCGGCGCGGGTCGTACCGGTAGAGCGGCCAGACCCCCGACTTGGCGGCCAATTGTTGCTGCTCGACGTTGTGCCGGAGGTCGTATCCGTGCGCGATGCACGGCGAGTACGCGATGATCAACGACGGCCCCGGATAGCTCTCCGCTTCCAGAAACGTCTTGACCGTGTGGTTCATGTCGGCCCCGAACGCGATCCGCGCCACGTACACATGCCCATAGCTCATCGCCTCCAGACCCAGATCTTTCTTGGGTGTCGTCTTGCCGGCGGTGGCAAACTTGGCCGTGGCACCTAACGGCGTGGCCTTGGACTGCTGGCCGCCGGTGTTGGAATACACCTCGGTGTCGAGGACAAGGACGTTGACGTCGCGATTCTGGGCCAGCACGTGATCGAGGCCGCCATATCCGATATCATACGCCCAACCGTCGCCCCCGACCAGCCACACCGAGCGGTGAATCAGCGCGTCGGCGATCTCGAGGAGCCGCCGGCCCGGGAGATCATCGGCGCCCGCAAGCGCCCGGCGGACCGCGCTCACGGCCTCGCGCTCCGCCCGAATCGCCGGTTCGGTCCGACCAGTCGCGGCCTGAAGCAGATCGACGGCCGCTTGGGGCAGCCGGCCGGCTAACTCTCCCACCAGGCGGCGGGCCTCGCCCTGCTGGGCGTCCAGCGCGAGCCGCATCCCGAACCCGAATTCGGCGTTGTCCTCGAACAGCGAGTTGGCCCAGGCGGGCCCGCGGCCATCCCGGTTGGTCGTGTACGGGGTCGTCGGCAAGTTACCGCCGTAGATCGACGAGCAGCCGGTGGCGTTGGCAATCACGGCCCGGTCGCCGAACAACTGAGTCAGCAACTTGAGGTACGGCGTTTCACCGCAGCCCGCACAGGCGCCGGAGTATTCGAAGAGCGGCTGGAGGAGTTGGGACGTCTTCGCGTTGGCCCGGCTGGTCCCGGATCGATCGGCCTCCGGCAAGTCGAGGAAGAAGCCATAGTTGGCCCGCTCCTGATCGCGAATCGGGCGCTGGCTCACCATCTCGATGGCCTTGTGCCGCGGGTTGGCTTTGTCCTTGGCCGGGCAGATCGTGGTGCAGAGCGAGCAGCCGGTGCAATCCTCGGGCGCCACCTGGACCGTATAGGCTTGCCCCTGAAAGTCCGGGCCCTTCCACGGGGTGTGCCGAAATCCCGCCGGGGCCTCCGCCAAGGCCGCCGGCTCGTAGACCTTGGTCCGAATCGCCGAGTGGGGACAGACCAACGCGCACCAGTTGCACTGGATGCAGATCGTGGGGTCCCAGGATGGAATCTCAGCCGCCAGATTCCGTTTTTCCCACTTCGAGGTACCGGTCGGCCAGGTGCCGTCCACCGGGAAGGCGCTGACCGGCAGCAGATCCCCCTTCCCGGCCAGAATCACCCCGGTCACCCGCTGGACAAAATCCGGTGCGTCGAGCGGCACGATCGGCGGTCGGGGCCGCCAGCCGCTGACCGCCGCCGGGACGGCGACCTCTCGGAGCCCAGCCAGCGTTCGGTCAACGGCCGCGTGGTTCCGCTCCACCACGACCTCCCCCCGTTTTCCGTAGGTCTTGGTGATCGTCTCCTTGATCTTGGCGATCGCCTCGTCAGGCGGAAGTACCCCCGACAGCGCAAAGAAGCAGGTCTGCATGATGGTGTTGATCCGGCCGCCGAGCCCCGCCTCTTTGGCGACGCCGTACGCGTCGACCACGAAGAGCTTCATCCGCTTGTCGACCAACCCGGTTTGGATCTCGAGCGGAAGGGCGTCCCAGATCTCATCGGCCCCGTGGGGCGCGTTCAGCAGGAGCGTGGCCCCCGGCGAGGCCGTTTCCAGGATGTCGAACTTGTCGAGGAAGTCGAATTGATGACAGGCGACGAACGTGGCTTCCCGAATCAGATACGGCGCCTTGATTGGCCGGGGGCCGAAGCGGAGGTGCGACACGGTCACCGCCCCGGCCTTCTTCGAGTCGTAGACGAAGTAGCCTTGGGCGTGGAGCGGGGTTTCCTCGCCGATGATCTTGATGGTGTTCTTGGTGGCGCCGACCGTCCCGTCGCGGCCAAGGCCCCAGAACACGGCTCGCACCTCGTCTGGGGGTTCGACCGAGAACTCCGGATCGTAGCCGAGCGACAGACCGGTCACGTCATCGACGATCCCGACCGTAAATCGACGTTTCGGTGCGGGGCGGGCCAGTTCGTCGAACACCGCCTTGGCCATGGCCGGCGTAAACTCCTTCGACGACAGTCCGTATCGGCCGCCGATGACCCGGGGCATCGGCCGTCCCGGCGCCCGCTCGGCCCACCCCTCGTGGAGCGCGGCTACCACGTCCAGGAACAGCGGTTCGCCGATGGCGCCGGGTTCCTTGGTCCGGTCGAGGACCGCGATGCTCTCGACCCCGCCCCACACGACGCGGAGAAAAGCCGCCACGTCGAAGGGACGGTAAAGCCGGACCCGCACCACGCCCACTCGGGCTCCGTCCCGGTTGAGCCGCTCCGCCGCCGCCTCGACCGTCTCCGTCGCCGAGCCCATCACGACCACGATCCGGGTCGGCTCAGGGTGGCCGGCATAGTCGAACAGACTGTAGCGCCGACCGGTCCGCTCGCCTAACGATCGCATCGTGTCGGCCACGATGCCCGGCGCCGCGAGATAGAACGGGTTCGCCGCTTCCCGGGCCTGGAAAAACACATCAGGGTTCTGGGCCGTCCCGCGGACCACCGGATGCTCGGGATCGAGACCCCGCTGCCGGTGGGCGGCGATCAGCCCCTCATCGAGCAAGGCCGCGGCATCGGCGTCGTCGAGCAACGCAATCTTCTGGATCTCGTGTGAGGTCCGGAAGCCGTCGAAGAAATGGAGGATCGGGATCCGGGCCCGGAGCGTCGCGGCCTGCGCAATCAGCGCAAAATCGTGGGCCTCTTGCACCGACCCCGAACAGAGGAGCGCCACCCCGGTCTGCCGCGTCGCCATCACGTCGGAGTGATCGCCGAAGATCGACAACGCATGGGTTGCGATCGTTCGGGCCGCCACATGCATCGCGAACGGGGTCAGTTCCCCGGCGATCTTGTAGAGATTGGGAATCATCAACAGCAGACCCTGCGACGCCGTGAAGGTGGTGGCCAGGGCGCCGCATTGCAGGGCCCCGTGCACCGCCCCCGCCGCCCCGCCCTCGGATTGCATCTCGACGACGGAGGGAACCGTTCCCCACAAATTGACTCGACCCTCCGCCGACCAAGCGTCGGCCAGTTCGCCCATCGTCGAGGAGGGCGTGATCGGATAGATCGCGATCACTTCGTTGGTGCGGTGGGCAACGACCGCAACCGCCTCGTTGCCGTCAAGAGTCGCGATGGTTGGGGGCATCCCCCAACCTAGGCCGGGTTTCGTGAAGAGGAGATGAACCCGGCCGTGAGAATCCGGTTAACCCCTATCGGGAGTCGCCGGTCCGCTCCCCCCGGCCCAAGACCTCGTCATGATCGTCCCGGAGCTCGAACGACACCGCCTTGCCACCCTCGACCCGGAACTCGAAGATCATGTCGGCCACCATCTCGAGAATCTCGCCGTTCCGAACGATGGTTGGGATGAACCAGTCATCGTTGATCTTCACCATGATCGATCCCTGAAGGCTCGGATACCACGCGGGCTTGGGCTGGTACCGGGCGATCAGTGACCCGTTCTGGTAGACCAACTCGATTTCCTCCCCGCCCTGATACGTGCTGTCGGGGCCGGTCATCGACATCGAGATCCGGTAGCGGCCCAGATAGGGTTCGATGTCGGCCCGGGCAATCGTGAGCGGGTGCCGCGGCGGCACCGTAACGCCGATCGAGATCCGCGTCGTACCCCACTGCATCCGGAGCAAGCCACCCCCCGGACGGATTTCCGGAACCGCCCAGGTCAGGACTTCAGTGGCGGGGGCCACCGTCGGGCGAACCGTCCACCGGATCTGGCCGCCGATCGAGTCTTCCGGCGGTTCGGTGTGGTACCGCTGGACCCGGGGATCGAGAATCAGGGTCCATTGCCGGGGTTGGACGACAAACCAGACCGAGTATTTCCCCTTCGGTATTGCATGGCCGTCCAACCGAACCTCCCGGCTCACCTCGAGCGTCGTGGCCCAGTTGGCACCCGGGGTCCAGATCTCACCCCAATGGACCACCTTTCCAAAAAGCGGGCTGCGCCCCCGAACCCGGGGCCGCGAGTAGTTGATCGTGAGCACCGCGCCGTCGATGGTTTGCGACACGGTTCCCCGCTCACTGGCCCGAACCTGGGCCGCGGCCTCGGAGGCTGCTGCCCCCGCGGCACCGAGGGCCAGCAGCAACGCCACTTCAGCCGAACCGCGCATCGATCGCCTTTCGAATCTGGTCCAAGGTCCGTCCACTCCGATGGAGCCGGCTCACCAGCCGCCCTTCGGCCTGGCACATCTCACAGTGCCTGGCCATTGCATCCGGGCCTTCGAAGCAGGTGAGGAGCGAATAGTATTCGGGCAAGTCGGCGCAGCTGCATTGGCACCTGATCCCGTCGGCCACCGCTGGAATCGCCCGAATCTGATCGAAGATGGCCGCCACCTCGGGTCCGGTCTCGAGCTCCGCGGCGGGTAGGACCTTCGCGGCGGTGATCCCGGACCTCGGGGTCGGATGTCCGGCCAGGGGTGATCCTGCCGGGTCGCAATGCCGCACCGGCCTCCTGAGCGGGACCGCCGCCACTATCGCGGCTTGCAGCAAAGTGCGCCTGGAGACCGATGTCGGCATTGGCTCAAGTCTCGTTCGGTTGCTGGTGGAATCCCAACGGGTCGGGAAGTCTACTTCACCGAGCGGACCGCCGAAACACCCCCAGTCCAGCCACCTTCACCCCGGACACCCGACCCGCCGCATCGGGATCGAAGCGGGTGACGAAGCCTCCCTAGCGACCGCGCGCCACCTCCCACGCCACTCGTTGGAGCAAAGCGGCCGTCTTCGGATCGAGCGCTACCATGGTCGCCAGCGAATCGGCGCCGACCCGTTCCGCAATGTCGATGACCCGGCCCCGAAGGACGGCCGGGGCGCCGACGGGGTTGACCCCCAGCACCACGGCCACGAACGTCGCCGCCGCCAGGTAGCTCCCCGTGGCCGAGGGATGCGAGCCGTCGGCGATGAAAAGCCGGGCGCTCGAATCGGCCTGCCGGACCTCGCTCCACGCCGCCCCGGCCGGAACGACGATGGCTCCGATCTCCTTGCCGATGCTCCCGTAGGCGGACCTCAACGCCGCGGCATCCGCTGCCGGAGCCGATTCCCGGGCCCAGGTCTGCAGCAAAACCGTCCTCGCCTTGGTCTTCCCAATCTCGGCAGCGAGCGTCCGCACGTTGTCGTGAAAGAACGCCGGGTCCCTGATCTGAACCCGGCCGTCAACCACGCCCGTGCCACCGAGGGTGCTTTGCTCTTGAAGGACGACATAGTCCCAGGTGCCTTCCCGGATTGCGGCCACCACCGCCGGATTCTCGAAATGGTCCTTGAGCGTCGCCCCGCCCCGGGCCAGCAGCCGGGTGGTCACTGGCGTGCTCGGCGATCCGGAGGCGGCCAGCCGCTCGACCATCGCCGGGAGATTGTTGAAGTAGGTGTAGCTGTTGCCGATGAACAGGATCCGAACGGGGGTGGGGGCCGGGGCGAACGGGAGAGCGGGCAGAAGCGCGGCCAGCAGCGCCCCAATGGCGGATCGCCGGCGAAGCCGGAAGGCGGGTACGGCCATGGAGGCTCCCGAAGTGAAGATTAAAAACCCCGCTCGGCGATGGGGCGCCAAACGGGGTGAACCACACGAACCAGTGGGCCTGGGAAGAGTTGAACTTCCGACCTCACGCTTATCAGGCGTGCGCTCTAACCAACTGAGCTACAGGCCCCAGAGTACCTATGGGAGCCGGTTACAATAGCCGCCCCCACCACCTCACGCAACCCTAGACCCCATCACGGTTTACACCGTGGCAGAGGGACCGGACTACCGCTCGTCGTCGTCCTCGGTGAAGTCGAAGCCCCCTTCGAGGTCTTCGTCCAACTCGTCGTCGTCGAGTCCGTCTTCTTCATCCGCTTCGCCGTCGTCGAGATCTTCATCATCTTCGTTGTCGTCGAATCCCAAGGGATTGCCGTCCGTATCCTCTTCGTCTTCATCAAAACGACGGCGCATCTCGACTTCTCCGTACAACGCCACCAGGGCCGACATGGGTTTCTCCACCTTCCTAGGAATGAGGGTGACGGTTCGCGTCAGTTCGACGCATTGGCCCGAGCCGTAGCCCGGGCGGTTTTCCGGCGCTCATTCTGCTGAAGCGCCCGCTTCCGCAAGCGGATCGACGCCGGCGTGACTTCGATCAGCTCGTCATCCTCGATGTACTCGAGGGCGTACTCCAACGTGATCACCCGGGGCGGCTCCAACATGATGTTGTCGTCGGTGGCCGTGGTCCGCATGTTCGTCAGCTTCTTTTCCTTGGCCACGTTGACGTCCATGTCCTCGGGCCGGGAATTTTCACCGACGACCATTCCCTCGTACACCGCCTCGCCCGGGGCCACGAACAACTGGGCCCGCTCCTGCAAGTTGGCCAACGCAAAGCCAACCGACTCGCCCTCACGGTCCGCCACCAAGACGCCCCGCTTCCGGCCCGCGAGCGGACCCGCCCACGGACCATAGTCGAGGAACCGATGGTGCAACGTGCCGGTGCCCCGGGTATCGGTCAGGAACTCCGACCGGTAGCCGAACAAACCGCGAGACGGAATCCGGAACACCATCCGAAGAGTGCCCTGGCCCGGGTTCCGCATTTCCGTCAACTCGGCCCGCCGGGGCCCGAGTTTTTCCATGACCGCACCCATGAAGCTTTCGGGCACGTCCACCAGCAACTCTTCATACGGCTCGAGTCGTTCGCCGTCGGCGCCCTCTCGGGTAATGACCCGGGGCCGCGACACCTGGAACTCGTACCCTTCGCGCCGCATCGTCTCCATCAAGATGCCCAAGTGGAGCTCGCCGCGGCCGCTGACCGCCAGCGTATCCGGCGAATCGGTCTCCTCGACCTTGAGGGCAACGTTCCGCTCCAACTCTCTGAACAACCGGTCCCGCACTTGACGGCTGGTGACGAACTTCCCTTCCCGGCCGGAGAACGGCGAGTTGTTCAGGGAAAAGTCGACCGAGATCGTCGGCTCTTCGACCGCAATGCCAAGGAGTCGTTCCGGGCACTCGACCTGAGTCAAGGTCTTCCCGATTTCGATCCCGTCAAAGCCCGACACCACCACGATGTCACCGGCCTCAGCCTCGGGCACTTCCACCCGGGCCAACCCCTCGAACTGGTACAGTCGAGTGACCCGGCCGCGACCGATGATCTCGTCCGGGGCAACCATGCCGGGCTCGCCCAAGGGAAGGACCGCGACGCTGTCGCCGAGCTTGAGGCGGCCCCGTTCGATCCGCCCGATTCCCAGTCGGCCAAGGAACGAGGAATGATCGAGGGTCGAGATCAGCATTTGGAAGGGGCCGTCCGGATCGCCGGTTGGCGCCGGGACGTTGGCCACGATTGAATCGAACAACGGACCGAGGGTCGTTCCCGGCTGGTCGAGTTCGGTCGTCGCGTGTCCATGACGGCTTGAGGTATACAGGAACGGCGCCTCGAGCTGCTCGTGGGTGGCTTCGAGGTCGATAAAGAGCCCCAGGACCTCGTCGTGGACCCGATACGGCTCCGCGTCGGGTCGGTCGATCTTGTTGATGGCGATGATCGGTTTGAGACCGAGCGCGAGCGCCTTCCGGGTCACGAACCGGGTCTGGGGCATCGGGCCCTCGGCCGCGTCGACCAGAATCAGCACCCCATCGACCATCCGCAGAATCCGCTCGACTTCACCGCCGAAATCGGCGTGGCCCGGCGTGTCGACGATGTTGATTTTGGTGTCGCCCCAGTGCACCGACGTGTTCTTGGCCAGGATCGTGATGCCACGTTCTTTTTCGAGGGGATTGGAGTCCATCACCCGCTCTTCGACGTGCTGATTCTCGCGGAAGACCCCCGCTTGGCGGAGCATCTGATCCACCAACGTGGTCTTCCCGTGGTCGACGTGCGCAATGATAGCAATGTTACGAATCTGCACAGCTTTAGCCCCCTTCGGCGGGCCATATATAGATCGGGGAGCCGGACCGGCGCAAGGAGGAGGCCAAAACCCGCCCGTCCCCCTTAGTGGTGGTGGTGACCGTGGGGGTGGGCGGGGGCCTCGTGGCTGTGAATCGGCCCGGTCTCCCCCCGACGCAAGCAATCGAGCCCCTCGCAGTGATCCTGGACCTCGAGCTGAAGGGTCGAATGCTGGATTCCGAGGGCTGTAAGCTCCGCCAGGAGCTGGGTCAGCGCGGCCGGATGGCCTGCCAACTCCGGGACCACCACATGCCCGCTCATGGCCACCACGCCGCTCGTGACGGTCCAGACGTGGAGATCGTGCACGTCCTGCACCCCGGCCACCGCCAAGAGCCGGCTCCGGACCTCGTTCATCGGAACGTGCGGCGGGGCCGACTCCAGGAGGATTTGGGTGCTCTCCTTGAGGAGCTGCCAGGCCCCGCCCAGGATCAACACCGAGAGCAGGATCGACATGATCGGATCGATCAACGTCCAGCCCGTGTACATCACCACCAAGGCCGCGATCAGGGCGCCGACTGAACCCAGGGTGTCGCCAAGCACATGGAGGTAGGCCCCCCGAATATTGAGGCCGCCATGCCGGTGGGTGTGGAGGAGTCGGAGGCTGGTCACGTTGATCAGGAGGCCCGCCACGGCCGCGGCCAGGAAAATGTCCACCCGGATCGGCTGAGGGTCGCCGAGCCGGTCGAAGGCCTCGACGATCACGGCCGCCGCAATCCCGATCAGGGCCGCGCCGTTGACCACGGCCGCCAGGATCTCCATCCGGAGGTACCCGTAGGTCTTCGACGGCGAGGCAGGCTGCCGAACCAGCCAGGCCGTAAACGCCGACAGGGCCAAGGCGGCCACGTCGATCAGCATGTGCCCGGCGTCCGCCAACAGCGCCAGCGCGCCACTCACCCAGCCGGCCACCGCCTCGATCACCATGAAGACCGCGGTGAGGATGAGGACGAGGATCAGCTTCTTCGAGACGGCCTCTCGCTCCAAGGCCACCGGGTGACTTACGTTGGTACCTATGGAACCTCCCCAAGCCGGGACGCTGTTACTGGGTCTCGCGGCGGTCTTGGCCCTGATCGGGGCCAACGCTTTCTTTGTGGCGGCGGAATTCGCCCTGGTCGGGGCCCGCAAGACCCGGCTCGACGAAATGGCCCGCGACGGCGACCGCAAAGCTATGCTGGCCAGTCGCGTCCATCAATCGCTCGGCCGGTACATCTCCGCCACCCAGCTCGGCATTACCCTCTGCTCCCTCGGCCTGGGCTGGGTCGGCGAGCCGGCGCTGTCCGGCCTGCTCCTCAAAGCCTTTGAGACCTTGCCCGACCGAATCGGCCCGGTCCAGACCGAAACCATTGCCACGGTCCTGAGCTTCGGGATCATTACCTACACCCTGATCATCCTCGGCGAGTTGATGCCGAAGGCCCTGGCGCTCCGCTACCCGGAAGTCATGGCCAGCTGGATGGCGGCGCCCCTGATCGGGTTCGCCTGGGTAATGGCGGTGCCGATTCGAATTCTCAACAACACCGCCAACTGGCTCCTCCGGCTGATGGGCATCGAGACCACCGGCTCAACCGAGCGGCTCCACTCGCCCGAGGAGATCCGGATGCTGGTCGAGCAGAGCCAGGAGGGCGGCCAGCTCGGTCCTCAGGACGCCCGGCTCCTCGAAGGGGTGTTCGAGTTCACCGAAAAGACCGCTCAAGACGTCATGACGCCGCGCACGGAAATCGTGGCCCTCGAAGCGGGGCTCACGGTTGAACAGGCGGCCGACATCGTCGCCGCCGCCGGCCGGTCACGGTACCCCGTCCATCTCGACTCCCTCGACGATATTGTCGGCATCGTCCACGCCAAGGACCTCCTCAGGGCGCTCCGCACCACGCCGGAGGCTTCGGTGCGGTCCGTCGCCCGGGCTCCCCACCTGGTCCCGAGCACCCGCGAAGTCGAAGACGTCTTGGCCGACATGAAGCGGCTCAAGACCCATATGGCCATCGTGATCGACGAGTACGGCGGCACCGCGGGACTGGTGACCATGGAGGACCTGCTCGAGGAAATCGTCGGACCGATCTTCGACGAACACGATGCCGCCGAACGTTCGGTTCCGGAGGACGGGGCCCCGATGCTCGACGGCTCGATGACGATTTCCGAGTTCAACGCGGCCCACGCCGCCGCCCTCGACGATACCGACTACACCACGTTAGGTGGCTATCTGTTCGGCCAGCTGGGTCGGCTCCCGCAACCCGGCGACCGGGTCGCCGCCGGCGGTCATGGGTTCGAAATCGTCGCGATGGAGGGCCGGAGGGTCAAGAAGGTCAAGGTCTCGGCGCCGGGGACGCGAACTACCGACGGGCCAGGCTCGCCGCCAGGGTAACGGCCTGGCGCATACTGGCCGGGTTCGCGACATCCTGGCCCGCGATGTCGAAGGCGGTTCCGTGGTCGGGAGAGGTTCTCGGAAACGGGAGGCCGAGGGTGATGTTCACGCCCTCACCGAAGGCGGCCACCTTGATCGCCGTCATCCCGACGTCGTGATAGGGGGCAAGCACCGCATCGAATTCTCCCCGCATGGCTCGGACAAAGACCGTGTCGGCCGGGAGCGGGCCCGCGGCGCCGAGCGCCCGGGCGGCCGGCGCCAGGATTCGGGCCTCCTCGTCGCCAAATAGCCCCTGCTCCCCGGCATGGGGGTTGAGGGCACAGAGGGCGAGCTTCGGTTCCTCGATCCCAAACCAGTCGCGAAGCCCTTTGATCGTCACTTTGCCGGTCCGAACCACCCGGTCGGTGGTCAGCAGGGCCGGCACGTCTCGAAACGCCACGTGGGTCGTCACCAGGACCACTCGAAGCCGGTCGGCCGCCAGCATCATGGCGACTTCGACATCGCCCGCGAGGTGAGCCAACCACTCGGTGTGACCGGGATATCGAAAGCCGGCCACATGCAGGGCATGCTTCTCGAGCGGGGCGGTCACGATCGCGTCCACCTGCCCCGTCATGGCCAACGCCGCCGCCCGTTCAACCGCATGCCCGGCCAGTTGCCCGGCCCGGACCACCCGGGGCCGGTCCTCGGGACGGGCCCCGGACCCCGCTTTCCATGAGCCCACGGAGACGCGATGATCCGCTGGAATGCCGTTGATTTGGTCGTCGGCGCCGATCAGGGTGATGGAAACCCCGGTCAGACCGACCAGGGCTTTGGCGACGATCTCCGGCCCGATGCCCCGCGGATCGCCTAACGTGACGGCGAGGCGGGCGGGCCCGGGGGTCACAGCGGGCGGAACTCCACGAACGTGGCATGACGAAGCCGGTCCAAATGCTTCCGGCGGCCCAGGATCGTGGCCAGCCGGTTCCGGATCTGGTCGCGGACGTCCTCAAACCGGGTTTCGCCGGCGGGGATCCGATTGGTGACCTGCACCACCGCAAATTTGGCCCGGTTCGGGTCGGGTGAGTCGAGCCGGAACAGCGGCGCCAACTCACCTTGTTTGACATCCCGCAGGGCCTCGGCGTACGGGGGCGCCTGCCGCGCGAGTTGGTCGAGCGGCAACTGATTGACCTCCCGCTCTTCGATCTTGTCGTGGTAGAGCCGCTGCAGGCTGTCGAACGACGCGCCCGCCTTGATGGCGACGTACACCGCTTCGCTGACCCGGCGGGCGCTATCGGCGTTGGTCGAATCGATGGTTGGACTGATCAAGATGTGCCGGACCGACACCTCAGCGGGTTGGACCCGCTCAACTTGAATTACATGGAATCCGAACGACGACTCGACTGGATCGGAAATCTGGCCGGGCCGAAGCGAAAAGGCCGCTTCCTCGAATTTGGGATCATACCCTTGACCCCGGCGGATCCAGTTGAGCGATCCACCCTGTTCCTTGGTCCCGGGGTCCATCGAAAAGCGCTTGGCCGCGACGGCAAAATCAGCGCCCTTCCGGAGTTCCACCACAATCGAGTCGGCAATCCGGACCGCAATGACCTTGGCTGAGTCGCTGGCCTTCGGGCCGACGATGATCTGACGGAACGAAATCCCTTCCGAGCGCGGGGCAAACGAGGATTTGTTCTGGTCGTAGTACTGGCGAACCTCGTTGTCCGTCGGTGGGAGGTCCTTGATCTTCTGGCTTTGGTTCAGGCGCTGCCAAAACCGGTCGCTCAAGAACTTCCGCCGCTGCTGGTCGGAACTGTAACTCCGCCACTCCTCGAGGGTCTGGAACCCGGCCTTCTGGAGGTCAGCCCGAAACTGCTCTTCCGAATTGAATTTGCTTCGAATGTTGCGATAGAGTTCGTCGACCGACTGGGTCACCTCTTCGTCCGTGACCTTGATCATCGTGTCGCGTTGGGCCTCTTGCACCACTAACTCGTCGTCGACCAGCGACGACCGAATCGTCTCCAGCAACTGCCGGAGGACTTTGGGATCCTTGGGTGCTTCCCGGCCTTGGAGCTCGGTGTACAACCGCTCCTGCAACTGGGTCGACAGCATGGCCTTGGTGCCCACGACCGCCACAATCCGATCGAGGGCGTCCGTGGTATCCCTGGTTTGGGCCCCTGCCGTGGCCGGGGTCAGCATCACCACCGCCGCCACCCCGGCCGATCCCATCGCCTTGAACAGCATCGAGGTTCCTTACTCGTTACGGCTTCGCCGGCTCGCCGATCGGCGGTCCGCCTGGAGCCTGCTGAATCGGGGCCGGAGCACCCGGCTGCCCACCCGTCGCGGCCGCGGCGGCCGAGTCGCGCCGGAAATTCGCGGTGGCCAACTCGACGGCGCGGGCAACGCCGGCTTGGTTCACCTTGCCGCCCCCGGTCGCCCGGAGATGATCTCCGAGTTCCGGCAAGACCACCTGCATCTGGGCTTTGCCGTCGAGCAGCCGGGCAAAGAACTCCTCGACCTTGTCGGAGGCGAGCTTGGACTTGTCGGCCGCCGACAGCTTCGATTCAGCGCCCAACTCCGGCACCCCAAGTCCGAGCTCGGTCCGGAGCTGCTCGACCGACTGGGTGTACCGCATCTGGGCAAACTGGCGCATCTGGGGCTGGACCTGGAGGCCGGCCGAGTCGGCCGCCTTGACCAAGATCGTCCGAACCGCGAGGTCCTTGGCGAACTCGTTGAGCAAGCTGTCGGGGGCGTTCCGGATCTGCATCTTGGCCTGAAGCGGAAACATCGCCGTCCATTTGACGAAGTCGCCCACGGTCAGGTCGCCGCCCTTGATCGACACCAACGTCCGGTTCGACTTCCGGACATCTTCGGGGTAGGCCGCGGCCGACTTCATGGCCGCCGGCCCGCCGCTTGCCACCTTGATCCCGTACGTCGCCGTCAGTTCCGCAATGTAAAGCGAGTCCGTTTTGGGGCCGGTCTGTTCGCTCAGCTTGGCGTGGATCCGGGACCGCGCTTCATCGAGGGTCGGGCGGCGGATGATGTGGAAGCCGAACTGGCTCTTGACCACGCCGCTCATCTCTCCCGGCTGGAGGTTCCAGGCCACATCGTCGAATTCCTTGACGAACTGGCCGCGCGGACCAAACGGGAGATAGCCCTGGTCGGTCTTGCTGCCGTCGCCACTGATCTGGGCCGCGAGCTGGCCGAAGTCGGCCC
Organism: Gemmatimonadota bacterium; assembly: GCA_031431925.1. Lineage (GTDB taxonomy): Bacteria > Gemmatimonadota > Gemmatimonadetes > Gemmatimonadales > GWC2-71-9 > SHZU01. The sequence continues at coordinate 9,142 of JANPEL010000311.1, read as the reverse complement.
CGCCGCGGAGCTTGCCCAGGGCATCGTCGGCCTGCTTCTTGGCGGCGGCCGTGTCGGCGGCCGTCGGTCCGGCGGGCATCAGGATGATGTGCTGAACGATCCGGCCTTCGGTGCCGCTGTACGCGCTGTCGACCGCCCCGGCAGACAAGACCGCCCGGCGGGCCCGCACCGAATCCTGCCAGATCCGGGCCCGAGCCGAGGCATACGTCGGCCAGAGGACCGCTTCGATACTGGTCGAATCGGTCTTGATCTCGTTCTTCGCAACGGCTTGGGCGAATAACGAGTAGTCGAGCCAGAGATTCGAGATGAACTCGGCAGCCTGAAGGGTCGGACCGCCCCCCGATTTGCCCATGATCTCGGCCACCCGGGCCGCTGATAACTCGTGAGTCCCTACCAGGGCCGCCACATCCGACCGCGCCGCGAACTTGTCGCAACCGGAGAGCAGCACGCCCCCAAGCACGAACCCAGAAACCAAACGCCTCATGTCAACTCCCGTTCATGGTGTCTTGATGACGGATGCCGTTGCACCGTCGCGCCTATTGGTCGGCTCCCACCTGGCGAAGCGCCCGCACCAGAGCCGGAATGATCTGTTCCCCGCCCAACCGAACCAACCGAAGCGACAGCGGCACTGTCCGGCGAATATCCGCCGCGAGTTGCACATGCTCGAGCGCCGCCGTCAGCCGGGCCATCCGGGGCGTCGTGCCCGCCCGGAAGCTGACCCGGGCCTCATCGCCCCGAACCAGGATGTGCTGAATACCGAGGCCGGCCCCGATGACCCGGAGCCTGGTCAGATCGAGGAGATTCTCGGCCGCATCCGGCAGGACCCCGAATCGCTCCCGAAGCTCCTGGCGAAGCTCATCAATTTCGTCGGGCCGGGCCGCTCGCGCCAGTCGCCGGTAGATATCCAGCTTAGAATCGTCATCCGCCACGTACTCGTCCGGGAGCTGCGCCGGCCGGTCGAACACCACATCCGGCGGGACCGGGGTCTCGACGATCCCCCCACCGGCCCGGAGCGATTTGACCGTTTCCTCGAGCCACCGGAGGTAGAGCTCGAATCCCACGGCCTGGGCATGGCCCGATTGCTCGCTGCCGAGCAGGTTGCCCGCCCCCCGAATCTCGAGGTCCTTGAGCGCAATCCGGTACCCGGCCCCCAGTTCGGTATGGTGCTCGAGCACCTTGAGCCGTTCCTCGGCCTCCTGATCGATCAAATCCGGGGTCAGGAGGTAGCAGTACGCCCGCCGGTGGCTCCGCCCGACGCGCCCCCGGAGTTGGTACAATTGGGCCAGGCCGAATCGATGGGCGTCATGCACCACCATCGTATTGGCGTTGGGCACATCGAGGCCCGATTCGACGATCATCGTCGACACCAGAATGTCGAGGTCCCCGACCACGAACTTCTGCATCACGGCCTCGAGGTCGTCAGCCGACATCTGCCCGTGCCCGACCGCCACCCGAGCCCGCGGCGCCAGGGCCCGGACCCGGGCGGCGATGGTCTCGATCGTTTCGATCCGGTTATGGACCATGAACACTTGCCCACCCCGGTCGAGTTCCCGGGCAAAGGCCTCCTCCAACAGCCCGTCGTCCCACGGCTCGACAAAGGTCAGAATCGGCGACCGGTCGCGCGGGGCGGTCTCGATGAGACTCAGGTCCCGGATTCCGGCCAGCGACATGTGCAGGGTCCGGGGTATCGGGGTGGCCGTCAACGTGAGCACATCGACCGCCAACTTGATCGCCTTGATCATTTCCTTGTGCTTGACCCCGAACCGGTGTTCCTCGTCGATGACGAGGAGCCCGAGGTCCTTGAACTCGACATCCTTGGAGAGCAACCGGTGGGTGCCCACCACGATGTCGATCGTGCCGGCCGCCAGTTCGCCTAACGCCTTCTTCTGCTCCTTCGCGGTCCGGAACCGGGAGAGCACCTCGACTTTGACCGGGAAGTCGGCCAGCCGTTCGGCGAAGGTCCGCCCGTGCTGCTCCGCCAGCACCGTGGTCGGTACCAAGACCGCCACTTGTTTGCCGCCCTGCACCGCCTTGAACGCGGCCCGGACGGCGATCTCGGTCTTGCCGTAGCCGACGTCGCCGACCACGAGCCGGTCCATCGGAACCGGGCGTTCCATGTCCTTCTTCACCTCATCCGTGGCCCGCCGTTGATCGGGGGTGTCCTCGTACAGAAAGCCCGACTCGAGTTCCCGCTGCCATTTGGTGTCCGGGGGCGAGGCAAACCCGGCGTGGACCTGGCGCCTGGCATAGAGCTCGAGCAGTTCGGCGGCCATTTGCTGGATCGCTTCGCGGGTTTTATCCCGGACCTTCTTCCAGGAGCCGCTGCCGAGCCGGTGGATCCGCGGCGGCGGTTGGTCGCCGTCGTCCGAGCCGGAGCGGTAGCGCTCGATCTGGTCGAGCCGGTAGAGCGGCACATGAAGCCGGTCGCCACCCTCGTACTCAACGATCGCCACTTCGATCGCGCCGCCCTCAACCTCGATCGAGGTGATCCCCCGGTAGATGCCGATCCCGTGGTCGAGGTGCACCACGTAATCGCCGCTGGCCAACGTGCCGGCCACCACCGTCGGCGCCGCCTGTCGGTACCGCCGGACCCGTCGAAGCCGCCGGGCCCGCCGGAAGACCTCATGGTCGGTCATGACCCGAAGGGCCGGCATCACAAAGCCGCCATCGAGGGCCCCGACCGCCAGCATCGCCCCGCCCGGCCGCCCGTGCTCCTCGAGCAACTCGCTCAGCCGCTCGAGTTGGCCTTCGTTGTCACAAAGAATCAGGGTGGCGAGCCCGCCGTCGAGGAGGCCCCGAAGCCGCTTGACATCGCGGTCGATTTTTTCCGGCGGGAAGAACCCGGCTTGGAGATCAACCGGCTCTTCCCGCAGCGTGAGGTGAGCAAACCGCTGGAGGGCGGCGCCCCATTGCTCAGGCGCGAGAAAAATCTCCGCGCGCGCCGGCGGGTCCTCGCCAAGCCGGCGGGCGACCTCCAGATGGTGCTCGGCCTCCCGCCACGCCCGCGCCACTTCCTCGGCGTTGGACGTGGAAGAGTCGACGAGGACCAACGTGCCCGTGGGGAGAAGATCGAGGAGCGAGCGCCGGACACTCGCCCCGCGATCGGCCGACACGGCCGCCGCAACCGTCCGGACCGGCAGGACCGTTACTGCCTCCTGCTCCGCCCCGCTCCGCTGGCTGGTGAGATCGAAGCCCCGGACGCTTTCGATCACGTCGCCCCACCACTCCGCCCGGACCGGTGTGGCCATCCCGAACCCATAGAGATCGATGATCCCGCCCCGGACGCTGAACTGGGCCACCTCGGTGACGGTCGGAACCCGGCTATAGCCCATCGACCCCAGTTGTTCGATGACGGCCCGAAGGGGCAGAGCGGCCCCCCGAGCGAGTTCGAGCCGGTAGGCGGCGAGGGCCGCCGGAACCGCGGTCCGCTCCGCCGACGCCCGGGCGGTGGTCACCAAGATCCCGAGCGCCCCCGCGATCAGCGCTTGGAGCGTTTCGGTCCGCTCCCCGGCGATCTCGACGTGGTGTTCTTCCTCCCCGAGCGCCTCCCGCTGGGGGTAGAGGGCCACGCCGCCGTCAGTCAACTGCCCCAAGTCGGCCACCCAGCGCTCGGCCTCGGATGGCGTGTTGGCGACGATCACGATCAGCTGCGTCGGTCGCTCCGCTCGGAGCCACGCCGCCACCACGGCGGGACTCGAACCCGGAAGCCCCCCCAGCCGAAGGGTGGCCCCGGCCCCCGGCAGCCGCTCCAAGAGTTCGCGGGCAAACCGGGTTCGGCTGAAGGCGTCAAGGACCGGCTGGAGCATTACCGGCGCCCGCGCCGCAGGCTGGCCAGCGCCACCTCGACCAACGCCAACAGCAGAGCCGCCCACAGCAATGGGCCCCGCAGGTCGCTCCGGGCTCCGGCCTGGAAGGCCGCCTGGCCGGCGGCGTCGAGGTCGGCCACGCGGGCGTTAGGCCAGATGGCGAGGACCTCCGCATCGCCGGCCCGCGCCAGATCTGATTCCCGCGGATCAGGGTTCACACTCAGGACCCCGATGGTATCACGGCCGGCCAGGAGGAAATGCGGTCCGGCGTCGGCCGGCCGAAACGCCGAGCCGCCCTCGATCGTCCACTGGCGGGCCCCGGCGGATACCGTGGTGACCCGGTCCGGCATCAGAACCCGGTCGCCCGGAGCGGCCACCAGGTGAATCAACTCGCCCCGGGCGGCCCGGTTGAGCAGGGCGTCGAGAAACGGAACGAACCCGGCGGCGAGCGGCAGGGCGGTCCATCCCGGTTCCATCCGGCTCCCCACCAGCACGATCCGGCCCGATCGAGCCACCCACGGCTCGCCGGCGGCGGTGACGAGCACGTCGGTTGGAGCGCCCCCTTGGAACACCAGACGGTGGCGACGGGTAATCCGCGCCCGACCGAGCCATGGACCGCTGTCGGTGTTGACGGCCGTCAGGGCCACGTCGCCAAAGCGCCAGGCGGATCCCCGGGCGGCCAGCGCCCGGTTGAGCGCGCCGAGTTGGGCCGGATCGGCCGGCGGCGTCACCACCGCCCCGCCGCTGCCTAACGAGCCGAGACCGACCTCGGCCCCCGGCACGATCCGACCGTTCTGGGCCAGCACCGACGCCGCCGTCGCGAGGTATTGGTCCGACGTCGACCACGCCACCCGGGCCGCCGGCGCAATCCGAACCGTCGCGCTTCGGCTATCGTCGGCGCGGAGTTCGTCAGGGTCGAGCGAGGCCTTGACGGTCCACCAGCCCGGGGCAACCCCGGTCACTCGCTGGGTTCCCACCCCGCCGACCGGCACCAGCAGTTGCTTCGGCGGCCGGTCGCCGACAACCAGGGTCACCGGCCGGGCCGGGCCGCCCGATCCGCGAACCAACAGGCTCGCGGTGCCGCCGTCGGCCCCCCAGGGCTGGCTCCCCACATCGAGGGTGCCGATGCCGGCATTGCCCGGCGGCGGCCCCGAGGGCCGCAAGACGGTGATCGGCGCTCGCGAAAGACCGCCGAGCGCGGTGCGTTGCAGATCGGACACCACGATGACCTCGCCGGGCAAGCTCTGGCCATCGAGGATCTCAGTCGCGAGGGTCACGAGCGCGCCCAAATCAGCTCGTCGGCCGGTCGCAACCGCGGTGTCGATCCGGCTCCGCTGAACCGGAGGCGCGCCCGGCCGGGCAATCCCATCGGCCGTGAGCAGCCAAAGGCGGTCCTCGGGCGTGGCCCGATCGACCACGGCCCGGGCTGCGGTTTTGAGGCCGTCAAGCACCGGAACGCCGGCGGCGATCGTGCCGCTCGAGAGCGAATTGTCGAGAATCAACACCGCCGCCGTCGGGCCGTGATTGCCGAACCCGGCGGAGGGCCAACTCGGCCCCGACGCCGCGAGCACCAGCGCCACAACCAAGAGGGTCCGGACCAGCAGCAGAAGAAAGTGCTGCAGTTGGAGGCGGCGCTTATGATGTTCCGCCGCCTGAGCGAGATACCGGGTGGCTGGAAACATCACGGTGGGAGGTTCCCGCCGGGCCAACAAATGGAGCAGAATCGGGATCCCCGCCAGGACCAACCCGCCCAGGGCCCAGGGGAAAGCGAACGTCATGCGAGGTGAATGGACTGAACCAACGCCTGCCGCAACGCCAGCCCAAAGGGCGTGTCCGTGGTGACCCGCTCATAGGCCATGGCGTGGGCGCGGCAGGCGAGGCGCCAATCATGAACGACGCCCTCCACGGTCTTGGCATAGACCCCGGCCCAGTCGGCCGGCCGAATCGTCACGTGCTGGCCGGTTTCCGGATCCTCGAACCGCGCTTCGGCCGGACCGCCTAACGCCAGCTCCGCCGGATCCATGACGTGCAGCACCAGCACTTGATGGCCTCGGTGCCGGAGGAACCGGAGCGCCTTGATGGTCAGCTCGCGGTCGAGCAAGAGGTCGGAGACGAAGATGACCAGGCCTCGTCGGCGGAGTTGATCAACGACCCGCCGGAGCGCCGGCTCCGCCGCCGTCGCCGAGCCGGCATCGGTATGGTGGAGGGCCGCGAGGATCTGGTGCCAGTGGGTCATCCGGGCCCGGGGCGGGGTGATCGAACGCACCACCTCGTCGAACGTGATCAGGCCGGTGGCGTCCCGCTGTCGGAGCAACACCAACACCATGGCAGCCACCAACCGCTTGGCGTACTCGAGCTTGGTCAGTCGGCCACCCGGAACCCCGGACCAGCCCATCGACTTGCTGGCATCGAGCACCACCATGGCCCGCAGATTGGTCTCTTCCTCGAACTGCTTGACGTAAAGCCGGTCGTTGCGGGCCAGGACTTTCCAATCAACATATCGAAGTTCATCACCCGGCTGATACGCCCGATGCTCGGCGAATTCGACCGAAAAACCCCGCCGGGGGGACCGGTGCAATCCGGTCAGAAAGCCTTCGACGATGCCTTGGGTCAGAACCTCGATACCGCCGAGCCGGGCGACCTCCATCGGGTCGAGGAGGTCGAGTCGCTCTTTCGCTCGGCTGGTGGTCACCATAGGCGGCGGAACGTACGGGGAGATGGAGAGAGAGTCAACGCGAGGTCACCGGTGTCCCGCCCGGGGGACAATCCCCGATGGACCGAATCGAGCCAGGTTCGCTATCCTGTTGGTTCACTGGCGGTTACCCGATCGGCATCTGGTGGCACACGACCTGCCATGGCTAGCTTGCCTGCAATGACGGAATCCTCAGTGTTCAGTGGTTTGGTGGGACAGACGGTGTTGGTCGTCGCGCTGCTTGGAGGTTCTTCCTCCCCCGGGGGTCCCTGGGTGGCGTCGGCGATCAGCCCGTTCGTTCAAGACTCGATCAGACCGAAGCCGCCCCCAGTTCAGAAGCCCAAGCCGGCTCCGAAGCAACCCGAACTCCGCCGCCGGAAACCACCGCCCCCCCGGCCGACCCCGCCCTGATCCCGCTCGTCACATCTGCCGCCCTTGCATCGATGCCGGGGCGGTTAGTTTTGCTCGACTGATTCACCATTGGAGAACGACGTGAAGGTTGGATGCTTGGTGGCGACGATCGGGTGCCTGACGGTCCCCCTGCGTGCCCAGTCGGCGGCGACCCGGGCGGCCGCGACCATTACCGAAGCCGATGTCAAACGGCGGATCCACATCGTGGCCCACGATTCCATGGGTGGCCGCGATACCCCGAGCCGGGGGCTCGACCTGACGGCCCGATGGATGGCCACCGAGTTCAAGCAGCTCGGGCTCAAGCCACCCGGTTCGTCTCCCGATTTCGTGCTGCCCTACAAAATTACCACCCGCCGCGTCGTACCGGCCGGTTCGTCCGTGTCCTTCACCGGACCGGGGAGCGCCATCACGTTTCAGGTCGGCCGGGACGCCTCGGTCGCGGTGGCCGGCGGCGGCGGTGAATTCCCGGTCGTCCTGCTCGGCGGCGGCATCGACAGCGCAACGTCGGCGGAGCTCAAGGGCAAGGCCGTCGTGTGGGTGGCCGATTGGAGCGCGGGGTTCCCCGCGGACGCCAACAAGGTTCTCCAGGCCGCCTTCGTCGGTGGCGCCAAGTTGATGGTCGCGATGGTCAACAATCCGGGCGCCTTCAGCCAACTCGCCGGTCAGTCAGCCGATGAAACCGTCGTCGGCGTCGGCCCCCGCGAAGGGCTTTCGGTCTTCCTGGCCAATGCCGCGGCCGTCGGGGCGCAGTCACCGGAGGCAGCGGAGCAACTCGCCCAGATTCGGGCGGCGACTACTCCGACCATCGTGCCGGCTCCCGATTGGACCGCCAAATCCACCATTCGCGATACGATCTTGAGCGCCTTGGAGGCTCCGAACGTCGCGGGGGTTGTCGAGGGCACCGACCCGGTCCTCAGGCACGAATACGTCGTCGTCTCGGCGCATATGGACCACCTGGGCCAGAGCCCAAGCTGCAAAGGGTCGAGCGACAAGGACCGAATTTGCAATGGCGCCGATGACGACGGGTCGGGCACCGTCGGCATCGTCGAGCTGGCCGAGGCGTTCGCACAAACTGGGGCCCGGCCCAAACGGTCGGTGCTCTTTCTCGGCGTCAGTGGCGAAGAAAAGGGACTCTGGGGCAGTGCCCAGTTCGTCAAGAACCCGCCGGTCCCGATTGAAGCCATGGTGGCCAATCTCAACATCGACATGATCGGTCGGAACTGGAAAGACACCGTGGTGGCCATCGGGATGCAGCATTCCGACCTCGGTACGACGCTGGCCAAGGTCGCGGCCGAACACCCCGATCTCGGGATGGCCGCCATCGACGACCGGTGGCCGGAAGAGAATCTCTACTTCCGGTCCGACCATTACAACTTTGCCCTGAAGGGCGTCCCGGTGCTGTTTTTTACGAGCGGCCTCCACGACGATTACCACGCCGTCACCGACACCCCGGACCGGCTCGACGCGGAAAAAGAGGCCAGGGTTCTGAAACTGATCTTTCATCTGGCCACCACGATCGGAAATGCCCCCGAGCGGCCCAAGTGGAATCCGGCGAGCTACGAGAAGATCGTCGAAAAACCGAACCCGGTTCCCTGAGATGAGCGACAGTATCGAAGAGTTCAACCGATTCCGTGGGGCCATGAACCAGAAGGTCTTCGCCGCCGGGAACCTGACGACGAACCGGTTCTTCAACCTCGACACCCGCGCCTACGAGGCCGGGGCGCTCGACGTCAAGACCAAGGAACTCCTTGGCTTGGTGGCGTCGATGGTGCTCCGCTGTGACGACTGCATTACCTACCACGTCCAGCGATGCTGCGAGGAAGGGGTGACCGACCCCGAGATGCATGAGGCGTTTTCGATCGGCCTGGTGGTCGGGGGGTCCATTGTAATTCCCCACCTCCGCCGAGCGGTGGCCCGGCTTGAGGAGGTCCGTCAGTCAAGCAGCGCGCCTTAAGGTTCCTCGGCCTCGCCGGGGGCCCGACTCACCAATACGCCGATAATGACCAGTGCCGCTCCGACCCCTTGGAGCGGCACTGGTGCTTCCCCGAGAAGAATCCACGCGGCGACGGCGGCAAAAACCGGGGTGATGCAGTTGTAGAGTGCGGTCCGGCTGCCGCCCAGTGCTTTGAGACTCCGGGTCCAGAGTATCGATGCCACCACCGACGACAGGATCGACGAATACGCGAGGGCCACCCACACGCTCGGGTGGAGTGACCCGATCTCGAACCCTCCA
>JANPEL010000310.1:0-6678 GCA_031431925.1 Gemmatimonadota bacterium | reverse complement strand
GTGGCGGCGGTCATCAACGTCGGCACGGCGGCGCTCGCGGCCCTGATCGGCGCGGGTGGGTTCGGGACGTTGATCGTGACCGGCCTGGCGCTCAACGACTGGCGGGTCGTGATGCAAGGAGCGCTCCCATCGGCTGGGTTGGCGGTGCTGCTGCATCTCGGGTTCACCGCCGTCGAGGCCCGGGTCGTCAAGTGGCGATAGTCAGGCGATCTTGACGTACTCGAAGTCGCCCGGCCGATTGTCGATCCCGACGCGCGGCGGCGCAATCCACCCCGCATATTGACCGATGCCCATGACCGGCTGGCTCATTAGGTGCTCGATGAAGGCCTGGTCCTGGCCATTCGGCAGCATCGAATCCCGGCGCGCCATCCAGTCCGCCTCCGACACCAACCGCCCCTCCAAGTCGACCGCCACGCTCTTGAACTCGCCAATTTTTCGGTTGAACGCCACGCTCGGCAACCGGATCTGGAACTCGATCCCGGCGTTCATGATGACCCGGTTCCACCGGTCGATTCCCTTCTGGCAATCGTTCACGTAGTCGTCGCGGAGCCGCATGTTGAGCGCCGACAACGCCGGAACCTCCATCGTCAGGATCTTGCCGTCGACCGGCCGGAGCACCGGATAGGTGGCGTGCTCGAGCCGGTGATCGTCGTCGAGCTTGTCTTCCCGATACCGGCCCTTGATCCCCGCGTGATAGGCATTGGCCGCGTTGGTCGACACCTCGGCCCCAAAGAGATCGAGGGTGAGCGAAAAGTGGAGGTTGGCCTTCTTCTGGATGGTCGGAAGATCGATCACGCCCAGGCTTCGGACCCGCTCGATGTCGTACGGGTCGTCGATCCCGGCCGCCTTCATCGCTTCGCAGGTTCGCTGCACGATCCGGCCCACGCCGGTCTCACCTACGAACATGTGGTGGGCTTCTTCCGTCAGCATGAACCGGCAGGTGCGTGACAACGGATCGAAACCCGACTGCGCGAGGGCTTCGAGCTGCATCTTCCCATCGCGATCGGTAAAGAACGTGAACATGAAGAACGACAGCCAATCAGGCGTGGCTTCGTTGAAGGCGCCCAACATCCGCGGCGAATCGGCGTCGCCGGAGCGGCGCTTCAGCAAGTCCTCCGCCTCCTCGCGCCCGTCGGTGCCGAAGTATTTCTGGAGCAGGTAGACCATGGCCCAGAGATGCCGGCCCTCTTCGACGTTGACCTGAAAGAGGTTCCGAAGGTCGTAGAGCGACGGCGCGGTCTTGCCGAGGTGCCGTTGCTGCTCCACCGACGCGGGCTCGGTGTCGCCCTGGATCACGATCAGCCGCCGGAGCATGGCGCGGTGCTCGCCGGGCACTTCCTGCCAGGCCGGTTCGCCGATGTTGGCGCCGAACGGAACCCGCCGGTCGGGCACTTGGGGGGCCAGCAAGATGCCCCACTTGTACTCCGGCATCTTGACGTAGTCGAACCGGGCCCAGCCGTTGGCCCCGACGCCGATGGCGGTCCGGAGGTACACCAGCGACTCCTGGAAGCCCTCGGGCCCCATGCCCATCCACCAGTCGATGTAGCCGGGATGCCATTTCTCCAGGGCCTTCTTGACCCGTTCGTCGCTGCTCAAGCCGACATTGTTGGGAATCAATCCGTCGTAGTCGACTGCGGTCTCATCAATCATGGGTTACACTCGCTTGCGGTCGAAGCTGGGCTGAATGCCGGTACCGTATCGTTTGAGCGCGCCGTCGTCGCCGGCGGCGTTGGGGCGTTGAAAGATCCAATTCTGCCAGGCGGTGAGCCGGCCGAAGATCTTCGTTTCCATGGTCTCGGGGCCGCCGAACCGGAGGTTGGCCTCCATGCCGGTCAGCGCGTCGGGCGAGAAACTGGCCCGCTCCTCGAGCATGATCCGGATTTCGTCCGACCAATCGGTGTCGTCGTAGACGAAGGTGACCAGTCCCGCTTCGGCGGCCGCAGCTGCGTCGAGGGTGGTGTCCACCAACTGCTCGGCCCGCGTCACGCTCTCGGGCTCGCCGAGGAAACGGGTGGCCAGGCGGGTCAGGCCGTTGCTCATCGGATAGGCGCCGAAGTTGAGCCGGGAAAGCGCCAGGGCCGGTTTCGGGGCGCCGCCATCGCGGATCGCGGACCGGTCGGCCGCGAAGACGATTTCGGCCAAGCTTCCCGCGAAGCAGCTGTCCGGTTCAATCAGCGCGACCAGAGTCCGGGAGGTCAGGTCCACTCGCTTGAGCACCCGCTTGATGAACAGCCGGACTTCTCGAATGAACCAATCGTCCCGGTGCGCTTCGAGGAACTCGTCGTACTGCAGCACGGCCGCCGAGTTGCCCGTGGTATGAAACACCAACTGGCCGATGTCCGGTTCGTTGAACCGGAGGTGGAGGATGGCGTCGTCGAGTTCTCGGGCCCACGCCAACGGCCAGAACGTGTCCACCGCCTCGACGGCGTCAGGCACCGGCGCTCCCGGGCCGCGAATCGTCAGATGGGCCAGGCGGCGGGGCCGGTCGATTGCCACGGTCACGGACGGATACTCGATCCGGTCGTCGCCCATGACGCGGGCCAGCGGAGTGAGCCGGGCGCCGGCGCCGGTGTTCGGCCGGTCCGATCCCGCGGCCATCGCGTGGGCCCGGGCCAGCACCCGTTCGTGCCAGGCCGACTTCGGCACCACCTCATCGACCAGGCGCCAGTCGACAGCTTTCTTGCCCCGAACCCCTTCTTCCAGCGTGCAGAAGACATCGGCCAGGTCGCGGCGGACTTTCCGTTTGTCGGTAATCCGGGTCAAACCGCCGGTGCCGGGGAGCACCGCCAGCAGCGGGGTTTCTGGAAACGACACCGAGGAGTTCCGGTCGTCGATCAGCATGATGTGATCGGCGGCCAGGGCAAGTTCATAGCCCCCGCCCGCAGCGGGGCCGCTCACGGCCGCGAGGTAGCGCTGGCCGCTCCACTCGCTGGCGTCTTCGATTTCGTTCCGGGTTTCGTTGGTGAACTTGCAGAAGTTCACTTTGTGACCGTGACTCGACTGGCTCAACATCCGAATGTTGGCCCCGGCACAGAACACCCGGTCCTGGCCCGATCGGATGATGACGGCCTTGACCCCCGGATGCTCGAACCGAAACCGCTGGACCGCGTCGTGGAGCTCGATGTCCACGCCCAAGTCGTACGAATTGAGTTTGAGCTCGTAGCCCGGGACGAGGCCGCCGCTTTCGCTCACCCGCATCGTCAAGGTGCCGATCGGGCCCTCGGTCGTCAGCGTCCAATGCCGGTATTGCTCCGGGGCCGTCCGGAAGTCGATCCGCGGCATCGTGTCAGTCTTCATTCCGCACCGTCTTAATGAATGTCGCCACCGCGGCCAAGGTGTCGGCGGGGCCGTCGCCCTCAGCCACGTCGACCGGGCAGTAGGCCTCCTCTTCAGCCGCTCGGATCTGAGCGGCCGTGCCGTGGACGATCAGGATGGGAACCCGGATATAGCCGATCGATTCCCGGATATCGGGGGTCCGATCGCGGTCGTGCTTCGGGTCTTCGGCGAAAAACCGAGGCGAAATCAGGACGAGCCCGCGGATCCGGTGATCCTGGACGCCGCCCAAATAGATGGTGGCGATCGACGCGCCCTCGCCCTGCCCAAGCAGGATCCCGCGGTGGAATCCGATGGCCTCGAGGAGCTTCGGGAGGACCTCGAGGGCCGGTCCCGACAAAGCGGGTTCCGCTCGGGAGTACTGGAACACCCTGCACCCGGTAGCCGCGGCCAGGGCCTCGCCGAATGCGGCCCATGCGGGATCACCCGGCTCGCCTTGGTGGAGTATCACGACCGTCGGCGCTTCGGCGGGGGTCATCGGCGGTCGATTCCCTTGAGGAGCAGGTCGCACATTTCAGGACCGAGACTTTCCACGGGACCGTCCTTGTTCGGGTCGTGCCACATGAAGACCCAGTTGAGCATGCCGAAGACATACAGCGTGATCCGCCGGCTCCGGGCCTCGCGGGCTTTGCGAGCCGGCCCGCCCACCAGATCGCCCACCACGTCGGCCATCAGGCGGAAGTACCGTTTTCGGATGGCCTCGACCCGGCGGTAGTGGTCGCCGGTCAGAGACTCCATCTCGAACGTGCACACCTTCATCTCGTTCGGGTGCTTGGCAAAGAAGGTCAGATGGCCGGTCAGGAGCCGGCGGAGCCGTTCTTCCGGCGTGCCGGGCAGCTCTGCGGCCGCCTCCTGCTCAGCCGCGAGCGCCGCGAACGTCCGCGACTGGATCTGGTAGAGCAGGTCTTCTTTGCTCGTGAAGTAGTAGTACATCCCGGCCAGGCTGGCGTCGACTTTCCGGCCGACGTCGCGGATGGCGGTGGCCTCGAACCCCTTGGCGGCGATCAGGGCGGCCGCGGACGCGAGCAAGTGGTCCAGCTTGCGCTGGGTGGTTTGGCGGCCGCGGCGGGCAGCGGGCGTCGGGAGACGGGCGAGGGTCGTAGTCATATTCGAACGAACGTTCGATATAATCTTCGGTGATCATACCTGCTTCGTCAAGGGGCGGGCCCGGCCGACGGGTTAATTTCCGGTATGTCTACCCTCATTGTCGGGGCCGGTCCGATTGGCCTCGCGACCGCCATTGCCGCCAAGCGGCGCGGCCTCGATCCGCTAGTGATCGACACCGGCGCCATCGTCGAGTCGATCGTCCGGTACCCGGTCGGCATGACCTTCTTCACGACGCCGGACCGTCTCGAAATTGGCGGCCATCCCCTGGTGTGTTCGGGCCAGAAGGCGACTCGCGAGGAAGCGTTGATGTACTACCGGGGCGTGGCCCGGGTCGAGGGGCTCCGGATCCGCCCGTTCACCCGACTGGTGGGGGCCCGTCGGGAGGGCGACCAGATCGGGTGTGAGCTCGAGGGTACGTTGGCCGAACCGCGGCACGAAGTGGTCCGAGTCGATCGGTTGGTGCTGGCCACCGGCTACTTCGGGCAGCCGAACCGGCTCGAGATTCCGGGGGAGGACCTTCCGCACGTGAGTCACTATCCGGTCGAGGCCCACTCGCTCGCCGGGCTCGATGTGGTGATCGTCGGAGCCAAGAATTCCGCCATCGAGCAGGCGCTCAGCGCGTATCGGGCCGGCGCCCGGGTCACCGTGGTCCATCGGGCCGATGCCCTCAAGCCGAGTGTGAAATACTGGCTCCGGCCCGACTTCGAGAACCGGGTCAAAGCGGGGGAGATTGCGGTCCGCTGGGCCACCCAGGTTGTCGAAATCGGGCCGAGTGAGGTCGTGGCCCATGGGCCGACCGGCCCGATCCGGCTCCCGGCCGACCGGGTGCTCCTGCTGACCGGCTACCGTCCTGATTTCGGGTTGTTGCGTTCGATCGGCATCGAGCTTGCGCCCGACACGGGGCGGCCCGCGCATAATCCTGACACCCTCGAGAGCAACGTTCCGGGGGTGTATTTGGCGGGGAGCCTAACGGCCGGCCGGTTCATTTCCGAGGTCTTCATCGAGAATGGCCGGTTCGATGGTGAGAAGATCTTCGGGGACCCAAACAGCCGACAACTGGCCAACGAGTCCTCCGGCCGAATCGACCGGCCGGTTGGGGAATAGCGCCGGAATATCAGAACTTGAGGGCTTTGGTGACCTCGTAGGGAATTGGCCGCCCTTCAAGGACGTTTCGGTTGGCGTCAAATCCGTAATACATCAACTCGTAGTTTCCGGGCTGGTACCGCATGCCGGACAGGATTTGGGTGTAGCTGTCAATGAAGAAGCCGCCGAAGGTTTGCCGGGAGGCGGTCATGGGCTGGTCGAACAGCAACCCCGTGGGCACTCCGGAAAAAGTCGAGCCCTTCGCGAGGTACATCTCGGAGATCCGGCTGACGCCACCGGTTGGGTAGTAGGCGTCGAGGTTGATCGTCATGGACTCGGGAACACCCTGGCAGTTCCCCTGAGCGCCAAACGGGTTGTAGCATACCTTGGCCATGGTCGGTCCAAATTCGATCCGGTCGAGTCCCGTGGCCCCGACCCGAAACGAGGTGAAGTTGGAGGTCGTGCGAGGGGCGACGTTCAGGGTCGTCCAGCCGCCGTTCATACCGTTGTCGACGCCACCGTAGAACAGGTCACTGACTTTTCGTTCGACGCCGGACGGCATGTAGAACGGCCCGTTCGGCACCAGCTGCTCCATCGACGCCGGGAACTTCGAGGTGTACTGAACTGATGCCGAAAGCTTCCACTGGCCGTCAAACGGAACTCCCTGGGTCTGGTAGCTGAAGATCGGCAATCGTCCCACACCGGTGTACTTGAGGCCGTAGGCGGTGCCGGCCACTTCGAGGTTGTCCGTCAGCTTCCAACCCAGCGTGAAGTCGGTCCCCGCGGCCAAGGTTGCGTCGAGGGCCAGATCGGAGGCCGTGGGTGCGATGCGGTCCTCGAGGGCCCAGCGGGACTGATACCCGCTGAAATTCCGGGCGCGGTCGTACACTCCAACTTTGAACTCGAACTCACCCGCGCCGGTCAGCCCCGGCGTCAACTTGTCGAGATTGAGCGGCAGGCCCGTGCACATTCCCTGCGCGAAGTTCCCGGCGAAGCACTTCTGCTGGTCCGTTGCCCCGTCGAACCCGCGGAGGGTCTGGTACAGATACCGATCGGTGGCCGGAAGCCCGCTTCGAGCATCGGTCCCCGAGAACAAGAAGGGAGTTGTTGCGGACGGGTTGATGCTCCGGTCCTGAATGCCGAGTTCGAGGCCCC
>JANPEL010000309.1:0-9292 GCA_031431925.1 Gemmatimonadota bacterium | reverse complement strand
CTCGGGGTCGTCGTATGGCACCATGTGGGTGCTGTTTGGAAAGATCGCGAGCTGGGCGTTCGGAAGGTGAGTGAAGATCTCGACCGTATGTTCAGTGCGGATCATATCCTGATCGCCGGCCAGGACGAGCGTTGGCGCGGTAATCCGCGCGAGCAGTGTCGCGTCGATGTTCGGTTCCTTCACCATCATACCCGTCACCTTCAGCGCGCGCCGCCCGGCCAGTGTGTTCCGCACGCTGTCAGGTGTTGCGGCCAGCATTGACCTGATCAGTTCCTCGGTCTCCTGATAGACCGCATCCGTGGCGGGCCTCAGGTTCGCCGCCATCGAGACGATCTTCTTGACCTTACTTGGGTGCCGAGCGCCGAGCAGGAGGGCCTCGATGCCGCCGTCACTCCAGCCGACTACGTCCACCGGGCCGAGCGTGAGGTGATCGATCAGCGCGGCCAGGTCGTCCGTCATCTTCTCGTAGGTGAGAGGGCCGTCACTGTCAGCGGAGCGCCCGTGGTCGCGACTATCCATCGCGATCACCCGGTAGCGTTTCTTGAAGAAGTCGATCTGGGCGGCCATCCAGCCGATGCTCCCGCCGTTCCCGTGCACGAGCAGGAGTGGCTGGCCCTCGCCGTAGGTCTCGTAGTAGAGCGAGACGCCGTCGTGTGTGAACCTGCCGCTTGCCGGCCCGTTTGCACCGTACGGGACGGCGGGAGCCGGGGCGGCCGGCCGGTCATGTGGCGGCTCGGCCGTTCGGCTGCAGGCGACCGTTTGGAGGGACACGACGCCGAGGAGTACCGTTCGAGACCAGGAGGTCATGGTCGACTCCGTATGGATGTGGATGTTGGACGGGGTCGGCACGCTGCTCCGCGACCCCCGCTGATCGGCTCGCCGGTCGGGTTCGGTTCGGGAACGACGGGGCTTGGTCGTTGGGTCACGAGTCGCCTCCCGAATTCGCGGACGCCCTGCGCCAGCCAAAATAGAACAGACTCACGCGGTCACCGCCAGCGGCCGGAACTTGGCAATATGGACCGACTACACTGGATACGATCCGGAGCTGTCGACCTATCAGGCGTTCCAGGCCGGTGGCTTTGGATCAGTCAACTCGTGGTCGCTGGCCCAGCCCCGTTCGTTCGTCCTCCGAATTAGTTTGGGGATTAACGCTGGCGGCAGATAACCAGCTCAGTCGTCAGACCTACCCAACCGACGAGGCGAGCAGGGCGCACTCCAATGACTACCCCATTAGTCGCCGGCACGAACCAGGACGAAATACCCGGCCCGGTGGCGGCGGTGGCGCGCTACTTCACCATGGACGAACGCTTGGTGCCCGACCCGGTGAACCCGCTGGTACTAGAGCTCGCCGCTAGTCATCGTCTGACCTATGCCGAACTCGGACGGCTCCCGTCGGAGGGGAATCCGTCGATCGCCGCCGACGTGCCGAGCCTCGTTCGCCGAGGCGCTCCAGGGCATGCCGGTAACAGTGGTTACGGGGGCCCGACAGACCGGGAAGAGCACCTTGGTTCGAGCGGCGGCCGCAGCCACCGATCGCCGCCTGTTCACGCTCGATGACCTCGAGACCCAGAGCCGGGCCCAAGAGGCGCCCGACCAACTGGTGGGCCAACACCCTCGGGTAACGCTCGATGAAATCCAGCGGGAGCCCGACCTGCTGCTCGCGGTCAAGCGAGCGGTGGACGCCGGCCGGCGTCCCGGCCAATTTCTCCTGACCGGTTCCGCCAACCTGCTCCTCATGAAGTCGGTCTCCGAATCGTTGGCGGGCCGGGCGTCATACCTCACGCTCTGGCCGATGACTCGTCGCGAACAGCGGGGACTCGGAGCCCCCGGCATCTGGTCCTCCCTGTTCGACCACGACCCCGGTCAATGGCACTCGCTGGTCGAAGCCCAGCAGGTTCCCGAGGAACCCTGGACCGACTGGGCCCGGCGCGGCGGGTACCCAACGCCGGCCGTTGAGCTCACCAACGACCGGGATCGGCGGACCTGGTTCGAGGGATACGCCACGACCTACCTCGAGCGCGACCTCCGCGACTTGGCGGCGGTGGACCGCCTGACGGAGTTTCGCCGATTGATGATTGCGACGGCGCTCCGGATCGGCGGCATCCAGCAGCAGGCCGGCTTGGCGCGAGATCTCGGGATGCCGCCGACGACAGTCCAGCGCTACCTCGATTTGCTCGAAGTGTCGTACCAATTGGTTCGGGTGCCGGCGTACTCGGTCAACCGGACCAAACGGCTGATCAAGTCACCCAAGTTGTATTGGAGCGACACCGGGCTCGCGCTGCACCTCGCGGGGGAATCGGTTCCGCGGGGAGCCCATTTGGAAAACCTGGTGGCCACCGACCTGCTGGCCTGGAGCGGGACCCGGTCCGATCGTCCCTCGATCCTTCATTGGCGAACGACCAAGGGCGCCGAGGTCGACTTCGTGATCGAAACCGCCCATCGAGTTCTGCCGATCGAGGTCAAGACCTCGGCGCGAGTCGGCACGGGGGACGCCCGCCATCTCGAGGCGTTCCTCGATGAGTACCCGAAGCTGGCTTCGGCGGGGCTCGTGCTGTCCGGCGGCACCGAAACCTTCTGGCTCACCCGACGGGTTCTGGTCGCCCCTTGGTGGAAGGTGATTTGAAGCCGTGACCCGAGATCCGAGACCGATCGGGCGGATCAGGGTCGGACTTCTCCTGATGACTGCCGCGTGCGGCACCGGGCCGGCCGACCCGGTGGGTAGCGCCTGCCCTCCGACCGGCGGACTGACCGTGACGGCCAGTACTCGGATGGCCCTGACGATCCGGCGGGCGCTCGACGCCGCTCGGCCCGCAAAGGTGGGGCTCCGCCGCGGACCGCCATGACGGCATCGCCGGATGCTCGTTCTGAAATCTCCTTGCTCCCCCCGGGGCGCCGCCGTACCTTCGGGCTTCCTCCTCAATGGCTCTGATCGTGACTATCACTCGCAAGCTCGTCGGCCCGGCGGCTCGGTGCGGCCTGCTCGTCATCGGCCTCGTCCAGGCCGCCGTGGCTCAGCCTCTCACGCTGTCGAGGGATCGGCTGGCGCGGATCGACCAGGTGTTCAAGGCGTGGACGGATTCCGGGAAGGTGGCTGGTGTCGTCGGGCTGGTCATGCAACATGGCAAGGTGGCCTACCAGGGCGCCTACGGTTGGGCCGACAAGGAGGCCGGCAAGCCACTCACCGCGAACGCCTTGTTCCGGATCGCGTCGCAAAGCAAAGCCGTCACCAGCGTTGCGATCATGATGCTGTACGAGGAGGGCAAGATCGGGCTCGGCGATCCGGTGTCCCGTTGGATGCCGACCTTTGCCGGCAGCACCGTCGCGGTCAAGGCCGACACCGGCCGCGCCCTCGTCCCGGCCAAGCGGCCGATCACCATCCGGGATCTCTTGACCCACACCGCCGGCATCTCTTACGGTACCGATCCGCTCGTGGCGCCGCTCTACCAAGCCCAGGGTCTCGGACCGGCCGCCGGGTACGGCTGGTACACCGCCGACAAGGATGAACCGATCTGCACCACGATGGATCGTCTGGGCTCCCTGCCCTTCGTGGCTCAGCCCGGCGAGAAATTCGTGTACGGCTACAACACCGACATTCTCGGCTGCATCGTGGAGCGAGTGTCGGGCCTGCCGCTCGATCAGTTCTTTGCCCAGCGAGTTTTCAAACCGATCGCGATGCCCGACACGTACTTCTTCGTGCCGGCGGAGAAAGCCGGCCGCCTGGCCGCCGTGTACCGCCCCGGGCCTGATGGAACGCTGGTGAAGGCCGACGAAGGCGCCCGGGGTCAGGGGCACTATGTCGTGGGGCCGCGGAAGAGCTTCGCCGGCGGGGCCGGCCTCGTGTCAACCGCGCGCGACTATTCCCGTTTCCTGCAGATGCTACTGAACGGGGGTACGATCGACGGCCAACGGCTCCTGGGCCCGAATACAGTTCGGCTGATGACCACCAACCTGGTCGGCACGCTGCTGTCGCCCGACGGGATGGGATTCGGTCTTGGCTTCGCGACCGTGGACCGGCTCGGCGTCGGGAATGATCCGCATTCGGTCGGCAGTTTCGGGTGGGGCGGCGCCTACCAGACCGACTATGACGTGGATCCGGCCCAGGGCCTCGTCATCGTGATGATGACTCAGAACCTACCCGGTGTTCCGCTCGATGTGGACGGAAGATTCGCCGCGCTGGTGTATCAGGCCCTGGTCCCGGCAACGACACCTGCCCCTCGGCGTTGACCGGCGCCTAGTATCCACGCCTCCTGGCCACCTGATCCAGATGCCAGTTGGCGTCGCCGAACAGCTCCTGGAGCACCCGGGCCCGCTTCATGAAAAAGCCGATCTCGAACTCGTCGGTCATCCCGATGCCACCGTGCATCTGGACCGCCTCCTGAACGGCGAGTGTGGCGGTGCGGCCGGCCCGCGCCTTGGCGACCGCCACGAGGTCGGCTGCTGAAGCGCTGTCAGCGTCGAGGGCCTGCTCTGCCTTGAGCACCGCCGCGCGGGTGATTTCGAGCTCAGTGTAAAGGATGGCGGCCCGGTGTTGGAGCGCCTGGAACTCACCGATCAGCCGGCCGAACTGGCGCCGCTCCTTGAGGTAGCCGATCGTCCGCGCAAAGGCCTCGTCGGCAACGCCGAGTAACTCGGCCGCCGCGCCGGCCCGCCCGGCATCGAGTGCCGCGGTGAGCGCCGCCGTACCGCCATGGAGTGGGCCGAGCATCGCTCCGGCGCCGACTCGAACCTCCCGGAAGGTGACCCGCGCCGCATTGTGGGCATCGACCATGATCGTCCGCTCGACCTCCACCCCCGGCTCGGACCGTTCGACCAGACAGAGCGTGATGCCCTGGGAAGTCCGCGCCGCCACGATGAACAGGTCGGCCACATGCCCGTCCAAGACGAAGGTCTTGGCGCCATTGAGCACCAGGCCGTCGCCGTCGGGCGTGGCGCGGAGGGCGATGACGGCCGGCCGATGCTTACCCCCTTCGTCGACCGCTAAGGTGGCGATCGCTTCGCCCCGCGCGAGCCGCGGGAGCCAGGCCTGCTGCTGGGCCTCACTGCCCGCGGCCTTCAAGGCCGTCGCGGCGACGATGCTCGAGGCCAGAAACGGCGACGCCACCAGGTGATGACCGATCTGCTCCATCACCACGCCCGCCTCGACATGGCCGAGACCGAGTCCGTCCAGCGCCTCCGGCACCAGCACCCCGCAGAAGCCCTGCTCGGCGAACCGCTGCCAGAGGGGCCGGGAGAATCCGTCCCGATCGGCGCTGTCCCGGAGCGCCCGAAGGGCAGTCACCGGCGACTCGGCTGTCAGGAAATCCCGCGCGCTCTCGCGCAGCATGCCCTGTTCTTCAGTTAAAATGAGTGACATGGGATCGTCCGCTCGATGAGGTTCAGGCGCCGGGAAGTTCGAGAATCCGCTTGGCGATGACGTTGAGTTGCACTTCGCTGGTGCCGCCCTCGATCGAATTGCCCTTGGCCCGGATCCAGGTCCGGGGCACGGTACCGTGGCCGGACCGCTCGCTTTCCCACTCGAGGCCGTCACTGCCGTAGATCGAGGCCATCAGCTCCCAGCGCCGCTTGTTGAGCTCGGCGCCGTAGTATTTGAGCATCGACGACATGGCTGGGTGGGCTTGGCGCACTTTGACGAGGTCCATGGCCCGTTCAGCGGCCAGGCGGAACGCCGCCTCGTCCATCTCGAACTCGGCGATCTGGGTCCGGAGCACCGGATCGGCCAGCCGTCCATCGGCGTCGAGGCCGATCTGTTCGACGGCCACCTGGGAAACAGCCTTCGCGTCGACGGCCCCGCCCATGGCGCCGAGCATCTCGCGTTCGTGGGTCAGCAGATACTTGGCGACGTCCCAACCGGCGTTGATCGCGCCGACCAGGTTCCGCTTGTCGACTCGGACGTTGTCGAAGAACGTCTCGCAGAACGGCGACTTGCCCGAGATCAACAGCGTGGGCCGCGTCGTCACGCCGGGTGAGGCCATGTCGAAGAGCACGAAGCTGATCCCGGCGTGTTTCTTTTCGGTGTCGGTGCGGACCAAGCAGAAGATCCAGTCGGCCAGGTCGGCGTAGCTGGTCCAGATCTTCTGGCCGTTGATGATCAGATGATCGCCGTGGTCATCGGCCCGGGTGGCAAGCGAGGCCAGGTCGGAACCCGCGTCCGGCTCGGAGTAGCCCTGACACCACCGGATCTCCCCCCGGGCAATCTTGGGCAGGTGCTCGAGTTTTTGGTCATGGGTGCCGAACTTGAGGAGCGCCGGCCCCAGCATCCAGATCCCGAAGCTCACCAGCGGCGGGCGGCAGCCCATGGTGCGCATTTCCTGGCCCAGCACCTTGGCCTCGTCGGACGAGAGCCCGCCGCCGCCGTACTCGCGCGGCCAGGTCGGGACGGTCCACCCGCGGGCCCCCATCCGTTCGAGCCAGACCCGCTGGGCGTCAGAGGTGAACTGGCAGTTCCGTCCGCCCCAGCACTGGTCTTCCTCGCCGGCCGGACGGCGCATCTCGGGCGGACAATTGGCCTCGAGCCAAGCCCGGGTCTGGTGGCGGAACTGCAGGATTCCTTCGGGGTCGGTCATTTCAGGTCTCCAGTGTCGACGGCCGCGGTGTACCGGCGCCAGGTGAAACCCATCCGCGTGGCCCCCGGGTTCTGGATCGGCGTCACCACGCCTAACGATCCGTCAGGAAAGAACACCATCGGAAGGTACTCCCCGGCGGGCTCGCGCACGCCGTCAGGGCCGAAGCCCGGCAGCATGAAACTCTCGAACTGGAACGCCGGGGCCCGCGCCACCACCGGAGGGGTGCTGTCGGCGCCGGCTCGGATCAGCGCCACGTTGGCGTGGAGGGCAGGGCCCTGCCCGGTCATCCAGCTGGCCGCGAGTTCCCCGGTGCCGCGGGCGATGAGATAGGGGTAATACGGAATGGCGTCCGAGCTCGCGATCTTCCAGCTCCGCCACGTCACCCCCCGGTCGGCGGACCGGCCGAGCCAGACGTCTTGGTCCTTGGCCCAAAGGGAGTAGAGCGCGCCGGCAGAATCCCACGCGAGCGGTTCGACCCAATGCGGCTGGACTCCAAGATCGAATTTCCTCGGCGTCACCGTGGTGTCCCACATCGGGCGGAATTGGATGGCGCCTGGACCGGAGCTTCTGGTCCAAGTCGCGCCCCGGTTGGTACTCACCGCGACGAGATCCACCCCGGCATGGTAGGCAAGGTTGGCGGCCGACGACGGGATCATCCGGACCGCCACCTCGCCGTGCGGACCCACCGCGAGGTGGCTCGACCCGCCCTGGTCGTTCACCCGGCCCTGGTCCTGCCAGGTTCGGCCGGTGTCCGTGCTGATGACCTGACGCACGCCGCCGCCGTCGTTCCAGATGGCGTGGACCGTGCCGTCAGGTGCCGTGTCGATCCAAGGGCGGTCGTCGAGGTCGGTCTTGGAGAGTTGGGTCCACTTCCACGAGGCCCCGACGTCGTGACTCACCCCCACCTGGATGCTGACGCCCCGGAAGGTGGTCCGACTAAACACCAGGGTGACGAGATAGAGGGTGCCGTCGGGCCCCACCGCGAGATCGGAGTCCGAGTTGCCGAAGGCGCCGTCCGCCGCGGTGCCGACATCGAGCTTGGTCCACGTGGCCCCATCGTCGGTGCTTTTCCAGACCGGCGGGATGGTGTCCCAGTACCCGGTGACGAAGAGGGCGCCGCTCGGGTGGCGCACCACCATTGGCTCCCGGGCCAGGGCGTCGAGATGGTCGACCGAGTCCGCAAGGGCAAGCCGAGTCGGAGCTGCAGGCGGAGGCGGTGCGGCGGGCTTCCCGCAGGCCGCGGAGAGGACCACCAGGGTAAGGGCGCGAACGGCACGAGTCATGGAAGTTCCCTGAGCGTCGAGGGTGAGGGCCGGAACAATCCGATCAGGGCGGCAATGTCCCGGTCCGACCAACCCCGTGCCGCCGCCTCTGCCAACAACCCCTCGGCCGCACCCGTCAACGGCAACCGGGCCCCGGTCTCCCGTCCCACGGCGTCGATCAGGCCGAGGTCTTTCGCATACAGCCGAAGTGCCGCCCCCGCGTCGAAGTTGCCGGCCAGCACCCGGCCCAGCGTCCGCTCCAGCATCTTCGACTGCCCAAAGCTCACTTTCATCACCTCACCCACGGCCGCGAGGTCGAGCCCGGATCGCTCCGCGAACGCCAGCGCCTCGGCGGCCGCGGCCCCGTGCACGAAGGTCAGTAACTGGTTCACCAGTTTGGTGAGCGAGCCGGCCCCGACCTCACCCATGCGGACCACCGTCTTGCCGTACGCCCGCATGACCGGCCCCGCCCGCTCGAAGGTCTCAGCCGAGCCTCCCGCCATGATCGTCAGGGTCCCCTGCTCGGCTCCCTCGGGCCCGCCGCTCACCGGCGCATCGAGGAAGCCGATCCCCCGGGCGCTGAGGCCGGCGCCGATTTCACGAGCCAGATCGGGACCGATGGTGCCGTGGTCGAGCGCGACCGATCCGGGGCGGGCCCGGTTGGCCACGCCATCGGGACCGAGGAACACTTCGCGCGAGGTCTCCACTCGGTCGAGGCAGGCACAGATCACATCGGCCTCCGCCGCAACATCACCCGCGCTGCCTAACACCCGGGCCCCAGCGGCCCGGAGGCCATCCGCCTTGGCGGCGGTCCGGTTGTACACCAGGAGCGGAAACCCGGCCCTGAGCAGATTGTGGCACATCGGGAGCCCCATCCGGCCCAGGCCGATGAACCCGACGACTGGGAGCGGCTCAGCCATCGGTGACACACCCCTCCGACGCGGGTCCGACGGCGCGGGCGTACTTGAGCAACACCCCGTGCCGTGCCTTGAGCGGTGGCGCCCGCCACACGTCCCGCCGGCGCTGCCATTCGCCGGGATCGACCGCCGCGCTCATGGTGCGGGTGGTGGCGTCGATCGCGATCCGGTCGCCGTCCTGGAGCAATGCCAGGGGCCCGCCTTCCTGTGCCTCGGGCGTCACGTGCCCGACCACGAAGCCGTGGGTGCCGCCGGAAAACCGGCCGTCGGTAATCAGCGCCACCGAGGTGCCGAGCCCGGCGCCCATGATCGCTCCGGTAATCGAGAGCATTTCGGGCATGCCGGGGCCGCCTTTCGGCCCTTCGTAGCGGATCACCACCACGTCGCCGGGTTGGACCGCGTTTCGTTCGAGGGCGGCCATGGCGTCTTCCTCGGCGTCGAACACCCGGGCGGGACCTTCGAATCGCATCCCTTCCTTGCTGGTGATCTTGGCCACCGCGCCGTCGGGCGCCAGGTTGCCACGAAGAATCTCGATGTGCCCGGTCGGCTT
>JANPEL010000308.1:0-4003 GCA_031431925.1 Gemmatimonadota bacterium | reverse complement strand
GACGCCTCGGCCCACGCGCTGTAGTCTTCCGAAGGCACGCGCGGGCCTCGGCAGGCCTCGCCGCAGAAACGCACGCCGTTGGGCCGATCGACCGGATATGACCTGCGGCTAACGATTCACCCCCGCACGTGGCATTTTCGCAGCGCATACGGATTGTTGCACTTGCGATCATAGGTGTCACTGCTGCGACGTCGGCGCGTGCTCAGGCATGGTCCGCTGCTGAGCGGGAGGTCCTGCAAGCCCGGAGCCATCGCTGGGTGCGTTGGGCCCGCCGACTCTGAGCAGACGTGCCCGCAAGCCTACGAGTTTGGAAACAGCGGCTGCGCTGAGATCGTCGGCCGCCTCCTCGCGTCTGACGGCAGTCTCGCAAGGCCTGGCCCGGGCTTCACCACCGTGCTCATGGTCCGGGTTCGGCTGACGTGTCCCGGCCTGAGCATCCTATTCCGCGACCATGAGGAGCGACCGTGGCGGCTACCCTCCCACCAGCGGCGGGCGGCTAGGGCTTGCGAAATACGATTCGGCCGCCATTGACGACGAGCCTGACGCCGATGCTCTCGAGCTCGGCCCGCGGTCCGGAGAACGGATCGGCCGCCCACGCCACGAGGTCGGCCGGTGCCCCGACGACGATCCGCCCGCCGGAACGGTGGCCGGCCGGATCGAACCGGGTCGCATTCGTCCGATACGACAAGACCCGCGCCACCGAATCAGCCAGCCCCTGGCCCACCGCGTATTTCCGGCCGAGGGTGGCCACGAAGCCGGCCAGCGGCGCGCCGGGCGCCGTGAAGTAGTCGGACCCCTCGGCCAAGGTGGCGCCCATTGCCAGCAGCTTGGCCCAGTTGTAGACCCGGGTCTCGTTGGCGGCCCCAAGCCGGGCGGCTCCGAACGACGGCTCGTCCCCGGGCAGCGCGTTGAAGTTCGACTGGATCGACAGGATCACGCCAAGCCGAACGGCCCGGACAAAGTCCTGTTCGTGGGCGTACGAAAAATGCTCGATCCGGAGCCGGCCGGGGATCAGCTTGGGGCGCTCCTGGAGGATGGTCTCGTAGGCATCGAGGGTCCGGCGGACCGCCTCGTCGCCGATGGCGTGCGTCGCGACGCCGAGCCCCCGGTCGAGGGCCCGGCGGCCCAGCGCCACGGTCTGCTCGGCCGTCATCCGGGCCACGCCGGTGGTGGTCGAATCGTCGGCATAGCGGTGGCTCAAAGCCGCCCCGCGGCTGCCTAACGCACCGTCCCCGAACAGTTTGAGGTGGGTGATCCGGATCCGGGGTGACACCGACGCGGCGAGCTGCCGGGCCGCGAGCAGGGAATCGGCGAACCGGCTCGGCGCCGGGATCATCAGATTGACCCGGAGCGGCAGCGGGGCGGCTGAGTCGGCCCGCGCCAAGAGCGCCACATAGCGGCCGAAGTCGAGGTTGAGTGCGACCACGCCAGGGTACACCAACGGTCCGGCGTCGTAGACCTCGGCCACCCCCCTCGCGGCCAAGGCTTCGGCCGCGAGCCGGAACGCCGACACCACGTCGCTGTCCGCGGGCGCCGGGAGCGCCGCCGCCGCCAACTCGTTGGCCCGTTCCAGGAGGATGCCCGAGGCGATGAGGCCGCCGTCCGGTGCGGCCGTCGTTGGGGTAATCCCCGCCGCCGCCAGGGCGGCGGCATTGAGCCAGCCGGCGTGGCCGTCGGTTCGGGCGAAAAACACCGGGTGGCCGGGCGCGGCCCGCGTCAGGACCTCGGAGGTCGGCAACGCCTGGGTACCCCAGCCCGCCTGGCTCCAGCCGGTGCCCAAGATCCAAGTGCCCTTGGGGAGTGAGGCCGCCCGGGCCCGCACCAAGGAGTCGACCTCGGCGAGCGACCGGACCTTCGCGAGGTCGATGGCCAGCCGACCCCGATCGCGCTCGTTCAGCAGGGCCATCCCGACGTTGAAGAGATGGACGTGGTGATCGGTGAAGGCCGGTGCCACCACCGCGCCGCCCAAGTCGATGACCGCCGGTGTGCCGGCGAGCCAGGCCGGATCGACCGAGCCACTGAGACCCAACACTTTGCCCCCGCCAATCGCGATCGTGGTGACGCCGGGTTGGGCCGAGTCGAGCGTCACCACCCTCGCGTTCGTGAGGATGATTTCAGGAACCTCGGCCCGCGGTCCGCATCCCGCGACGGCCAGGGCGAGCATGACTGCCACGGGCCTTCCAGCCGGCCGCGGGCGCTGTAGCTTGATTGCCATGACCAAGAGAATACTCGCCGTGGCCGGAGCCCTGGTAGTGTTGGGTTCCGGAAGTGTCGGCGCCCAGCGACCGATTCGGGGGTTCTCCGCCGAAGGGGCCCGGGTCCAACTCGAGCTCGAAGGCCGGCTTTCCGGAGCGCTCAGCCGCGATTCGACCGGTTCCTTCTTCCGCCATCTGACCGACCGACCCCATCCGGCCGGTTCGATCCGGAACCAGGAACTGGCTGAGTACGTCGCGGACCGACTGCGGCACTATGGGTGGGAGGACGTCAAACTGCTCAAGTACGACGTGCTCTTGCCGTGGCCTGAGCGGGTCAAAGTCACGATGGTGGGACCAACCACGTATGAAGCCGGCTTGGTCGAGGACGGCTACCCGGTCGACAAGGACAGCTACCAGGACGCGGGTCCGACCTATCTCGGCATGTCGGCGTCGGGCGACGTGACCGGGGAGTTAATCTATGCCAGCAGCGGGAACCCCGCCGACTACGAGTGGCTCAAGTCGCAGGGCATCGATCCGGCCGGGAAGATTGCCTTGGTCCGATACTCCAATCCCTACAGTTACCGTGGATTCAAGGCGCTGACCGCAGAGCGCTACGGCGTCAAAGCGATGCTGATCTACTCCGATCCGGCGGAAGACGGCTTCACCCGGGGTCCGGCGTTTCCCGAGGGCCCTTGGGGCCCCGAAAGCCACATCCAGCGCGGGGCCATCAGCTACGACTTCATCGTGCCGGGCGACCCGCTGACGCCGGGATGGGCCTCGGTCGACGGGGCCCGGCGGATCGCCGAGGCGGAGTCCCCCGCGGTGCCCAAGATCATCGCCGTGCCGCTGTCGTATCGGGATGCCAGGCCGCTGCTGGAAGCGTTAGGCGGTCCGGAAGCGCCGGCCGAATGGCGGGGGGCCCTGCCGATTACCTATCGAGCTGGCCCGGGCCCGGCCATGGTGCGGGTCGAGGTCCGGATGGACGGGAAGACCCGGCCGATCTGGAACGTCGAGGCCAGGATTCGCGGGGCCGTAGAGCCCGACCGGACCGTCATCCTGGGCAACCACCGGGACGCGTGGGTGTTCGGGGCGGTCGATCCGAGCAGCGGCACGGCCACCCAGCTCGAATTGGCCCGGGTCTTGGGCGGGATGCTCAAGGCGGGCTATCGTCCGCGGCGTACGATCGTGATGGCCAACTGGGATGCCGAGGAGTGGCACCTGACCGGTTCGACCGAGTGGGGTGAGCAGTTTGCCGCCGACCTCTCGGCCAATGCGGTGGCGTACCTGAACGTCGATGGCTCGACCAGCGGACCCGCGTTCGGCGCCAGTGCGGTGGCCAGCTTGAATCACCTCGTGGTCGAGGCGGCTCGCGACGTTTCGGATCCGTCGGGCGGATCGGTGCTCGATGCTTGGGCCGCCCGCGAGTGGAAGGGGGCCACGCGGCCCGATTCACTCGGCTTGGTCGAGAACAAACTCGGCAGCGGGTCGGACTATACGGTATTCCTCAACTTCCTCGGCCTGCCGATCGTAGACCTCGCGTTTTCCGGCCCGTACGGCGTCTATCACTCGATCTACGACAACTACTACTGGATGACCCACTTCGGCGACCCGGGCTTCCGGTACATGACCGCGATGGCCGATGTCTGGGGCCGGATGGCACTCCGGTTGGCCAACGCGCCGGTGGTGCCGATCGACTATCGCCAGACGGCCGCGAGACTGACCCAGTTTGTCGATGAACTCGCCGCGGTTCCGGGCGTCGCGGCCCGCCTCGATCTCAGATCGCTCCGGGGTGCCGTCACCGGATTTGG
>JANPEL010000307.1:0-3095 GCA_031431925.1 Gemmatimonadota bacterium | reverse complement strand
GACCTGGTGTTCCAGGGCCGGATCGCGTACTCCGACGTCTACGCTCAAATCATCTATTTGGTCGACGCCGCCGGGAACTTCCGGAAGCTCGTTGATCGGGATCCCTTCAAATGATGCCGCACCTCCGCCGCTGGACGACCGCCCTGGGCCTCGCTGCCGTCGGGGCTTGCTCGACGTTCGACGCGGCACCGACCCCGGCCCCGTCACCGGAATCGCCCGTCCTGACCATCTCGTCCGACCGGGCCCCGGTTGGCGGCGTGGTGGCGGTCGCCATCGGGGTCGGGGGCGAAGGAGCCCCGACTGCGGTGGCCGGCATGGAAGGCCGGCTCCGCTTCGATCCGGGCTTGCTCCGGTACGTTGGCCAAGATCCGACGGGGCCGACCGTGGCGCTGGTCGGCGCCGGTTCGGCGGGCCAGGGACAACTCCGGTTCGTGATGCTCGATCCTGCGGGCCTTGCCCGCGACGCCCTAACCTTGGTCTTCGAGGTGCGCGGGGCAGGGTACCCGTCGTCGCTCCGCCTTGAGCCGACTCACCTGGCCGGCCCCGACGGACGAGCCCAGCGAGGCTGGCCTCCGGCAATCTCAGCGGCAATCGACGCCGGACTGATAATACCGGCCAACCCTCGCCCACTCGGCCTCGAAGAGTGGACGGCCCGATTCGCGGAACGGGTAGGCCCGGACCGGCCGCTGCTCCTGCCGGGAGAAGGGACCGTTTATGGCGACGTGAATCTGAACGGCGCCATCAACGTCTTCGACGTCTTGGCCGTGGCGAACGTCGCGGCCGGCAATAATCCGTTGCTCCCCGCCACCGCGACCGATTTCGCGGTCGCCGGCGATGTGGCCCCGGCCAATCCGCCCGGACTCGGCGAGTCGACTGATCCGCTGCCACCGGGGCTCGAGTTTAATGGGGCCAGGAATCTGAACGTGTTCGACGCGCTGGCCATCGCCAACTTCGCCGCCGGGGTAGTCGAACCGGTCGCCGGGCTACCGATCCCCGGGCGGACCCCGACGGTTGCACGCGTCGTGCTGACCGGCGTGCTCCCGGCTGACCGAACGTTGGCTCGCGATACGGTCTATGAGCTCGCCGGGACCGTCGTCGTTCCGGGCGGGGTGACGCTGACGATCCAGCCCGGCACCCGGCTCGAAGGGACCAGTAGTCCGCGCGGAGCCCTGTCGATCCGGCGGAGCGCCACGCTGCTTGCGTTAGGCACCAGGCTCGAACCGATTGTGTTCTCTTGTGTGGGTTCGTCGCCGGCCCCGGGCTGCTGGGGCGGGCTGGTCATCAACGGCGCGTCGCTCCTCAACAACGGCAACGCGACGGGGGAGATTTGTCCGACCCTCGCTGAGCCGAGCGGCGGTTTTTACGGCGGCTGCCAAGTGGCCAACTCGAGTGGCGGTCTCCAGTACGTTCGGATCGAATTCGCCGGGGCCTCGTGGCCGGGAGGCGGGGCGGCGCCGGGCTTGGCCCTGAACGGCGTCGGCTCGGGGACCGCGCTGAATGACATTCAGGTCCTCCGGGCGGCCGGCCCCGGCGTCGCGGTCTCCGGTGGCAGAGCCGCCATCCGCGAGGTGCTGCTGAGCGAGAACCCCGGCGATGCCTTCAGTTGGAGTGACGGCTGGCAGGGCAAGGTCCAGGACCTCGTGGTGGTTCGCTCGGCGGGAACCGGCAGCGGCCTGCGGGGGGCCAACGCCCCCAACCCGGCGACCCAACCGACCTCCTTTCCCCAGTTTTACGGGGTCACCATTACCCATACAGCGGCCGGGAGTCCGGCCGGCGCCGCCGCGGTACTGCTTCAGGACGGCACGGCGGGCTTCGTCCGCAACCTGATCATTGCCGGGTGGAACGGCCCCGGTCTCGACATCAATGGCGCCGAGTCGTGCGGGCTCGTGATTGGGAGCTCGATCTCGGTGCAGTACGGCGTCTACTTCGGGAACGCCGCCGACTTCTCGGCCGACGCCGATTGCGTCGACGAAGTCGCGCTCGGCAGCAGCGGGCTGATGGGCAACCTCTTCGCCGATCCCCTGCTGATCGGGCCGGCCGTGACGCTCTCGCCGGACCTTCGGCCTGATCTCGGCTCGCCGGCGGCAACGCCCGGGGCCATCCCCCCAACGGACGGCTTCTTCAATTCCGCCAATACCCATCGGGGCGCCGTTCCGATCGCCACCCCGACCCGGGCCAACATCCCGTGGTATGCCGGTTGGTCGAGAGGGTACTGATCGAATGGCGCGTCCTCTCCCCGTTCACCTGCTCTCCACCGTTCGCAACGTGAGCGAAGCCTCGAGCGTGTTCGAGATGGCCACCGGCATCGGCACGATCACCATTCGGGGCCACCTCTCGACCGGCAGCAAGGGTTGGCGGCTCCGGGCCGAGGCCGCTCGCCGCCGATCGGTGGTCACCATTCACATTACCGCCATCGAAACCGCCGACCAGCGGCTCCCCGACCTCGAACACCACGAATACACCGCCACGGTCCGCCTCGCCGAGGCGGGCCGTTACAGTGTCCGGATCGCCCACGCTTTTCTCCTACGTGATCAAGGCGGCCAAGGCATGCCCCGCCCGGTCTTCGAGGACACTGCCTCGGTCCCCTGAACCCCCTCCGGCATGTCGTTTGCCCTGACCTCTCCGTGACGTACGTCCAATTCAAGCTGCCACCCCCCCTCTGCCGATACCTGACAGAGGGAGAGGTGGTCACCATTCGGAGGGCCCCGGTGGGCCCTTGGAAAGTGGACGTTCGTGCGTCAGGCCTTACCGGCGGCTCTCATCGCGTTAGGTGGAACCGGCTGCGGCTTCGAACCGCCCAACGCGGTGCCGTTCGAGCCGCCGCCGGAGTACCGGGTCTGGTTCGCCGCCACGGAAGCATGCTCCGACCGGCGCGGGGATTTCGCAAAGATCCGGTGGTTTCAGGTGCCGGGCCGGTCGTTTCCGTGCCCGACCGGGGAGTGTGTGGCCCGGTGGGAACCCGGCCCCCGCGTCTATGTCGCTGATTTCTGGATCGGGCATGAGATGGTGGCCCGCCATGAAATGCTCCACGACCTGATCGGCCGCTCCGGCCATCCCAATCCCCCCTTCGGTGTCGGGTGCCCCCTCACCTGGGA
>JANPEL010000306.1:0-8673 GCA_031431925.1 Gemmatimonadota bacterium | reverse complement strand
CGCGCTGGGGCTCGGAGAGGGTGTTGCTGGCGCGGATGCCGGTTAGGCGCTTGAGCGCGCGGGGACAAACTACGGCCGCGGCCGCCACTGGACCCGCCCGGGGACCGCGGCGTGCGGCGTCAACGGCCCGAAGGAGCTTGCCCGCTTGCCACGCGATCCGCTCCAGTTTGAGCGTCGGGCGGCGGGCGGGCATGGTACCGCCGGCTTAGACCGTGGGAGCGCGCTTCTCGCGGATCCGGGCGCCCTTGCCGCTCAGATTACGGAGGTAGTAGAGCTTGGCCCGGCGAACCCGGCCCCGGCGCACCACCTCGATGGTCGCGATGATCGGGCTGTGGAGCGGGAAGATCCGCTCGACGCCGACCGAGGCCGAGATCTTCCGAACGGTGAAGGTCTCGTCGATGCCCCCGCCCTTCCGGGAAATACAGGTGCCCTCGAACGCCTGGAGCCGCTCTTTGTCACCTTCACGGACCCGGACCATGACCTTCAGGGTATCACCCGTCGCAAAGTTCGGGAGGTCGGTCTTGAGCCCTTCACGGGTGATCGTTGCCAAGTCTGTCATGGTCTTACTCCGGTTCGTGGTGCTCGTTCCACGCCGCCCACAAGTCGGGGCGCCGCTGGGCCGTCAGCCGCTCGGCCTCTCGTTGTCTCCACGCGTCGATGTCGGCGTGGTTCCCGGACCGTAACACGTCCGGGACATTCAACCCCCGAAACTCCGGGGGCCTCGTATAGCTCGGCGGACTCAACAGTCCGTCATAAAACGAATCGGAACTCGCCGACTCGTGGTCACCTAACGCACCGGGGAGCAGTCTGACGATCGCGTCGATCAAACAGAGCGCCGCCGGTTCCCCGCCACTCAGGATGAAGTCTCCCACCGAGACTTCCTCCGCTTCGAGGACGTCGACGACCCGCTGGTCGATGTCCTTGTAGTGCCCGCAGAGAATCGTGAGCACCGGCTCGAGCGAGTACCGCACCACCATCGCGTGGGTCAGCGGCTTGCCGCGGGCCGACATCACCACGACCCGGCCCCGCGTCCCGAGCGACTCGACCGCCGCCACCAGCGGTTCCGGCTTCATCACCATCCCGGCGCCGCCCCCGTAGGGCGTATCGTCGACGGTGCGATGCCGGTCGGTCGTAAAGTCGCGCACCTGCACCAACCGGAACTCCACCAACCCTTTTGCCGCCGCCCGGGCCGGGATGCTGGCCGCCAGGTACGGTGCAATCACCTCGGGAAAGAGCGTGACGACCGCAATCCTGGCGGCTCCGTCAGCCATCCACCAGGCCCTCCGGGAGGTCGACGATGAGCCGCCGTCCGGCCCGATCAACCGTCTTCACGAACTCCTTCTTGAACGGCAGGACGTACTCGCGTTTCTTGCCCTGCACTTCCAGCAGCACGCCGGTGATCGTCTCGTCGATCTTGGTGACGACGCCGAGCCCGTTGCCAGCCTCATCCTGGATCGCGAAGCCCTCCAACTCGTGGAGGTACACCTCGCCCTCTTCCGGAGGGGGCAGCGTGTCAGCCGGAGCCGACAGCAACAGATCGAACCACCCCTGCACTGCTTCGCGGCCCGGATACCCCCGGAACGCGATCAACCATTCCCGGCGATACGCCCGGCTCCGCTCGACTTTGAGCGGCCCGCCGACGATTTCGCCCTTCAGATTCATCAACCACACCAGACGGCCAGGCGCGTACACAACCGCCGGGCTGCTGGTGAGCGGAAAAACCGTACAGTCGCCCTTGAGGCCGTGCGGCTTTCGTAACCGCCCGACCACCAAGTGGCGGGCGGGTTCTTCGGTCACGCGCCGACGCCGGCCCTCTTGAGCAGGGCGGCGCAGGTGTCCGACGGCGTGGCGCCCTTCCCAACCCACTCCTTGGCAGCCGCGACGTCGAGCTGGATCTGCTTCGAGTCCTCCGCGCGGGGGTCGTAGGTCCCGAGGATCGCGATGAAGCGGCCGTCGCGGGACTTTTCCTTGTCGGCGACCACGATCCGGTAGATCGGGACCTTTTTCCGGCCAATGCGGCGGAGACGAATGCGAGTTGCCATGCTGGGTGCTTTCCTGTGAGTTAACTCATACCCGGGAAACCGCCGCGACCGAACGGCATCTTCATTCCCGGTTTGACCGACTTCATCATCTTCGACATCTGCTTGAACTGATTCAACAACTGATTCACTTCCTGCACCGTCCGGCCCGATCCCTTGGCCACCCGCATCCGGCGGGATCCGGTCATCGTGTCGGGGTCGGCGCGCTCGCCCGGCGTCATCGACAGGATGATCGCCTCGAGGTGCTTGACCCGGTTGTCGTCCACGTTCGCGGCCTTGAGCATGGCGGGGTTCACCCCCGGCAGCATCCCCAACACGTTCTTGAGCGGCCCCATCTTCTGCATCTGCTTCATGGCCGTGAGGAAGTCCTGGAGGTCCAGGCCTTTCTTCGACATCGCCTTCTTGGCGAGTTTTTCGGCCTCCTTCTCGTCGATGGCGCCCTGCGCCTTTTCGACCAGACTCAACACATCGCCCTGCTGCAGGATCCGGCCGGCCATCCGGTCGGGGCGGAACGGCTCCAACGCATCGAGCCCTTCGCCGACGCCGACAAACTTGATCGGGGCGCCGGTGACGCCGTACACCGAGAGCGCCGCGCCGCCGCGCGCATCGCCGTCCATCTTCGTCAACACGACGCCGGTTACGCCTAACGCGTCGTGAAAGCCCTTCGCGATCCGGACCGCATCCTGACCGGTCATCCCGTCGGCCACGAGGAGGATTTCATGGGGCTTGATGGCCGCCTTGAGATCCTTGAGCTCCTGCATCATCTCATCGTCGATCTGGAGCCGGCCGGCCGTATCGACGATCACCGAGCGGGCCCGCGCCTTGGCCGCCGCCTCGATGCCCCGCTTGACGATCCCCGCGACGTCGGTCTGACCCGGTTCGCCGTGGAAGCCGACGTCGACTTGGCGGGCCAGCGTGGCCAGTTGCTCGACCGCGGCCGGACGATACACATCCGCGGCCACCAGGAACGGGGCCTTCTGCTCCAGTTTCAACCGCTTGGCGAGCTTGCCGGCACTGGTGGTCTTACCCGACCCTTGGAGCCCGACCATCAAGATGATGGTGGGCGGGATCGAGGCGAACGCAATCGGCGCCTGCTTTTCACCGAGCATCACCACCAATTCGTCAAAGACGATCTTGACGAGTTGCTGGCCCGGCCTCACGCCCTTCAACTGCGAAACACCGACCGCTTTTTCCTGAACCCGCTCGAGGAATTGACGGGTGAGTTCGAAACTCACATCGGCCTCGAGGAGCACGCGACGGATTTCGCGAAGCCCTTCCTTGACTGCGTCCTCGCTCAATACCCCTTTGCCTGCCAGGCGCTTCAGGGCATCGGTAAGTTTGGACGACAGGTCATCGAACATAAGCCTTTCAAGATAGCGCACTTAGAAGGGAGGTTCAAGGACCGAACCGGCCCGGACAACAGACCCGGTTGACTCCTGGTTAATTGAACGATTAATTAAGTCGTGACCGCCCCGACCGATCAAGCCATTCTCGACGCCGCTGAGGACCTGTTTGCGACTCAGGGGTTCGATTCGACGACCATTAAGGAGATTGGCCGACGCACGGGAGTGAACCCCGGGCTCCTGTACTACTACTTTCCTGACAAGGCGGGGCTCTATCGGGCCGTGCTGGGCCGGATTGCGACCGCCCTCCGCGAAGGCGCCACCGCCCGCCTCCAGCGGGCCCGAACGACCGAGGAGGTCATCGAGGCGATCGTCGAGGCCCAAACCGAGTTGCTGATCCGTCACCCCAGGGCGGCCACCCTGATCATCCGGGAGATGATCGACCACCAGGCCGCCCATTCCCAGCCGATCATTCACGAGTTGGCGGTTCGGCTCTTTCGCCCGGTGGTGGAGGCGATCGAAAAGGGCAAGGCGACCGGGACGATCCGGTCGGAACTCGATCCCCGGTTTGCCACCATTTCGACGATCGCCCAGTTGGTGTATTTCACTCTGGCCCAGCCGCTGATCCGGATCCTGCTCGACCAAGGCCCCACCTATCCAACCCCCGACGAGGTGAGGGGATTCGGCCATCATGCGGCCGGATTTGCCATCGCCGGGATCCACGGGCCATCTCCCAAAAGGCACGTCTCATGACGCTTCGACCGTTGGTGGTAGCCCTTTGCATTGCCGGCTGCGGAACCGCCGATGACGGGGCGTTGGTGGCTCGAGGTTCAGTCGAACTGCCCGAGATCGACCTCTCGGTGCCGATCGCGGCCCGGGTGGTCGCGATTCGAGTGGAGGAAGGTGCCGTGGTGGCGGCCGGCGACACCATCGCGCTGCTCTCGCAGGCCGACCTGCCGAGTTCCTTGGTGGCGCAGCGGGCCCGGGTCGGGATGGCCGGCGCCAACCTCAAGGATCTCGAAGCGGGTGCCCGGCCCGAAGAGCTGAAGCGGGCGGAAGCGGAGCTCGCGGCGGCCGGAGCGGAGGCGGAGCGGACCGCGACCGATTTGGAGCGATTCAAGTCGCTCTACGCCACCGAGGTCATCGCCAGGCAGCAACTCGACAACGCGGAAACCGCCACGAAGGTCGCGGCGGAGCGGCGCCGGGTCGCCGCCGAAGCCCTGGCGGTCCTCCGGGCGGGCACTCGGCGCGACCGCGTGGCCATGGCGCGGAGCGAGTTGGCCGGCGCCCAAGCGGCGTTGGCGATGATCGAGGCCCGGGCCACCGATCTCGTCATCATCGCGCCGGTGGCGGGCCGGATCCTGACCCGGCAGGCCGAGCCGGGCGAGTTCCTGGCCCCGGGGGTTCCGGCCGTGACGTTAGGCGATACCGCCCGGTCCTACGTCAGGGTCTACGTCCCCGCCCGGCGAATTGCCGAACTCGCCGTGGGCGACACGGCGTCGGTGGTCGTGGACGGCACCGGACAGTCGGTCGGCGGGGCTCGGATCGTTGCCATCAACACCAAGGCCGAGTTCACGCCTCGGGTGGCCCTGACCGAGCAGGAGCGGGCCGACCTGATGTTTGGCGTCAAACTGGATTTGCTGGGCGGCGGCGTGGCGGCACACCCCGGGCTCTGGGTCTCGGTGACGTTGGTTCGAGCCCGCGCCCGCCCATGACCGCCCTGGGCATCGAGACGAAGGGGCTCCGAAAGACCTACGGAGACTTGGTGGCCGTCGAGGGGCTCGACTTGGCCATTCGCCGGGGCGAGGTCTTCGGTCTCCTCGGCCCGAACGGCTCCGGGAAGACCACGACGATCCGGATGTTGACCGGACTGGTCCGGCCGACGAGCGGCTCGGCGACGGTCGTCGGCATCGACGTGGTCCGGTCTCCTGAGAAAGTCCGTCAGCGGATCGGGTACATGTCGCAGCGATTCGGCTTCTACGAGGACCTGACAGTCACCGAAAACATCCGGTTCTATGCCGGGATTTACGGTCTGTTCGGCGCCGAGAAGAAGGGCCGGGTCGACGAGCAACTGACCGTATACGCCCTTGGCCCGCGGGCCACCCAGTTGGCGGGAACGCTGTCGGGCGGTTGGAAACAGCGGCTGGCGCTTGCCTGCGCGACGGTACACCGGCCGGACTTGGTCTTTCTGGACGAGCCAACCGCCGGCGTTGACCCCGCCGCGCGGCGGCTGTTTTGGGATCTGATCAAGCGCCAAGCGGCCGGGGGCATGACGATGATCGTGACGACGCACTACATGGATGAGGCCGAACGGTGCGAACGCCTGGCCTTCCTGTCGCGGGGGCATCTGATTGGCATTGGAACTCCCGCGGAAGTCACCGCCCGGTTCGGGCTCCCGACCATCGAGGACGTGTTCATCGCCCTGCAGGCGAAAGACGAGGTGGGCGTTGAGCGTTAGGGGTTGGCCCTTCTGGGCGATGCTGTGGAAGGAATTCATCCAGCTCGGGCGAGACCGGTTCACCCTGGCCATGATGACCGGGATCCCGGTGGTCCAGATCGCTCTCTTCGGGTACGCGATCCAGACCGAGGTCCGTCACCTTCCAACGGTGGTGGTCGACGAGAGCCGGAGCGCCCAGAGCCGGTCGATGGTCACGACCCTCGAAAACACCGGCAACTTCGACATCGTGGCGGAGGTTGGCGACCGGGACGCGGTTCGCGAGTGGTTCGACGGCGGACGGGCCCGGGCGGCGGTGATCATTCCGCCGGACTTTGCCCGGGACCTGAAGCGGCGCCGGCCGGCCAGCATTCAGGTCATCATCGACGCGGCCGACCCGCTCTCGGCGGCAGCTGGGATCTCGGCCGGTTCCCAGGTAGGGGCGGCGCAGAGCCAACGTCTGGTCGCGGCGACCGGCGGGGCCGGGACGATCGACGTCCGGGTCCGCCCCTGGTACAACCCCGGCCTCCGGAGTGCGGTCTATATCGTGCCGGGCATCATCGGCGTTCTGCTGTCGATGACCCTGGTGGTGATCGCGAGCACGGCCGTGGTCCGGGAGCGGGAACGGGGAACCTTGGAGCAGCTCATCGTCACCCCGATCAGTAAGACGAGCCTGATGCTCGGCAAGATCGTCCCGTTCCTGCTGATCGGGTATGTCCAGGTCACGGTGATCTTGCTGGTGGGACGGCTCCTCTTCAACATCCCGATCGTCGGCAGTGTGCTCGACCTCTACCTGATGGCCTTGCCGTTCAACGTGGCCAGCCTCGGCGTCGGCCTACTCGTGTCGAGTGCGGTGCAGAATCAAGCCCAGGCCATGCAACTCGGATTCCTCTATCTCCTGCCGAACATTCTGTTGTCGGGATTCATGTTTCCCCGGGAGGCCATGCCCGAGGCCGCGCAATGGATCGGTGCGGCGCTCCCGCTCACGTACTTCCTTCGGGCGTTGCGGGGGATCCTGCTCAAGGGAGTCGGGTTGGCGGATCTCTGGCGGGACTTTGCGGCGCTGTCGGGGTTTGCGGTGGTGCTGGTGACGCTGGCGGTGATGCGGTTCAGGAAGACGGTTGAGTAGCCGGCTCTACTTCGTGAAGACCTCGACCGCCAGCGAAAACGTCCTGACATCGGCCGGATTGAGGGCCCCGACCCCGACGACCTGCCGGGCGATCTCTTCGCCCCGGCCGTCGCGGATCGAGACGACAACCGAGTATTCCCAGGCCGGGCCGTCGGCCGAGTGTTGAATGGTGCCTTCGACGCGGAGCGGCGAAAACGCGGGTTCGGCCCGCTGCGCCGCCCCCGGGTCGAAGCGGAGATGGTGACGGCAGGCCGGGCAGACGGCCGCGCTCTCGAGAATAGCCGTCCGGCAATGGGGGCAGATCCTGGTGGCCCCCGCCACCCCCGGGCGAACGGTGCTCATCCCGTGGCGCCGTTATCCGATTTGCCCTTTTCCCAACCAAACTCGACCTGGCCGCGCATCCGCGATCCGGCCGCCACGGTCAGGGCCCCGGCTTTGAGGTCGCCGTTGAGGATGCCGGTTTCGAGGAGTTCCACCCGATTGGCATCGTCGATATTGCCCTCGAGCTCGCCGCCGATGATGACCGTTCCGGCGCGGACCCCGCCGGTGACCTTGGCGCCGGCCTCGATGGTCACATTGCCTTGGACATGCACGTCACCCTTGAACCGCCCGGCAATCCGAATGTGGCCGGTGCCCTCAATTTTCCCTTCGATGGTGAGCCCGGCGGCGATCAGCGATTCTTTGGCCTCCCGCTCTGCCGGCCGGCGAGGGAGATCGTACGCCGACGACGCCTCGACCCGGGGGAGGTCAGCTTCTTTCTTCATGGTTAGATCGGGCGTTACCGGGGGGAGATCCTTCTTCGGCGCAACGGTTTCTTTCCAGATGGCCATGGAGCGTAACTCCTATGAACGGGGCGAATGACGGGTGACGGTGCGTTGCCTCAAGTCTTGTTGTGACGCGTAACGGCCAAGCAGACAACACACGCCCGGTGGCCGCACTGCTGTACGATACACCCGGAGACCGGTTTTCGAACAGACCGGGGGCCGTGGAGTCCATCGGACACGGGACCGGTCAGCGAGACTGGGGCAGCGATGACCATTGGGTCCAGGCTTCGGGGGCGCGTACCACCCGAACGGTCGGGCGGCTCGCCTGGGGCAACAACTCCGCGGTGGTCCGGTACCCTGGACGCGGACGATTGACGAAGCGAGCACCAGTCAGGGTCACGAAGCGCCGGGCGGCCGTGGAGTCCTCCCATTGGGTGTAGAGCACCAGCGCCGGACCGGTGGGCGTCCGGTAGACCCGGAACCGATCGCCGGCCCACCCAATCGGCAGGTCGGTCAGCACTTCCGTCCCGTTCCGCATCTGGGTGGCCCAGATCTGCAGCTCGAACTCACCCATGGTGTCTTCGTGCAGAACATCCGCGTCCCGAGGCTCGGCGAATTCGACCGACTGGGGCTGGTCGTTGGCCAGGTACCGATCAGGATGGAGAATCTGCTCGGTGGATCGGGGCAACTGTTCCACGGTTGGAAGCGGGCCGCGGCCGCCGCCCTGGATGGCCCACCACCGCATGAACTCGGCGCCGGCCAAATAGGGGAAGATCAGCCCTTCGCGGAGGATCAACGGCGCCCGCTGGAATACCGGCATCGAGCTTTGGGCTGATTTCACTTGGTCCCGGTAGGAGCTCCAGAAGCTCGGATCAGCCAGGGCCTCCAGATTCGGCATGACGACACCGAGCATGGCCACCGTGGCGTGTCCCTCAAGCACCGCCTGAGAGGCGGCGAGGCGATC
>JANPEL010000305.1:0-2052 GCA_031431925.1 Gemmatimonadota bacterium | reverse complement strand
CGACATCATCGCGACGGTCTCGCAGCTCCACCAGAACGGGGTCGAGTTCCTCAACGTACCGGGCAGCTACTACGACACCGTCCTCGACCGGGTCGGCAAGATCGACGAGGACCTGAAGCCGCTCCGGGAGTTGGGGATCCTGATCGACCGAGACGACGAAGGATATCTGCTCCAGATTTTCACCAAGCCGGTCCAAGACCGGCCCACGCTCTTCTACGAGATCATTCAGCGGAAGGGCGCCCAGAGCTTCGGAAAGGGCAACTTCAAAGCCCTCTTCGAATCGATCGAACGGGAACAGGCGCTCCGGGGGAATCTCTAAATGCCGGTGTACCACGCGTTAGGCAAGATGCCGCGGAAGCGGCACATCGTCTTCAAGAAGCCGGACGGCGGGATCTACCAGGAGCAGTTGGTGGGCAACGAGGGCTTTACCGGCCCCGCCTCGCTCCTCTATCACGTCTACCCGCCCACCACGATCCTCCGGGTGAACCGGTTCCGGGAAACGGCCTATCAGGTCGACCCGGACCAGACCCTGAAACACCGTCACTTCAAGACCGCCCTGATCAAGGACGGCGGGAGCCCGACCCTCGACCGGGTCCCGGTCCTCTTCAACGACGATTGCGCCCTGCTGTTTGCCCGGCCCACGGTGAACGACACCCACTTCTACCGCAATGCCCAGTGCGATGAAGTGGTCTACGTGAGCCAGGGCACCGGCGTCCTCGAATCGCAGTTTGGCGATCTGCCCTACAAAGAGGGCGACTACCTCGTCATCCACCGGGGCATCATGCACCGGTTCAAGCTCGACCCGGTGCCGCACCGGTTCCTGATCATCGAGAGCCGGGGCTACGTCCGGACTCCAACCCGCTACCGCAACATGTACGGCCAGATCGTCGAGGGCGCGCCGTACAGCGAACGGGATTTCCGGATCCCGACTGAGCTCAAGACCTACGACGAACGCGGTGAGTTCCAGATCTTGGTCAAGCAACACCATGGGCTCAACGAATTCATCCTCGACCACCATCCCTTCGATGTCGTCGGCTGGGACGGGATGTTCTATCCCTGGGCCTTCAACATTCACGACTTCGAGCCGATCGTCGGCCGAGTCCACCAGCCGCCCCCGGTCCACCAGACCTTTCAGGGCGACGGATTCGTCATCTGTTCCTTCTGCCCCCGGCCGTACGACTTCCATCCCGAAGCGATTCCGGCGCCGTACAACCACAGTAACGTCGACTCCGACGAGGTGCTCTACTACGCCTCGAGCGAGTTCATGAGTAGGAAGGGCATCGAATACGGCAGCATCACCCTCCATCCCGACGGGATCCCGCACGGGCCCCACCCGGGCCGGATGGAAGCCAGCATCGGCGCCAAGGAAACCAACGAACTCGCGGTCATGGTGGACACCTTCCGTCCGCTCAAGACCGCCCTGGAAGCGTTGCCGATCGAAGATCCCCAGTATTTCCGTTCCTGGGTCGAGGCCGGCCCCGGATTCAATCCGCCGACCAGCTGAGGTAACATGTTCGTCGTTCTCGCGTTCGCACTGCTCCAGACCCCGGCTCCCTCGGCCACCCAGCTGCCGGCGAGCCCAGTCGCCAAGATCGTCATCACGCCGGGCACCAATGTCACCATGGCCGCCCAGGATACCCTTCGCCTGATCGCCTCGGCGGTCGATGCGAGCGGCAAGCCCGTACCGGAGGCCCGGATCACCTTCTTCGGCCAGGGCGCCTACTTCGAGGCCTCCGTCGAGCCCACCGGACTGGTCCGCTCCGGCTCGACCGGGTCGTTCAACGTGATGGCAACGGCCTCCGTGACCGGCAGCCGACCCGTCCGGGAAATGATCAAGATCACCATGGTGGCGGGCCCCGCGGCGAGGATCGTGCTGAATCCCAAGGTCGAGACCGTCATCGCCGGGCAGCGGCTCCGCCTCGACGCCAAGACCTATTCCAAGAGCGGCGATCAGCGAACCGATGGCGTCATCTGGACCAGCTCGGCCCCGGCCGTCGTCACGGTCCGGCCCGACGGCCTCCTCGACGCCAAGGCCGCCGGCACCGCCCGGAT
>JANPEL010000304.1:0-12314 GCA_031431925.1 Gemmatimonadota bacterium | reverse complement strand
CTGATGACGACCTGGTTCAAGACCGGGAACAAGAAACTCAGGATGGTCGCCGGATTCCTCCACGCAGGGATGTTGAGTCTGGCGAAGGCCCTCAATGCTCCGGATGCGACCGTTTTCCCGAAGAACGAGGACTTCTGGCAGAACGACGACCTGTATCAGGCGGCGGTGTCCTTTCGGGAGTTCAGTCGCGGCTCGGCCGCCCAACCGAATCCGTTCAGCGCCGCCACCAGGATGTTCGAGCGGGCCCAGACCCAGAACAACACCGCCATCGTGCTCGAGGGGCGCAACTCAGCGGGGACGAGTATCGGCACGGTCGAGATTCCCAACTGCAGCAACCGAGAGGCAGCGGCGATGATCGCGGCCAACAAGGCCCAGGCGGACGCAGAACGCCGGCAGCGGGTTCCGCCGAAGAAGCCAACGACGCCTCCGAAGGTGCCGGTGCAAACCAAGGGGGATCTTGACGCAAACGCGACCGTGCTCAACGGCACCGTGAAGTTCATTCGCCACCAATGGGCGGTGTGCGGGGGCGATGACAAGGGCAAACGGCGTGACCGGCAGGAGGATTTTGCCGGATACCTCCATCAGTGCCTGGACAAAAGTGGGATCTAACAGGGGCTAGGTCCCCCGTCAGGCTAAAGTCCTTCCGAAGCCACTTCCGCGATCAGATCGCCAAGGTCGGCAATCCCGGTGCCTTTGGCACTCGACGTCATGACCACCTCGTCGACGCCGAGCCCGAGCTCGGTGGCTCGCGCCCGGTGCGCCACGGCCCGCGCCGACTGGGTCAACTTGTCGGACTTCGTCAGCACCACGATCGTCTCCCGCTTCGCATCGGCCAGCAACTCGCTCATCGTCCGGTCATCCGCCGTGACCGGATGGCGGATGTCGAGCAGCCACACCACCGCCCGGAGGCCCGCCCGCCGGCTGATGGCGCCATTGATCAACTGCCGGAGCCGCTTCCGTTCCGCCAACGACAACTTGGCGTAGCCATATCCGGGCAGATCGAGCAGGTAGAACTCGGGGAAGCGAAACGCGTTGAGGTGCTGGGTCTTGCCGGGGGTCGAGCTGGTCCGGGCGATCTTCCGCCCGACCACCGCATTGATGAGACTCGATTTGCCGACGTTGGACCGGCCCAGGAAAGCGACTTCGGGCAGCAAAGGTTCGAGTAAGTAGAGCGGATCCGGAAAA
Organism: Gemmatimonadota bacterium; assembly: GCA_031431925.1. GTDB lineage: Bacteria > Gemmatimonadota > Gemmatimonadetes > Gemmatimonadales > GWC2-71-9 > SHZU01. The sequence goes on along the minus strand of JANPEL010000304.1, from coordinate 11,129 downwards.
CTCCCGACGAATTCGAACGGCAGCGTGATGAGCGGCGAGGTGGGCGGTGGGCTCACGCCTCCTTGACCTTGCGGCGCTGCTCGGTCACCACGAGGGGCTGCTTGTGCTCGTTGATCGATTCCGGCGTGATCACCACTTCGCGAATGTCATCACGCGACGGAATCTCGAACATGATGTCGGTCATCACGGTTTCGAGGATGGCGCGGAGGCCGCGGGCGCCGGTGCCCCGTTTGAGGGCCTTCCGAGCCACCGACCGCAGGGCCTCCTGATCGAACGTCAGGCCCACGTCCTCGAGTTCGAACAGTTTGTGATACTGTTTGGTAATCGAGTTCTTCGGCTCGGTGAGAATCCGGACCAAGGCCTCTTCGTCGAGGGCCTCGAGCGGCACGATGACCGGCAACCGGCCCACCAACTCGGGAATCAGGCCGAATCGGAGCAGGTCGTCGGGTTCGGCGTCGGCGTACGGGTTCTTCTTGTCGAGGTCTTTTCTCCGGTCGGGTTCGCCCTCGCCCGGCACGCCCGCAAAGCCGATTTGCTGCCGCCCGACCCGGGTCTGGACGATCTTGTCGAGCCCGTCGAACGCCCCGCCGCAGATGAACAGGATGTCCTTGGTGTTGATCTGGATGTATTCCTGCTGCGGATGCTTCCGGCCGCCTTGAGGCGGAACCGAGGCCACGGTGCCTTCCAAGATCTTGAGCAGCGCCTGTTGGACCCCTTCGCCGGATACATCGCGGGTGATGCTCGGGTTTTCCGACTTCCGGGCGATCTTGTCGATCTCGTCGATATAGACGATGCCCCGTTCACACTCCGCCACGTTGAACTCGCCCGCCTGAAGGAGGCGAACCAGGATGTTCTCGACATCCTCGCCGACGTAACCAGCCTCGGTCAGGGTCGTGGCGTCCGCGATGGTGAACGGAACATCGAGAATCCGGGCCAGGGTCTGGGCCAGCAGGGTCTTGCCAACCCCGGTGGGCCCGAGCAGGAGGATGTTCGACTTGTCGAGTTCGACCTGGTTGTCCCGGCCGGCGGAGGCATTGATCCGCTTGTAGTGGTTGTACACGGCAACGGCCAGGGTCCGTTTGGCGCGGTCCTGGCCGATCACATACTGGTCGAGGACGTCTTTGATCTCGCTCGGCGTCGGGACGTGGGTGATGTTGTCGACGACATCCCGATCCTCGTCCTCGGCCAGGATCTCATTGCAGAGGGTGATGCATTCGTTGCAGATATACACCGAAGGCCCGGAGATGAACTTCCGGACCGAATCCTTCGACTTCCCGCAGAAGGAACAGCGGAGATGCTTGTCGTTGGACATGCCGCTCGGTGTTAGGGACGAGGTGTTAGGCCGTGGGACTGGTCGAAAGGTGGCCGGAGTGCTCCGGCTTCGTCAAGAGCGGCCCGCGGATCGAACGACACCTACCGGTTTCGGGCTTTGGCAAGGCCGACCGCGTAGTTGAAGAGATTGTCGCCAAGACGGGTGGCGGTGGGCTTCGCGTTGTAGTTGTCGAAGCGGGTGCACGCCAGGATCAGGTGACCCCGGCCGAACCCCGCCTCCAGAATCACGGCGTTCTTCTTCTTCTTGCTGTGCCGGGCCAGGATCGTCCATTCCTTGCCCGGCTCGGCAAACGAGCAGTTGCCGACAAACGGCCCGTTGGAATCCGCGAGGTCGGTCACCTTGTCGTCGGGGAACCCGCTGAAGAGTGGATGCTTCCGGTTGTTGATTCGGGCCTCGATCGTATACTCACCGATGAAGATGTCGTACGGCGCCCAGGTTCGGGAGAAACCGTCGGCTTTTGGATTGAGGACCAGCAGGACGCCGCCGTTTTCGACGTAGGTCTTGAAGGCCGCCCCGTTGATGTCCTGGAGGCGGAACAGGTTGTCGATGACGATCAGCCCGTAGTTGGCCAGACTGTCGCCCGGCACCTTGGGGGTGATCAACTCGAAGGCCGTCTGGTGGCTGGTGAGGATGGTGCTGGCGAAGGAGCCCAAGGTGCCTTTGACGATGCCGATCCTGATCTCGGCGCTCGGCGCTCGGCACTCGGCACCCGGCTGGGGGCACTCGAGGCACGTCAGGGCCAGGGTGGTTAGGGTCAGGCAGAGCATGGGGGGAATCTGGCCCGGGGGGGCGGTTTCCGCTACGTTCTGGTGGTACCCCTAGGCATCGGAGTGGGATTCGTGGCTGAAGGCTCTAACTCGTTCGAGGTATCTCCGGGTGGTGGCGACCCCTATGAACAACTGCTGGCCCAGGTTCGGGCGGCGGCCGAGGGCGAGTACACCATCCTCGGTGAGATGGGCCGGAGTAAGAGCGGGAATGTCGTCTACTTGGCCCGGGAGATAACTACCGAGCATTTGGTGGCGATGAAGCTTTCGCGGCTTGGGGGCGAGGAGTTCAGCCTGGAAGTGGTCAAAACCCTGGACGGGACCGTCCCGGGGCTCGAGAGCAAGTGTCCGGAGTGCAAGGCGGTGCTCCCCGACCTTGACCGGTTTTGCATCAAGTGTGGGGCCGATCTCACCGGAGTCGGGGTTTCTCCAGGGGCCGATGACGCCGCCCAGATGCTCGAAGCCGTCAAGGCCGCAACGGCCGGCGAGTACGAGATCGTCGGCAAGATGGACCGGTCCGACGGCGGCGCGGTCTACTTTGCCCGCGATCTCACCCGGGACAAGCTGGTGGCGCTCCGGCTCCGCCAGGAGGCGAGTGGCGATCCCGGGCAGGTGGCCTACTCGATCGGGGAAACCAACGTGTTCCGGCCCCTGGCCGCCGAACTGGGCGCCACCCAGGTCGCCCCGGCGAGCTTCCAGTTCGAAGCCAAGCCGCCGGCTGCCGCCGCTCCCCCTAGCCGACCGTCCCAGGCGGTGCCGGCCCCAAGCGGGGCCCGGCCGGCCCGCCGAGTGCCGACCCGGTTGATTGGCGGGGTGATTGGGGCCCTGGTGCTGGTCGTGGTGGCGTACTTCGCATTTCAAGGCGGCGACGAGGCAACACCGGTAGCCACCGAGCCGGTGGTCGTGGTGCCGCCTTCCACGCCGGCACCGGCGCCGGAAGCACCGGTGTCCGAGCCGGCCCCCCCGCCCGCGCCTCCGCCCCTGGAAACCGTCGGGGCCGATTCCGGGCTGGTGGCCATGGGAATTCCGTTGCCGCCGGGGAGCCGTTTGACGATCGACGGCCGGCTGATGCGCGGGACCTCGATGCGGGTTCCGGTCGGGGTCCGGTCGGTAGTCTTGAATGCGCCCGGATTTGAACCGTTCAAGGGTCGCATTGCCGTCAAGGTCGGTCAAACCGTGGCGTGGCGTCCGACGCTTACCAAGCTGGAACAAACGCCGGCTTCGCCACCGGCAGCGGTCCCGGGCCCGCCCCCGCCCGCGCCCACAAACACCGCCTTGAATTGCGCCAAAGCGGCTGCCCGGACCGATTGGTCGGCGGCGGCGGGCCTCTGTCAGAAAGAGGCGGAAGGAGGCGATGTCGCGGCCCAGCGGACCCTGGCCATGATGTACGACGAGGGCCGGGGGATGGGCCAAGACAAGGCGCTCGCGGTGACCTGGTATACCCGGGCGGCTCTGGCCGGCGATCACCGCGCCAATGAGCGGCTCGGCTACATGTATCGGGATGGGGCCGGCATTAAGCGGGACGAAAAACAGTCGGCTCAGTTCTTCAAGCGAGCGGCGGATGCCGGGCTCAATTTGAGTGCCCTCGAGTACGGGGTGGCGCTCGACGAGGGTCGGGGGGTGAGCCAGAACGACGCCGAAGCCGCCACCTACTACCGGCGAGCCGCCGAAAGCGGCAGCGTGCAGGCGGCGCGGCGGCTGGGTCGGCTCTACGAACGCGGGGATGGGGTCGGCAAGAGCGAAGCCGAGGCGGCCAAGTTCTATCGCCAAGCGGCCGACAAGGGCGACCGCGACGGTCAGTACTACCTCGGCCGGCTGTACAAGGACGGTAAGGGGGTTGAGAAGTCCGCGGCCCTGGCCCTGGAGTGGTTCGAAAAAGCCGCTGCCCAGGGACATAAGGAAGCCGCCGACGAAGTCCGCAAGTTATCGAAGAACTGATCGGCTAGCGCCGAAGCTCGCCGATCAGTTGGCCCAGGGCCCGACCAATGGCTTTGGCCAAGGGCACGGCATCGAATCGAAGCCAGTGGATCACGTCGGGTAGCACGGTGAAGAAGCCCTGGATGAAGAAGAGGGCCGCGCCGACGAAGAGCAGCGTCACCGTCATGGTCAACACCGCCCCCGCGAGCATGGCCACGACACCCACCGCCAGCAGCGCATACACAAACACCAGCAGGATTGGCCCAAGGATCCGGCCCAGCAAGCCTGGACGGGTCGAGGCGCCGCCAGCGGCGATCTCGAACCGCAGCCGGTTGGCGCCCTGGGCCTCGAGCCGGTGCACTCGCTGGGGCAGGCCGGGATGCCAACCGCCGGCGGGCTCGATGGAGCCGGTCCCTGAGGTGGCCGGCCAGTGGAGGAACAGGATCCCGGCGCTGTCGCCGCGGGGAAACCGCGGCTTGGCTCGATCAAGGCGTTGAAGGGCGTGGGCCAGGCCGTCGGGATTCCGGGTCAGTTTGACGGCCGTGGCGTCGGCCAGGTACCGGCGGGCTCGCCACATCGCGCCGAGCAGCGGACCGAAGAACGCCATCTGGCCGATCGCGATCAGAAACTGGGTGCTGGCCGCCGCCAGCGTGAAGGGAATTCGGAGTACGGTGAGGAACTCACTTCGGTTCGAGGCATCTTCGATGGGCGCTTCGCGGGACAGCAGTTCGGCCACCTGGGCAATCGCGGGCTCGTCGCGGGAGAACAATCCTTTCACACTGCGCCAGAGCGTCCGACGGGATTGTTTGGCCGAGCCGGCGGTCAGGATGGTTCCGAGCAAGCCGTAGGTCTGGTTCACCGACATCAACAGCATCGCGATCTTGAGGTCGCCGTTGCAGATCGAGCCGATCGCGTGGCCCAGGGCGCCTTGGGTTTCGTCTCGATTCAGGGTGTCGAGGAGGCCCCGGGTCACCACGATGGTCGCGTGTTGGGGGTCGCGGCCCACCGTCGCGAGGTTCGGCTCCGGCTGATCGAGGATCTTGAGGGCGGGTGGCGTCAATCCGGCCGCAATGGCCATTTCCTGCAACACGTTGACCAACTGCTGCTCTTCGAGGTCTTTCGGATTGGGGTCCCGGGCGCCGATCGAGAGGAGAATTCCGCCGGTGCCGGCCCGCCGAAACAACGCCCGAACCCAGATCCAGAGCAGGAACATCAGCGCCATGCCGGGGAGCACCAGCCCCAACCCAAACCTGCCTAACGCGAACCAGTCGAGCGTCGACCAATCGCCCTGGTTGAGGCCCCGGTCGATCGGTTCGAAGACCCGGGGCAACAGCCGCCCCGCGGCGGTGACGGCTTCCCAGAACGGAGCCGGCACTGGGGTGACCAGATTGATGAGATGGGCGCCGGTCAGCACGGCCAGATAGAGCACCGGCGTCACCATCAAACTGAGCGGGATCCCGGCGAGCGCCACCGCGAGGGCGGCGAGCAGGGCGAACCGGAGGGTCCGGCGGCGGTGGCGGGCCTGCTCTTCGAAAAAGGTGGTGCGACCGCTCACGCAAAGTCCCGGCGGTCGATGGCCGGGAAGGTGACGGTGCAGGTTCCGGGGTCGATGCCTTCGATCCGGACCTTGCCGGCCTGATCGAGATGGTCTTTAACGTGGGACCCGTCCGGCAGGGTGATGTCGTACTCCGCGCCGGGGATCGGTTTGCCGCGAGCGTCGACCAGGGTCACGCCAATGAACGCCGCTTTGGTCTCATCGACGCGTTTGACAGAGGGACCCGGCGGGCCGCTCCCGATGATGGGTTCAGCCGGATCGGGCTTCGGTGCGGCGCCGGCCTGGCACTCGGTACACCCGCCGAGCGCCCCGACTTGTTCTTGACGGAGTTTCATGCCGCCGAGGTCCCGGTTCCGGGGCGGCGAAACACCACGGTCTGGGGCCGGGGAGCGTACGCCGGCTCTGGATGAGGTGTCAGGACCCGGACCCCATAGGATTCGGGGTCGGTTACGCCAAAGGCGCTGACTGGGCCAAAGAACTCGGTTCGTTCGGCGTCGTTCGTGGTCGCGAGAAATGTGGGGAGAACCCGCGGATCGTAGAACCGGAAGTACCAATCCTCGCCGCCCGGTGATTCAACGATCAGGAACCGCCGAAAGTGGAACCGCAGCTCCTCGATCGTGGCGGTCGCGACGGCCAGCACGCCCCAGGGCTCGGCCCAGAGCCGTTCGGTGATGAGTTGAAACGTCGCCGGATCGAGCTGGACCAGGAACGGCGCGATCGCGACGAGGTCCTCTTCGGCCCGTCCCCGGTAGAGCGACACCGCCCGATCGGGACCAATGGCGTGGACCAATTCGAGCACCAGGGGTTGGTCGGTGGCGTCGAGAATGGCCCAGAGATGGCCGGCCGCCGCCCATCGTTGGACCGTGAGAATCGATGTGGCGCGCTCCCCGAGTTGGGCCATGCCGAATGGTACGACCCCCAACCGGGCGGGGCAACGGCCCCTAGACTCCCTGGCGGCGGGGGGCGAAGATTCGGCGATGTCGAAACCCGCTGCCCGCCTGATGGACATGCATATGTGTCCGATGCAAACCCCTGCGGTGGTTCCAATTCCGCACGTGGGTGGGCCGATCGTTGGACCCGGCAATCCCCAGACGCTGATCGGCGGAATTCCGGCGGCGGTGGTCGGCGACATGTGCATCTGCGTCGGTCCGCCCGATGTGATTTCGGCCGGTTCGTTCACTGTCCTGATCGGCGGGAAGCCAGCGGCCCGCATGGGGGACATGACCGCCCACGGCGGGATGATCACGGCGGGTTGTCCGACCGTCATGATTGGCGATTCCGGGGGGGGAGCCGGGAGCCCGCAAGCGGCCACGATGGGCGCCGCCAAGGCGGCGGGGTCGGCCTTTACCCGGACCGGCTGTGCGTCGAAGGGCGCGATCGCGGCCCACGAGGGCTCGCCCCTGTTCACCCGCGGCGACCCGGCCAAGAAGAAGAGCTGGGTCGAGATCGAATTGGTCGATCAGCAGGGGAAACCGGCGGCGTACGAGCGGTATCGGGTCGTGCCGCCGGGTGGCGAGCCCATCGAAGGGTTTCTCGATGAGAAGGGTTTTGCCCGGGTGGACGGCATCGATCCCGGCACCTGCCAGGTCAGTTTTCCGGATCTCGACGGGGCCGGTTGGCACTGAGCGCGGCTGATGACTAAAGACCACGTCGTCATCTCAGGCGAGTATCTGGCGTTGCTGGCCCTCCGGTTTGGCTTCCGCGACTATCGCTCAATCTGGAACGATCCCGCCAACGCCGAGCTCAAGAAGAAACGGACGAACCCCCAGAGTCTCGTCCCGGGCGATATCGTCCGGATTCCAATCCTCGAGGCGCCGGCCTTTGCGAAGGCCACGGACCAAACCCATCTGATTACCGTGGCCGGTGGGCCGATTCTCCTCCGGTTTCGATTCGACGACCAAAGCCGAAAACCGTTTGCCACCCGCTCGGGCAAGCTGACCATCGGAGGCCGGACCGGGAAGGGTACGCCGGTGGTCCAGAGTTTCCCCGGCACATCGACGGGTGGCGAGGGCGAACTCAATCGTTCGATTACCGGGGAACCGGTGGACGGGGAGTTCGCCATCACGCCGCTGGCCGGCGACCCGTCGACCGCGGCCACCTTCCGATTCCTGGTCGGGCAACTCGAACCGGTCGATACCCCGCGCGGGATGCGGGCCCGGCTCACCAACTTGGGATACTTTGCCGGCGCGAGCGATGCCGACGAAGACCAGTTGGAATGGGCCACGGAGGAGTTCCAGTGCGACGAGAAGATCCCCAAGTCGCAGCGGGGCTTCAATCTCGGCGACCGTAAGAAAATGCTCCCAACGTGGAACGCCCTCGGCAAGCGCCACGGTGACATGCTTCCCGGGGAAGAAGTGACGGCATGAGCGACATCTTCGTTCCGGATCTGATCGAGGAAACCGCCACTGGGATCTTTGCCCGCCACGCGGGCCGGTTCACGTTGCCGGTGCTGGTGGCGCCCACCACCTCGGATCGGGATGACGCGCACAACCGGCTCCGCCGCCAGATGGTCACGGTGGCGTGCGCCAACCTCAAAGACTTTGCTTTTGCGTTCGATTCGTCGTTCCTCGCGCCGACCAGCGCCGACGGTTTCGATCGGTTGATGAAACTGATCAAGCTGTATCCGGGGTGCCCGCTCTCGGTGTTCGGTCACGCCGATCCCGATGGCAAACCCACCTACAACAAATGGTTGAGCGAGCGCCGGGCGCAGTCGGTGATGGGCTTGCTGCTCCGCCGGACGGCGGTCTGGGAACACCTCTTCAGCCAGCAGGATGGCGCCCCCGGCGACTTGTGGGGCAAGGCCAGCCTGCAAGTGATGCTCGACACCTTGAAGTTTCCGCCCGGCAACCTGACGGGCGCTTTCGATGCCGAGAGCAAGAAGGCCCTCCGGGGGTTCCTCGATTCAATCGGATCCCAGGGCTTGCCGGCCCAAGATACCGCCCCGGTCCGGGCCAAGCTGTTTCAGGCCTATATGGACGCCCTGACTCCGGTGGACCCCGAAGATCCGGCCAAGGGAAAATGGAAACTCAAGGGTGACGATTTCCTGGCCGGGGCGACCGCGACGATGGGGAATCCCGGCGACGTCCAGGGATGCAGTCTGTTCAACCCGCAGATGGTCCTGGCTAAGCGCGAGGCCGAAGGGTACGAAAAGGGCGGGAAGCCTGGTGAGAAACGCCGGCACCGGGCCAACGAGCCCAATCGCCGGGTCGTGATCTACCTGTTTGAAAAGGGCACCAAGAAGCCCTCGACCTGGCCCTGCCCGCCGGCGTCCAAAGGCATCAGCCAGTGCGAGGAACGTTTCTGGGTCGACGGCGAGGAACGGAAGAACACCCGGTTTACCGAACATCGGCGCCGGTTCGGCAAGGAAACCCCGTTAGGCAAGGCGGTGCTCGAGCCGCCGGATCTCAAACGCTCCCTCAAACTGGCCCGGGAAGAGACCACGTTTGCGTGCCGGTTCTACCACGGGATGGCGCTCCACTCGCCCTGCGAGCGGGACCTCAAGATGTGGGTGCTCCGGCTCTGGGCCGGCGGGCCGGACGCGCCCCTGGCCGGGGCCCGCTACGCCGCGACCATCGGCACCGATGCGGGGGCGCCGATCATTCGCGGGGTAACCACCGCGAGCGGCATTCTCGGCCTGCCGTTGTTCGACGATCAGGTCACCATCACGCTTCGGGTGGATGTCGGTCCGGCCGTCATCAAGGGGTTTCCGGCCCAATTCACCGGAATCGTCGTCAAGCCGCAACGGGGCCCCCAATTTCGGACCATCACCGAGACGACCACCACGACGACGGCCGGCGACACCGACGGAGCCGTGACCGCGCCGGCCCCAACCAGCGACAGCCAGGCCTTTCCCGGCGAGGAGCTGTTCTTCAAGTTGGTGCTCAATGGCGGTGCACTGGCCCGGATCAAGGGGCCGCCCCCACCCAAGCCGCCCGGGACGCCCGACCCGGATCCCGATCCGGGCGCCGACTTCGACGCCGTCGATCAGGTGCCGTTGGCTGAAGCCGAGCGCCAGCGAGGGGTGGCCCAGCGGCTCCGGAACCTCAATTTCGGCGACGCCAAACTCGAAGTCGACGTGGTGCTGCTCCGGTCTGCCATCCGGGAGTTTCAGCTCGGCTTTCGGACCCCGGACAACAGCAGCGGCAATCTCGACGATGCCACGGTCGATCAGTTGCAGCTTCGCTACGGCGAACAGATCGATGTCGAACGGCCTCCGACATGACCGGCCCGCCGCTCAAGTTCTTCGAAACCAGCGTCGAGCAGCCATTCCGCCGGATCAATATTCCGGGAACCCATCGGTTCGGCACCGACGAGCCCGAAGTCAAGGAGCCGTCGTTCGGCGTCAGGATCGACGGTCGCGGGTACGATTGCGGCGCCCGTTCAACCAAGGACTACGACAAGAAGATCGGCCAGCAAATCGGAAAGGATATCTCCGATACCCTGGCCAAGGTGATTCCGTTTTACGCCGCGTTCCGCGGGCTCCAGGCGGGTCTCTCGGCCTTTGCCAAGACGATCCCGCTGATCGGGCCGAAGATCGCCGAGTTGGTCGATGACGCCGATCCGATCAAGGCCCTGCTCAAGTTTCTGGGCGGCGAGATCGATGCGATGCTGGTCGAGAGCCTGTTTCGGAATGTGCCGGCGTGGGTTCCAGTGCTTCGAAACTCCGCCGTCGCGAAGGGATTTGAAGAGCAAGAAGTTCAAGGCGTGTTGGTTCGAAGCCATCAGCGGGTCGACGGCGTCCCATACAGTCAGTGGCATCTCTGGTACGACTGGTCCTTCGTGGTCGTGCCGGTGGGTCCGTCGGCCGATCTGATCGGGGAAGGGAACCGGCGGCGCACCGCCGGCGACGATCGGGAAATGGCTAAGCTGAAGTTGGACTCCCGGCGGTATGAGCGCCATTGGATGCCGCCGGCCGCCAACATCGACTTTACGATCCAGTGCGAATGGGATCTCGGCGCCATCGATACCCCGCCTCTGCCGGATACGACCCAGCAGTCGCAATCGGCCCACGGGGCCTTCTTCAATACCGGCCCGCTCAAGCGCGACTGGGGCTGGCCGATGGCGGGCCAATATTTCTGGGCCGGGGGCCGGAGTGTCTACGACGGCCGCTTCACGACGAGCGATGACAAGGCCGTCGGACTCCACCTGAACCAGCTCCGCCCGCTCAAGGCGATCGCCACCGCCCGCTTCGAAGGGTTCCAGTTCGACGAGAACCGGCAGGCGGTGTCTGCCATCCAGTTTTTCTTCTTTGCCAGCAACGCGAAAAAGTCCGGCGGTGACTTCCTCTTCAAAACCCTCAAAGAGGTCGACTACGAGTTCGTGGTGCAGCTGCCGCCCGGTGGGTTCGGGGTGGCCAGCGACGACCCCCACGCCATCGGGGCGCTGCCGCAGTTCTCCTTGAATACGATCGACATCGGCCGCCGGCTCCTGGTGAACATCACATCGGAGCCCTTTTTCGAGGGCGTCCACAACGCGATTCGAAGCCAGGCCATCGTGCCGGTCGTGACGCCGGTGTTCACCGTGCCGGGCCGCGCGCCGACCCACGCCCACGTCAAGATCC
>JANPEL010000303.1:0-17391 GCA_031431925.1 Gemmatimonadota bacterium | reverse complement strand
GAAACCTTCGTTCGGACCAAGGACCTGGCCACCTTGCCCCCGAATCGAACCTTGATCGTGGGCACGGCGCCGGCGTACCTGGCTGGCCATTCGGTGGGCGGCGTGTACGGTGCCGGGCCGTACGAGCCTAACGCCGTCACGTTTCTGTTCGTGCCGGTGCCCGGCGAGTCCGCCGATCGGGCGGAACGGGCCTCCTTCTTCGCCGATTTCAACCGGCCGTTTACCCGGATGATTGCGGCGCACGAGTTGATTCCCGGTCACTACCTCCAAGGCCGGACGGCCGCCGGCGGCGGCAGGCCGGTCCGGGCGATCTTTGCCGACGGTGTCTACACCGAAGGGTGGGGCACCTTCGCCGAGCGGCTGATGCTCGAGGCCGGGTGGGGCGGGCCACTCGAGTGGCTGGCCCACTACAAGAAACGGCTCGAGAACACCGTCCGGACCATCGTCGACATCCGGGTCCATACCAAGGGACTCGACCGAGCCGGCTTAGTCGATCTGGTCGAAGGCCGGGCACTTCAGGGACGCCAGTTGGCGCGCAACATGTGGATCCGGACCCTGACGACCGCACCGCAGATCACGACGTACTACCTCGGGAATCGCCAGATTCAAGCGATCTACCTGGAAGCCAAGAAGCGTCAGGGGCGCGCGTTCGTGCCGGGCCGGATCGTCGATCAGATGATGTCGCTCGGCCCGGTCCCGATCGCGAACTACCGCCGCCTGCTCTTGGGTCCGGAGCCCTAACGGCACCGATGGGAGTGATCGGCGGGAGCGCTCAAACCATACCGGCCCATGGTTCGATGGTCGGCCCAGGACAGCTTGATCCCAAGACTCAGGGATGTGAAGGTCGACTTGCCGTAGGTGGCGGCGACATCGAATACGTTGCCGGCCGTTGACGTCACCCGGCCGGCCGTGGCCTCGCCGAAGGAAACGAGGCAGCCCTTCGAGAGGAAACGGCCCGCCGGTACGGTGACGCCGAGGGTATGGGAGGTCCAGCGCGAGACGCCGAGAATGCTGTTCTCGAGATGGGGGCGGGCGGATCGGAAGGGCGAAAGCCGTTCTTCCTCCGGCCGGTCGGTGGCCTCGAACCGATACTGGATTTGGATCGCCGGGATCCGCCACGCCAGTTCGGTGAGCCAGGTGTCGAAGACGAAAAAGCCGTCGAGCTCCGACGTCCGGGCCCATTCCGCAAAGACGCTCACGGCGGGTCCCGCCGGCCGGATGGTCACACCGACGTGATGTTTCGTCTGATCGGATCCGGCCCCCGGCCGATGCTCGGGCGACTTGACGCTCGCGAGCGAGGCCGCCACCTCGGCGAGATCCCGATGGCGGAAGGTCGCGCGAAGCGACCACGAGTCGCCGAATCGGCCCCGGAGCCTGGGCCATTGGCCGGGCCGCTCCGGTTCGTCTCCGTTGAAGACCGACCCCTCGACCACCGCCGGTCCGACCCCCACCTGAACGCCGGCGACCGCCCGCTCGAGGATTTGAGCCAGATGATGGTTGGTGGGATAGCGGGCGAATGGGCGGGTCATCGGGTCGGCGGAGCCAAAGGGCACGAATCCCTTGCCGGCGAAACCGCCGATCCGGCAGGCCAGGCGACGGCCGCATGAGACGCGGGTTGCCCCCTCGAGGATGATCTCGTGCCAGTAGGTGTGGGGGTGACGGCGGTCGACGAACCCCTCGCCCCACGCGCCCGGCGTAAGTTCGCCGTTCGGGATGGTGAGTCCTTCCAGATTCACCGTGCCGCGGGCCGCGAATCCCCGTCCCAGGCGAAGGGTGGCAGCGATCATCGGTTGCACCAGCTGGATGGCGGATCCAACCCGGGCTTCGGCCGTCGGATCCACGCGGTGGACGATGCCGATCACTTGAGCTGCCACGGTCACCCTGGCCTGGGCCAGCCCTGGTGCGACCCCGGGCCCCGCCAAGCATGCCCCGACGAACCCCGTGACGGCCACAGCCCGAATCATAGACTTCATGTTAGCGAGGACAGTACATTTTTCACCATCTCTCACCCCTTTGGCCCATGCGCAATCGCCCGACACCGCTGGTGGTCGTATTGTCCGCTCTCGCCGCGCTCTCCCTCCTTCCGTTCCAAGCGGGCCAGGCGCAGGAAGCCCGCCGCCGGTGGGAACGGCTTTGTCAGATCCGGGAAGAGAAGTTCGACCGGATCCTGCCCGAAGTGATGCGGGAGAACCAGCTCGACATGTGGATCGTGGCGCAGAAAGAGGGGCACAACGACCCGATGTACGAGCACCTTGGCCGCGGATACACGGGCAGTATCGGGTATTACATCTTCACGGATCGGGGCGGCGACCGGATCGAGCGGGCGGCGCTCGGGATCACCGGCGGCATGCTGGAGCAGTGCCGGGTGTACGACATCGTCACCGGCAGCGCGGACGGGTTGCGTTCCTTCGTCGCGGCGCGCAATCCGAAGCGAATCGGGATCAACACGTCCGATGAAATCGGCGCGGCGGACGGCCTGACCCACACGCTGAACCTCCATCTCCGGAGGACCCTCGGCGACGGATTGGCCCCGCGGTTGGTCTCGGCTGAGAAACTGGTCTCCGACTATCGCTCGCGGCACGTTGCCTCGGAGATCGTAGCCTTCGGCGAGGCCGGCGAGTTATCGCGGACGATCGCGGAACGGGCCTTGTCGAACGAGGTGATCACCCCGGGCCGGACGACGTTGGCGGATGTGGCCTGGTGGATGTGGGATCAGTTGCTGACTCGCGGGCTTGGCTCCTCATTCGACATGCCGTCGGTGTACATCACGGGCCCGAATGGGATCGAAGCCACGTCGACCGACCGGATCATCCAGCGCGGCGACATTTTGGTCATCGATTGGGGCGTCGGATATCTCAACTTCTGGACGGACGTCAAGCGGATGGCGTATGTCCTCCGCGACGGCGAGGTCGCGGTGCCGGCGAGCTATCAGCGCGCCTTCGATCAGGCCGTCAAGGTTCGCCAGATGATTCATCGGACGATCAAGCCGGGCGGAACGGCCAAGGAGATGCTCGACCGGTTGAATGGATTGGTCGGAATCATGCCGGGATTCGGACTGATGAAGGGATTCAACCAGCCAACTGACGACCAAGCGGTGACCGATGTGATCATCGGCTGCCACTCGGTTGGGGACCTCGGCCATGGCTCGGGTCCGTCGATTGCCTGGTTCAACCCGGTTCGGCTGACCTTTCCGATCCGGGCCACCAATCTGTTCTCGATCGAGTTCTTCGCCTACACGTCGATCCCCGAGTGGGGGGGGAAGAAGCTCCGGATTCCACTCGAAGACGATGCGGTCGTGACCGACCGGGGGGTGGAGTGGCTCTACCCGGTGAACCAGCGGATCCTGGTGATCAAGTGAGGGGCGACCGGGTTATCCTTGGCTGTCGACAAGGATAGGCATTCGGAATGGCCCAAGGCCCCAAACAATGACGAGATGCGGTCGAATTGCGATCGCCGGCCGGCCCAACGTCGGCAAGTCGTCGCTTCTGAACGCCCTGGTGGGCGACCGGCTGGCCATGGTGAGCCCGAAGGCCCAAGCCACCCGCGAACCGGTGATCGGCTTGCGCTCCGAAGGCGAGAATCAGTTCATCTTCGAGGATCTGCCGGGCCTCTTGGACCCGTCGTACTTGCTGCAGCGCCGAATGGTGGCGCTGGCCGTGGCCGCGATCGGGCGGGCTGACGTGATCCTGCACCTCCATCCCGCATCCGAATTCCCCGCGCCTGATTTGGTGACCTTGCTGCCGAGTGGGGTCCGGCCAACCCATCCAGTCGTGGTGGCGTACACCAAGGCCGATGTCGTTCCGCCGGCCAAGAGGGTGGCAGGGCAGTTGTATGTCTCGACCGAACCGGTGCAGGGACTCGACGCCCTCACCGCGATCCTCGCGCGGCATCTCCCGGAGCGGCCGTGGCAGTATCCAGGGGACGATCTCGGGACCCAGCCGGTCCGGTTCTTCGTCACGGAGTACCTCCGTGAAGCCGCCTTCCAGCACCTCGAAGACGAGGTCCCCTACTCGTTCGCTTCGGTGGTGGAGGAGTTCCGTGAAGCCGCCGACCCCATATACATTCGGACGACGCTGTTCGTCGAACGCGAGTCCCAAAAACGGATCTTGATCGGGGCTGGGGGCCGCACGATCAAAGCCATTGGCCAGCATGCGAGGCTCCGGCTCGAACAACTGCTGGGCGGGCGGGTGTTTCTCGAGACCTGGGTCAAGGTGGTGCCGCATTGGCGTCAGTCGAGCGAGGTGCTCGCCCGTTTGGGATTTCCAGAACATTCATGATGGAGACCGCTTGATGAGCCTCGCGCCGGAACTGCTGGAAATCTTGGTGTGTCCGAAGTGCAAAGGGGACCTGGAGCACCGGCCGGACGAGCAGGTGCTGATTTGTCGCGTCTGCCGGCTGGCCTACCCAATCGAGGACGATATTCCCGTGATGCTGATCGACGAGGCCCGCCCGCTGTGACCGAAGGCTCCCTGCTCGAACGAACCGTGGCCACCGCCACGGACCTAGCCGCCAGTCATCGCCACAACTTCGTTGGCACCGAGCACCTCCTGGCGGGGCTGTTGCAGGACTCCGAGGGGTTTGCCGCGACGCTCATTGCGAAGACCGGCCTCGATCTTGGGGTGGTCCGGGCCGGTTTGATGGATGGCCTCCGACAGGCCTCCGAGTCGGAATCGGCGGCGCGACCGTCGGTCAGCCGGTTTGCCGAGCGGGCCCTCGAAACGGCCAAGGCCTCGGCGGCGGCCGACGGTCGGGCCGCAGTGGAAGAGCGAGACCTGCTCCAGGTCTTGATTGCCCAACCCAAGGGCCGAATGGCGCAGCTGCTCAAGGGCGATGGGACGGCATTGCTGGCGCTTCGGGCGGCGCTCGGAACGCCGACGCCCGCACCGTCGGCCCCGAGGCCCGAACGGAAGGCGCCGGACCGGCCCGAGCCCAAGCCAAAGCCGGCCGAGGCCAAGCCGGCCCGGCCTGCCCGGGAACCCAGGCCGCCGCGGGGCGGACCGGCCCCCTCTCAGCCGAGGCCGCCCCGGGGGGCTCCGGAGCCTGAGGAACGGGATCCTCGGCCGCTCCGGATTGCCAGGCCGGATCCGCCCAGGCGGTTCCGATGGTCGCTCCTGTTGCTGCTCGCGGTGCCCGCGAGTGTCGGTCTCAGCATGATGAACGCGGCCCCCATCCTCGTCTTCGTGACGGCGTGCGTCGCGGTCTTGCCGCTGGCGGGCTTGATGGGTGAGGCCACTGAATCGTTGGCGGAACGGACCGGCCCGACGATTGGCGGGTTGCTCAACGCCACGTTCGGCAACGCCGCCGAATTGATTATCGCGATCGTAGCCCTCAAGGCCGGTCTGATCGAGCTGGTCAAGGCCTCGATTACCGGCAGCATTCTCGGGAACCTGTTGCTGATTCTCGGGCTCTCGTTCATTGCCGCCGGCACCAAAACGCCGATCGTGAAGTTCAACCGGGCCAATGCCGGGATGAGCGCCGCGATGCTCGCCCTCGCGGTGATTGGCTTGGTCTTTCCGGCGCTGTTTCATGCCACGCATGGGCCGCCGAACGCCACCGCTGAATTGTATTTGTCCGAGGCGGTGTCGGTCATCCTGATCGCCACGTACCTCTTGTCGCTCCTGTTCTCGCTCAAGACCCATCGAGCCCTGTTCGGTGGCGGCGATCATCCGGCCATCGAGCCCAAGTGGCGGGTTGGGCCGGCGATTGGGATTCTGGCGCTGGCCACGGCCGGGATCGTGATCGAATCCGAGCTGCTGGTCCACTCGGTGCAGTCGGTGACGGCCACCTTCGGTCTGACCCAGACCTTCGTCGGGCTGGTCATCATCCCGATCATCGGGAACGCCGCGGAGCATGCCACGGCCATCGTGGTGGCCCGGAAGGGTCAGACCGATCTGGCCCTCCAGATCGCCCTTGGATCAAGCACACAAGTTGCACTTTTGGTGGCACCGGTCCTGGTGTTTGTCGGGTTATTCCTGGGCACCGACATGAATTTGGTCTTCCCGGTGTTCGATGTCGCGGCGCTCGCGGTGTCGACCATCGTGATTGCAATTATCACCTTGGACGGCGAGACCCATTGGTTCGAAGGGGCCCAATTGCTAGCGGTTTATGCCATGATGGCGGCCGCCGCTTTCTTCATTTGACTTGTGTGACGGGTGGTCCTAAGTTGCTAAGCCATAACCCCTTACGAAAGCGACCCGGGTGAGGAATCGCCCGACCATCTTGATGTTTGGCCTGGCGGGAAAGCCGGTGCCCGAGTTGGTCCAGAAATGGGCCACGGAGAAGGATTTCCCCATCGAGATCCTGGACCAGCCGGACGACGTCGAGTCGATCATCCTCCGGGGGCACCCCTGCTTCCTGGTGGTGGACGGCGATGCCGCCGACGGCATGGGCCCGGAGTTGGTCCGGCGTCTGAAGAGCGATTCCTTTACCGCAATTGTCCCGACCCTGGTTTTGGCCACCCAGCACCACCCGGACCGGATGCGACAGTGGTTCGCGGCCGGGGCGGAGGAGATCCTCACCGAAGTGTTCCCGCCGGAGGAACAGCGGGCCCGGCTGGACGCCCTCCTGGTTCGGAGCCAACGAGACGTCTCGGTCCACCCCTCGACCCGGCTGCCCGGCGCTCCCGAAATTGACCGCGAAATCCGGCGCCGGCTCGATGCGACCCTGGACTTCGCGGTGTGCTACGCCGACCTGGATCACTTCAAGGAATACAACGATCGGTACAGTTACTATGACGGCGACCGGGTCATCTACATGCTGTCCCGGATTCTTCACGATGTGGCCAAGGGGCTCCTCGGCCCGCGGGGCTTCGTCGGGCATATCGGCGGCGACGACTTCATCTTCATCATCCCGGCATCCGAGATTAGCTTAGTGTGCACCGAGATCTTGTCGGTGTTTGACACGTTGGTCCCATATCAGTACAACGAGCAAGACCGGCGGGCAGGGTACTACTTCGGCAAGGACCGTCGAGGGCAACTGCACCGGGTACCCTTGATGACGCTGTCCGTCGGCATTGTCACCAACCGCCACCGTTCGTTTGCTCACCCGGCTGAAGTGAGCGAACTCGCCACTGAAATGAAGAGCTACGCCAAGACCCTGCCTGGCTCTGTTTTCGTGGTCGATCGCCGACAGACCCGTAGCGACGAGAAGTAGGGGACTGGGGAATGAACGTTACCTGCACCGCCTGCCAAACTGTTTTTCGAGTCGACCCGGCCAAAGTTCCCACGGCCGGTGTCCGGGCTCGTTGCTCGGTCTGCAGCGGGGTGTTCTGGGTCCGCCACCCGGTCGCCATCCCGATCAGCAGCGCGCCGCCCTCACCCGCCGATCCGGTACCAGTGGTGGCGACCGGATCCTCTCCGGCGTCGGCGCCGGTTGCCCCGGCCGTCGCACCGCCGGCCCGGGTCGAGGTCGCATCGTCGGCGCCGGCGCCGCTGTTGGCGCCGCTCCCCCTGATCGCTCCGCGACCGGAGGGTCCTGCTGTGGCGCCTCCGGTGCGGCGGCCCGAGCCGACCGAACCGCTGCGATTGCCGCCGAACCTCGTCCAACCGTCGGGCTGGCCGGCATTGCCGCCGATCTCGAATCCAAGCCCTCGTCCGGCCCCGCCGGCGGCTCCGGCCAGGCCGAGCTACGCCTCGCCGGCGGTTCCCGTTCCGGCTTCGGCGGCCGAGTTGCCGGCGGCTCCCGCGGCCAAGAAGCCCCGGGGGAATCCCTTCCTCAGCCAGGATCCGGCCGCCAAGGCCCGACGGCTGGCCCGGGCCCTGATCTCGGACATGGTTGTCTACCACCCCGCCAAGCGGCGCGAAGGCCTCCAAAACGCCTCGCTCAAGCGGCTCTTCGACGAAGAAATTCGGAAGAGTTGGGAAGAGTATGTCGACCAAGTGGGCAAGGACGTGGCTGAATCGACCCCGTTTTTCCACGACGCATTGAATGAGATCCTGGCCGGTGGCAGTCCGGTTTTCCCGTAGAAACCACCGCCCTTTCCCCCTATATTTCGGTTGAGCCGGCCCTTCGGTCCCACGGAAGGCCGGCTCGCTTCTTTTTCGAAACCGGAGAGTATTCCCATGGCCGATACTGCCGAGCGCTTGACGACGTTGGACCGGCGGATGACCGAACTTCGAGACTTTCTTTGACTTGCCTGCCAAGACGGAACGCCTCGCTGTTCTCGAGACCGACCAACTGGTGCCCGGCTTTTGGGCCAACCAGGAGCGGGCTCGCGTGGTGGTGCAAGAGGTCAAGTCCCTGAAGGGATGGATCGGCCCGTCGGCCGATATCGCGCGCCGGCTCGCCGACGCTCGGGGTCTTGCTGAGTTGCTGGCGATCGAGCCGGACCCCGACCTGGCCGAGGAACTCGAAGGCGAGATCACGGCGCTGGAGCGGGCCACCGAGTCGTTCGAGCTCAAGTCGATGCTCCAGGGAGCGGACGACCATCGGGACGCGCTGCTGACGGTCCATCCCGGGGCTGGGGGTACTGAGTCGCAAGACTGGGCTGAGATGCTGACGCGAATGTACCGACGGTGGGCGGAACAGCACGGCTATCGGGTCAACGTGCTCGACATCGAACCGGGCGAAGAGGCCGGGATCAAGTCCGCGTCGCTCGAGATCATCGGTGAATATGCGTATGGGTTCTTGAAGGCGGAAAAAGGCGTCCACCGGCTGGTTCGGATTTCGCCGTTCGACTCCCAAGCCAGGCGGCACACGTCGTTCGCGTCGGTCTTCGTGTATCCGGAAATCGACGATACGATCGAGATCGACCTCCGAGACGAAGATATCAAGATGGATGTGTTCCGGGCCTCGGGGGCCGGCGGACAGCACGTCAATAAGACGTCATCCGCGGTGCGGCTGACCCACATGCCGACCAAGACGGTGGTGTCGTGCCAGCAGGAGCGGAGCCAGCACAAGAACAAAGAAACCGCGATGAAGATGCTCCGCTCGGCCCTCTACCAACTCAAGCTGGAGGAACAGGAGGCGGCCCGTGCCAAAGTGGAAGCGACCAAGACGGACAACTCATGGGGCAATCAGATCCGGTCGTACGTGTTCCAGCCGTACACCATGGTGAATGACCATCGGACCGAGCTCAAGATCTCCGACGTTCAGCGGGTCATGGATGGCGATTTGGACGCCTTCATCCGGGCCTATCTCAAGCGGTTTGGAAGGTCGATCGGATGACCAGCGCTGACGATCGGAATTACGTCGAGCAGGCCCGGCGCGACACTCGGACTCAACTCGAAGCGCTGGGCGTTCGGCCATACGCCTATCGGTTTGACCGGAGCCATACCGCCTCGGCGGCGGTGGCGGCCTACCAGGACGAGATGGCCGACGCGGGCCCGGTGGTTCGGGTCGCCGGCCGGGTGGTGGCGCTTCGTTCCCAGGGCAAGACCATGTTCGCCCACCTTGAAGATCACACCGGCAAGGTCCAGGTGTACATTCGCCAGGATCAGCTCGGTGACCAGTATGCGGTCGCCAAGCTGGTGGACCTCGATGACTTCCTGGGCGTTTCGGGACAGTTGTTCCGAACCCGGACCGGGGAGGTCACCGTGAAGGCTTCGGCGGTCGAAATCCTGACCAAGAGTCTCAAGCCGCTGCCTCGAGGCAAGGCCCAAACGTCGGAGACCGGTGAGGTCGTGACGTTCGGTGGCGTCCATGATCCGGAGTTTCGGTACCGGCAGCGGTATGCGGACTTGGCGGTGCATCCCGAGGTCCGCCAGGTGTTCGTGACCCGGGCCGCGGCCATCCGATTTATCCGGCGGTTCATGGACGATCGAGGCTATCTCGAGGTCGAGACGCCGATTCTCCAACCGTTGTACGGTGGCGCGGCGGCCCGGCCGTTCGTGACCCACCACAACGCGCTCGACATGCCGCTCTACCTGCGGATTGCCGACGAACTCTATTTGAAGCGGCTGATCGTGGGCGGGTTCGATCGGGTGTACGAGATCGGCCACGACTTCCGCAACGAGGGCATGGACCGGACTCACAATCCGGAATTCACCATGCTGGAGTTCTATGAGGCCTACGCCGACTATACCGACATGATGGCCATGATGGAGGCGATGATTCCCGGCCTGGTCGAGCATTGCCGGGGAAGCACGACGATCGACGTGGAGGGCCGGGCCATCGACTTCACGCCACCGTGGCCGCGGCTCCCGTTCGCCGAGTCGGTGGCCGAGCGGTCCGGGGTCGATATTCTGACGGCGTCGGAGTCCGCGATGCGGGATCGGTTGGTCCAGGCGGGCGCCACGCGGGAGGCGGCCGCCGCCATGACCGGCGGAAAACTGATCGACGAGATGTTCAAGACGTTCGTGGAACCGGACCTGATCCAGCCGACGTTTGTTACCGAGCATCCGGTGATGATCTCGCCGTTGGCCAAGAAGCACCGGTCGAAGCCGGGAGTCGTGGAGCGCTTTGAACTTTTCGTCAATGGCCGGGAGATCGCCAATGCCTTCAGCGAACTCAACGATCCGGACGATCAGCGGGCCCGGTTTGAGGATCAGGTCCGACAACGAGCGGCCGGTGACGACGAGACGCAACTCTACGACGCGGACTACGTGCGGGCCTTGGAGTACGGGATGCCTCCAACCGGCGGGCTTGGCCTTGGGATTGACCGACTGGTCATGCTCCTGACCGGGCAGGAGTCGATCCGCGACGTGATCTTGTTTCCGGCCATGCGCCCGGAGCGGGTGCCCGGGGACGAAGGCGGCGGATGATGCCGCGGCAGGGATGGTGGCCGAACGCGGTCGAGCGCACGATTGCGGTTCGCTATCTCCGCGGGCGCACGTCCTCGCGGTTCACCAGTCTCAACACCAAGATCGCCACCGGTGGCGTTGCCATCGGGGTAGCGGCGCTCGTCGTTGTCTTAGGAGTCATGAACGGGCTCCACGACGATCTCCGGGACAAGATCCTGATCGGCAACCCCCACATTCATGTGTTGACCTACGGGGCCAACCTCAAGGTCGACAACTGGCGGGCGGTGCTCGATTCGGTTCGCCAGGACCCCGAAGTGGTGGCCGCCGCCCCCGAGGTGCTCGTCAAGGGCCTGCTGATCAATAGCTCGAACTACCCGGCCGGTGTGGATGTCGTTGGATTCGATCCGGACACCGGGGCGGTGGCGGTGACGACACTTCCCCAGGCGGTGGCCGGCGGGGCGCTGTCGTTCACCCCCACATCCGACACCGTCGACGGCGGCATCATCTTGGGCTACCGCCTCGCCGAGCGGCAATCGGTCCTGGTTGGGGACATCGTCACTCTGTTTTCGGCCGGCGACATCGGGAAGATCAACCGGGCCTTGGGCGTTCGAACCCCGCGACCGTGGATCTTCGAAGTCACCGGGACGTTCAACACCGGGATGTACCAGTACGATGACCAGTTTGCGGTGGTGCGGCTCGACGTCGGCCAACGCGTGGCCGGCCTTGGGACGGCCGTCTCGGGGATTCAGGTCCGGGTTACCGACGCGTGGCGGGCCCAGATCGTGGCGCGGCGGCTCGAAGACCGGCTCGGCTATCCGTACCGAACGTCGGCCTGGCAGGATCAGAACCAGAGCCTGTTTGGCGCGATGAAACTCGAGAAGATCGGCATGGGTCTCATCATCACGTTCATTTCGATCGTCGCGGCGTTCAACATCCTCGGCACTCTGACCATGATCGTGGGCGAGCGAACCCGGGAAATCGGTATCCTCCTGGCCATGGGCCTGACCTCGCGGTCGATTGGGCGGATTTTCGTGACCCAGGGGGCGGTCATTGGGGTCGTTGGGACCGGCCTGGGTCTGGTCGCCGGCTTGGTCCTGGGGTTCATCCTCGACGGATCAGCGCTGATCCGGATCGACCCGTCGGTGTATTTCATCGACCATCTGCCGGTGCACACCGAACCGCTCGATGTGGCGCTGGTCGTCTTGGTGAGCTTTGCGATCACCCTGGCCGCCACGATCCCGGCGACCCGATCCGCCTCGCGGCTCGAACCGGTGGAAGCGATTCGTCACGAATGACCGTCATTCTCGAGGCCCGCGAACTCGGGCGAACCTACCTCGGGGGTGACGGCTCGCCGATTACGGTGCTGGACGGGCTCGAGGTGGCGGTGGCCGCCGGTGAGTTCGTCGCCATCGTCGGCGCCAGCGGCGCCGGGAAGAGCACCCTGCTGCACCTCCTCGGGGCGTTGGATGGGCCAAGTCATGGTTCGGTGCACCTCGAGGGGCGTTCGGTCGGTTCGCTCACGCCGGTCGAGAAGGCCCGGGTGCGGAACGAACGGGTCGGGTTTGTGTTTCAGTTTCACCACCTGCTTCGGGATTTCACGGCCGTTGAAAACGTCATGATGCCGCTGGTCATCGCCGGGGTCACCGAGGCGGAGGCGACGGGGCGAGCGGTCGAGGTTCTCAATCAACTTGGACTCGGACACCGGCTGGGCCATTACCCGGCTCAACTGTCCGGAGGGGAACAGCAGCGAGCCGCGGTGGCGCGGGCGGTAGTTACCCGGCCGGCCGTGGTGCTCGCAGATGAACCGTCAGGAAATCTCGACCCGGCGAACGCCCGGGTGCTGCATGAGGTGCTCGCGGCGCTTCGGGAGCGGTTCAACACCGCGCTGGTCGTCGCCACCCACAACAGCGAATTGGCCTCCCAGGCCGACCGGGTGCTTCGGCTCGAGGGCGGACGCCTCACTGAGCTCGATCGATCCGCCGAGCGATCGGCCGCTCGGTGAGTCAATGCAGCGGATGTGGTCAGGCCAAAGGGGTCGTCGACTTGACTCACATCGAGGCCGGCGAGGTCAAGACGATTCATTTGTGCGCCCAGTGCGCCGCCGCGAAGGGGATTCAGACCCCGGCCGCGGTAGCCGAAACGCCGCTTGGCGGGCTCTTGGCTGCGCTCGGAACCGCGACGCCGGCATCCGCGGGGCGGGTGGTCGAGGCCACCTGCGGCCGGTGTGGGAGCACGCTCGCGGAGTTTCGGGAAACCGGGCGGGTCGGCTGCGCCGATTGCTATGACGCCTTCGGCGAACCGCTCCGGGAATTAGTGCGACGGCTCCACGGCTCCGCGCATCACACGGGGAAGGCATACCGGGCGCCTGGTGCAGTGCAGCCAGCCCCAGCTGAGGCCACGTCCGAACTCAAAGAGCGGCTCCGCCAAGCGGTCGAGCGGGAGCAATTCGAACTGGCCGCCGCGCTCCGGGACCGGCTGAAGGAGCGGGGATGATTGACCTCAACCTGTTGCCGGACGGAGGGCTCGGCTGGCTCGACGCCAGCGGGCCGGCCAGCCACATGGTGCTGTCGACCCGGATCAGGTTGGCCCGAAATCTGGCCGGAACCCGGTTCAGTACCCGGATGGACCGACCGGACCGACAGGCCGTTCTCGAGTCGGTCCTGGCGGCGGCGGGGCGGACCGCCTCCTTGGGCCGGGCGGTCACCTTCCGGATCGACCAACTCGATCCGACCGATCGCCAGATGTTGGTCGAGCGGCACCTGATCAGCCGGGAACTGGCCGGCAACGACGACCAAACCAGGGGCGGGACCGGCAGGGCATTGCTCCTGCAGGACAGTTCGGCGGTGATGGTCAACGAGGAGGACCACCTTCGGCTCCAGGGGTTGGCTTCGGGGGCCGATTTTGGGCCGATTTTTGAACGGATCGAAAGCGTGGACACCGAACTGGGGCAACAACTTGCCTTCGCGTTTCACCCAGATCTCGGTTACCTTACTTCCTGTCCGACGAACGTCGGAACTGGGCTTCGGGCATCGGTTTTGATCCACCTTCCCGGGCTGGTTTTGACGAAGGAAATCAACAAGACGCTGCACGGTTTGACGAAGATGGGCCTGACTTATCGGGGTTTGTACGGGGAAGGCAGCGAGGTGGTCGGCAACTTTTTCCAATTGTCGAACCAGACCACGCTTGGCAAGACGGAAGCCGAGTTGCTGGATCAGTTGCGGGCGATCGTTCAGCATGTGATGACGGTGGAGGAGCGGGCTCGTCAAGTGCTGCTCCGGGATGCGACGGCCGTACTGGAAGACAAGTGTTGGCGGGCCTTTGGACTGCTGCGGTATGCCCGATCACTGGGCTTCGAGGAAACGATGAATCTCTTGTCCGGCGTGCGCCTGGGTGTGAGCCTCAAGCTGATTCCAAACGTCGGAATGTATGCGCTCAATAAATTGTTGGTGTTCGCACAGCCCGCTCATTTAGGGGCGTTGGCAGGGCGGGAACTCGATCCCGAAGCGATGTCGATCCGGCGGGCGGAATTCGTCCGTCGGACGTTGGAAGATGAAGTCCGACGCGGACAGGTCACATGAACGGTTACAACTTTACTGACCGGGTGCGGAAGGTCCTCCAGATGGCTCGGGAGGAGGCAGCCCGGCTCCATCACGAATATGTCGGCACCGAGCACATTCTGCTTGGTCTGATTCGCGAGGGCGAGGGTGTCGCCGCCGCGGTCTTGACCAATCTCAGTGTCGATCTCGAAGAAGTTCAGCAGAAGATCGAGGAAACGGTCAAGAAGGGCAAAGCCTCTTCGGCGCCGGGTCCGGATCTGCCGTACACGTCACGGGCCAAGAAGGTTCTCGAGCTGGCCATGACCGAGGCCCGGGAGCTCAACCATTCCTACGTCGGCACCGAGCACTTGTTGCTGGGGCTGCTGCGCGAGGAAAAGGGCATTGCCGCCCAGGTGCTGACGGATGCCGGCGTGACGCTGGAACAGTCCCGGGCGGAGACGCTCCGGTTGCTTGGCAGTGAAATGCCGCCCCAATCGTCGGGCGTTGCGCCGTCGACGCCGCCGAGTTCCCCGGCCCAGAAATCCGAGAAGAAGTCGAAGACGCCGGCGCTCGATCATTTCTGCCGTGACCTGACGCAGTTGGCCGCCGAAGGCCAACTCGATCCCACGATCGGACGCCACAAGGAAATCCAGCGGGTCATGGAGATTCTGGCCCGCCGGAAGAAGAACAACCCGGTACTGATCGGCGAGCCGGGAGTCGGCAAGACGGCCATCGTCGAGGGGCTCGCGATCATGATCGCGACCAATACCTGTCCCGATGTGTTGCGCGACCATCGGGTGCTGTCGCTCGACATGGCGGCGGTGATTGCCGGCACCAAGTATCGGGGCCAGTTCGAGGAGCGGCTCAAAGCGGTGATGAACGAAATCGCCCAGAACAAGAGCATCATTCTGTTCATCGACGAGTTGCACACCCTGGTCGGGGCCGGGGCCGCCGAAGGCGCCATCGATGCGTCGAACATGTTGAAGCCGGCGTTGGCCCGTGGCGAGTTGCAGTGCGTCGGCGCCTCAACGCTGAACGAATACCGCAAGTACATCGAGAAGGACGGGGCGCTCGAGCGCCGGTTCCAGGCCGTGATCGTCGATCCGCCATCGGTCGACGAGACGATCGAGATCCTCAAGGGCCTCCGCAAGAAATACGAAGACCATCACCGTGTGGTGATTCCGGACGAGTCGCTCAAGGCGGCGGCGGAACTGTCCGAGCGGTACATCACCGATCGGTTTCTCCCGGACAAGGCGATCGACGTGATCGACGAGGCGGGCGCCCGGGCCCGGTTGGCCAGCCAGGCTCCTCCGCCGGAGTTGTCACAGCTCAAGGCCGAGCTGGACAAGGTCAATCAGGAAAAAGAGAACGCCGTTCGCGACCAGAACTTCGAGCGCGCCGCGGCGCTTCGGGATTCCGAGCGCGATCTCCAAAACAAGATCCGGTTGAAGCAGGAGGAGTGGGAGCGCGACCGCCAGAGTCGGCGGCCGGTGATCGACGAGGAAGCCATCGGCTTCATCGTGTCCCGGTGGACTGGGATTCCGCTGACTCGGCTTCAAGAAGCGGAGACGTCGCGGCTGCTGCGGATGGAAGACGAGATCCACAAGTCGGTGGTCGGCCAGGAAGAGGCGATTGCGGCGGTGTCCCGGGCGATTCGGCGGTCGCGGGCCGGCCTGAAGGACCCCCGTCGACCCATCGGCTCCTTCATCTTTTCCGGACCGACCGGCGTCGGGAAGACCGAATTGGCGCGTTCGCTCGCCATGTTCTTGTTCTCCGACCCGGCGGCCCTGATTCGGGTCGACATGTCCGAGTACATGGAGAAGTTCTCGGTGTCGCGGCTGATCGGCGCGCCTCCCGGCTACGTCGGCTACGAAGACTCCGGTACGCTGACCAAAGCGGTCCGTCGGAAGCCGTACTCCGTGGTGCTCCTCGACGAAATCGAGAAGGCTCACCCGGATGTGTTCAATATCCTGCTTCAGGTGCTCGATGAGGGCCATCTGACCGACAATTACGGGCGCATCATCGACTTCAAGAACACCGTCGTGATCATGACGTCGAACGTCGGCGCCCGGGACATCACGCAGAACAAGTCGCTGGGATTTCACCAGGCCGGGGGGGCGCAATCGTTCGCCAAGATTGCCGAAACCGTGAAGGAAGAGATCGGCAAGGTGTTCAACCCGGAGTTTCTCAACCGGGTCGATGACGTGATCGTGTTCCACCCGCTCGACAAAGAGCACATCGTCAAAGTGGTGGCGATTCTGCTCAAGGACCTCGACAAGCGGGTGGGTCGTGAGGTTCGCTTGACGGCCGCCGCGGCCGACTTCTTGGTGACCAAGGGCTATGATCAGAACTACGGCGCCCGGCCGCTGAAGCGGGCGATCCAGAAATACATCGAGGATCCGCTCTCGGAGCGGCTCCTGTCTGGCGAAATTACCCGGGGCGAGGAGTTCGAAGTCGACATCGCCCCTGAAGGGGACCGACTCATGTTCCGGGCCCTCTCCGGTACCCATCCGTAAGGTGGCGGAGCAGGTGGTGAGGAAACGCGTACGCCTTTGGCTGCATGGCCTTGCAGCCGTCGTGGTCATCGGGCTGGTTTCGGCCACGGCCCCCGGGGCCTTGGCCCAGGATCCGGCGGCGCCTGCCGCGCCGCCCTCGGTCGATAGCATTGCCGTCGAGGGCAATGTCCGGCTCCGGGCGGAGGAAATCATCAGCTTCACCGGGATCCAGCTGTTCCAGCCCTTCAACTATCGAAGCATCCAACGGGCGATCACGGCGCTCTACGCGACCAGCCAATTCGACGACGTGCAGATCGACGGCAAAGAGCTCGACACCGGCGGGTACTTGCTGACGATCTTCGTCAAAGAGCGCCCGGTGCTGCAGCGGTGGAGCGTACGCGGGGTCGAAAAGTTCGACGAGTCGAGTGTTCGCAAGAAGGTGGCGGTCCTCGAGGGGCGAGCGATCGACCGCGTGGCGGTGGCACGCTCGATGGCTGCCATCGACTCGTTGTACAAGAAGAAAGGCTACTTCGCGGCGGAGGTGTCCGTCGAGGAGACCAAGCGCGACTCGGCCAATGCGGTCGAGGTCGCCTTCGTGATCAAAGAAGGCGGCCGGGTTGCCATCAGCCAAGTGGTGATCGAAGGCAACGAGAAGTTCAAGGACCAAGAGGTCATCGGCGG
>JANPEL010000302.1:0-2719 GCA_031431925.1 Gemmatimonadota bacterium | reverse complement strand
AGGCCACACCGAGGTGCTCGGCCGGGACACCCAGGCTCTGCAACAGGGCCTGCAGTACCCGCCGATCGAACACCCGGACCCGAATGTCCGCCGGCCCAAGGCCAAGATCCCGCATCACATCAATGGCCAACGCGATGATCTCGGCATCGGCCGCCGGCCCCGGCTCCCCGATCAAGTCGCAATTGAGTTGGAAGTGTTCCCTGAGCCGGCCGCGCTGTTGGCGTTCGTACCGGAACAGTTGGGGAATCGAGAACCACCGAATCGGCTTCTTCATCGACGATGCCTTCGGGGCCACCATCCGAGCCAGCGTCGGCGTCATCTCGGGCCGAAGCGCCACCTCGCGCTCGCCTTTATCCCGAAAATGATAGAGCTGGCCGACGATCTCATCGCCGCTCTTTTGGGTATACAGCTCCAGCGACTCGAGCGGCGGCCCATCATACTCCAGGAACCCGTACCGCAGGGCCACCCGCCGCATCGCACCGAACACATGCGACCGGATGGCAAGCTCGTCGGGATAGAAATCACGGAATCCGGGGAGGGCCTGAATCGACATGCCCAAATATAAGGGGGACCGAAGGCCCCCGTTCCGGTCAAATCGGCGCGAGACCCCGGGCCGCCATGACATCCCCGACGGTATGGAAGGAGCCGGTGACCAGGATCGTCCCCGCGCCGGCGGCGGCCGCGTCGAGCGCCTCCGGAAAATCCTCGATCAAGCGCCATTCGGCCCGGGCTGGGGGCCGGTCGGGCCGGTCGAGCCACCGCCGGAGCCACGACAGATCCCACTTTCGGCCTTCCGCGGTCGGGGCGACGGTGAGGATGCCCCGGTCGACCACCTGGTCGAGCTGCACCAGCATCTCGGGCCACTCCTTGTCGCCCAGAATCGAGACCAGGGCATGGAGCGGTCGAGGCGGATCTTGTCCCGCAATGGCCGCCACGAGGGCCCGGACCCCATCCGGATTATGGGCCACGTCAAACAGCCAGCGGCCCCGCCGATCGAGCCGGCCGGGCACGAACGCCGAGGCGAACCCCCGTTCGATCGCCGAGTGGGCCGGCCTGAACCGCTCCGGCAGCGCCATGACGATCCCGTGGGCAACCGCCGCATTCCGGCGCTGGTGCGGACCGGCCAACCCGAGCGGTCCTTCCCAGAGGTATTCCGGTGGCAGGACCCGAAGATCGGCCCGCCCACCGGGCTCGATCGCCTCGACCGAGCGGCGGGCCTCATCCTTCAACACCGCGACCAGAGCCGGATCGCACTCGCCGATGATGAACGGGGCGCCGGGCTTGGCAATCCAGGCCTTCTCGCGGGCAATGGCTTCCAGCGTGTGCCCAAGGTACTTCTGATGGTCGAGCGCGATCTTGGTAACCCCGCTCACCATCGGCCGGACGACGTTGGTGCTGTCGAGGCGGCCGCCGAGCCCCACCTCGATGACGGCCACATCCGCGCCCCGGCTGGCCAGATCGGCAAAGGCAATGGCCGTGGTCGCTTCGAAGAAGGTAGCGCCGGATTCCTCGATCAGCGGGCGGAGCTGATCGGTCCACATGGCCGTCGCCGCGGTCGAGATTGGCACGCCGCCCACCGTGATCCGCTCCCGAAAATCCACCAAATGAGGTGAGGTGTACACCCCGACCCGGTGACCGGACGCTTCCAACGCGGCGGCAACCAAGGCCGTCACGCTCCCCTTGCCGTTGGTGCCGCCGACATGAATTGTCGGAACGATGTGATGAGGGTTGCCTAACGCCGCCAGGAGGAGTTCCGTGCGATCGAGCCCGAACTTGATCGTGGTGGTTCGTGGATACAGAAACTCGAGGGTCCGCTGATATCGGTCATGACGCCGAAGGCTCACGCCTCGCTCCTCGCCTCCACCTCGGACTTGTGGCCCAGCATGTGTCTGAGGAGCCTCGCCACCGTTTCCCGGAGGGCGCCGCGAGGAACGACCTCATCCACTTGGCCCCGCTCGAGCAAGAACTCAGCGGTCTGGAATCCCTCCGGCAGGTCCTGCCCGATGGTTTGCTTGATGACCCGCTGGCCCGCGAAGCCGATCACCGCGCCCGGCTCCGCCAGAATCGCGTCACCTTGCATCGCATAGCTGGCCGAGACACCACCGGTCGTCGGATTGGTCAGGACCGTCAGATATGGCACCCCTTCACGCTTCAGCTCGGCGATCGCCGTCGACGTCTTGGCCATCTGCATGAGGGAGAGCACCCCTTCTTGCATCCGGGCCCCGCCCGAGGCACACACCAGCACCAGCGGGACCCCCTTATCGGACGAACGGCGGGCCAGTCGGGCGATCTTCTCCCCCACCACCGACCCCATCGAACCACCCATGAAGGCGAAGTTCATCACACCGACGTGAAGCGGAATCTTCTCGAGCCGGCACAACCCGGTATAAATGGCATCCAACTGCCCGGTCTTGGCCTGCGACGACTTCGACCGATCGGCATAGTGTTCAAAAGAGAGGGGGTCCAGCGGTCCGAGGTTGGCGTTGAGCTCGCGCCAGGTACCGGCATCGCTCAAGAGCTCCACGTACTCCTCAGCCAGGAAACGCCGATGGTGGCCACAGTTCGGGCAGACATTGAGCTCCCGCTCGAACCGCTCCCGAATGTCGACGTGGCCGCAGGACTCGCACTTGTCCCAGGCATCTTTGGGAATCTCGAGCCGAGCGCGTTGGGACGGCCGGGGCTTCCGTTCCTTTTTAAACCACGCGCTCACAGCCATTGA
>JANPEL010000301.1:0-6572 GCA_031431925.1 Gemmatimonadota bacterium | reverse complement strand
GATCTCGGCTGGTATAGGCGTCGAGCGAGCCACCCCGGACCTCGAGCGCCTGAGCCAGTTCCTTGGCCGTTCGGCGCTCGGTGCCCTTGAATACCATGTGTTCGAGCAGATGGGCGACGCCCATCTGCTCGGGTCCTTCATGGCCGCTGGCCCAGCGGACCCACACTCCCACCGCCGCGGAACGAAGCCCGGGCAGGTGCTCGGTGAGGACGTTGAGCCCGTTCGGCGCCGTGGTCCGGAAGAGCCGCTCGTCGAGTTGCTCCCGGACCACGGTCACTCCTTCGGCAACAGCGCCTTCCGGGACAACCGCATCCGGCCCCGCTCATCGACCTCGAGCAATTGGACCCGGACGACATCGCCCTTCTTGACGACGTCTTCGGTCTTTTCCGTCCGGGCATGCTGGAGTTCGCTGATGTGCAGCAAGCCCTCGACGCCCGGCATGATTTCGATGAAGGCACCGAAGGCGGTGGTGCTCTTGACCGGCCCTTCGTAGATCATCCCGACCACGGGCTCGGCCACGAGCGCCATGACCATTTCCCGGGCCTTGTCGCCGGCTTCCCCGCCGACGGCCGCGATGGTGACCAAGCCGGTGTCCTCGATCGAGATCTTGGCGCCGGTGGCGTCCTGGATGCCGCGGATGGTCTTCCCCTTCGGTCCGATCACATCGCCGATCTTGTCGGGCTTGATCATGATCGTAAAGATCCGGGGCGCGAAGGGCGACAGGTCGGCGCGAGGCGCCGCCAAGGCCTTCTTCATTTCGCCGAGGATGTGGAGCCGGCCCCGACGGGCCTTCTCGAGCGCGTCCGCCAGCAATTCCAGGCTGAGGCCGTCGATCTTGATGTCCATCTGGATCGACGTGATGCCCTTCTCGGTACCGGCCACCTTGAAGTCCATATCGCCCAAGTGGTCTTCCGAGCCGAGGATGTCGGTCAGGACCGCCACCTTCTTGCCTTCCATGATCAGTCCCATGGCCACACCGGCGCAGGCGGCCTTCATCGGCACACCCGCATCCATCAGCGCCAGCGATCCGCCGCAGACGGTGGCCATCGACGACGACCCATTGGACTCGAGAATTTCCGAGACGACCCGCAGGGTGTAGGGGAAGGCATCGAAGTCCGGCAACAGGGCCTGGAGGGCCCGTTCCGCCAACGCGCCATGGCCGATCTCCCGCCGGCTGGTGCCGCGAAGGGGCCGGACCTCGCCGGTCGAGTAGGGCGGGAAGTTGTAGTGGAGCATGAACGACTTCGTCGACTCGCCGGGGACGTCGATCGAGTCGATCCGCTGCTCGTCGTCGGAGGTGCCTAACGTGACGGCCACCAGCGCCTGGGTCTGACCCCGGGTAAACAGGGCCGAGCCGTGGACCCGCGGCAACCAACCGGCTTCGATCGAGATCGGGCGGACCGTCTCGAGATCGCGGCCATCGATCCGCTCACCCTTGTCGAGGACCTGGGCTCGCATGACCCGGTATTCGATTTCCTCGAACTCGTGCTCGGCGTCCTTGATCTTCTCGGGGAACTCGGTGGCGATGGTGGCCATCGCCGCCTGGCGAACGGCCTTCAATTGCGCGGCCCGCCCGGCCTTGTCCTTGTGATTGATGGCCTTGGTCATGTCCTTCTCGGCCAGTTCCTTGACCCGCTTGGTCACGGCCTTGTCGTACTCCGGCTTGACCCAGGACATCTTCTTCTGGCCTTCTTTGGCCACCAGGGTTTCGATGTGACCCCGGAGCTCGACGATCCCCTTCTGGGCCACCCGGAGCGCTTCGAGGACATCGGCCTCGGAGACCTCCAGCGCGCCGCCCTCTACCATGTCGACGAACTCGCCGCTGCCGCTGACCGAGATATCGAGATCGGAAAACTCGAGTTGGTGGAAGGTCGGATTCAGGATCCAGTTGCCGTCGACCCGGCCCACCCGGACGGTGGCCAACGGGCCGTTCCACGGGATCGGCGAAATCGAAAGCGCCGCCGAGGCGGCAAACGCGCCTAACACGTCGGCATCATGTTCTTGATCGGCCGACACCACCGTGATGAAGACCTGAATTTCGTTCTTGAAGCCTTCGGGAAAGAGCGGCCGGATCGACCGGTCGATGATTCGCGCGGCCAGGATTTCCTTGTCCGACGGGCGACCCTCCCGCTTCAGGAACCCACCGGGGATCTTGCCAGCGGCATAGGTCTTTTCGCGATACTCGACCGTCAGCGGGAAGAACGGGAGGTGGGATTGGTTCGGGCTGACCGTGACGGAGGCGAGTACCACCGTGTCCCCGAACTGAACCAGTACTGATCCTGCGGCTTGCTTGGCTAGGCGGCCCGTCTCGAGAATGAGACGCCGGCCGGCGAACGTCGTTTCAATGCGATGCACAGCGATATTCCTCGTCAGTGATCAGGATGGACGAACGTCCACCCTGAGCACCCACCAATACACCAAGGGCGTCCCGAATCGTCGTGGACGCCCCCGTGTCGTGATGGATGCTTAGTGTCGGAGCCCGAGATCTTGAATGAGCGCTCGGTAGGTCACCAAGTCGGTGTTGCGAAGGTACGTCAAGAGACGCCGCCGCTGACCGACCATCTTGAGCAGACCGCGCCGACCGTGATGGTCTTTGGCGTGGGCCCGGAAGTGATCCGTGAGAGAGTTGATGCGCTCGGTGAGAAGGGCCACCTGGACCTTGGCCGACCCAGTGTCGGTTTCGTGTTGGCGGTGCTTCGTCATGATGCCCTGCTTGTCGTACCCCATTCTGCTTTCCTCGGCTGCTCTGCGGCTTGATGTAAATGCGTAAGTGCTTGTAGCCCCTAATTATAGGGGCCGGTCGGCGGAGAAGCAAGGGGGGGCGCTCGGCGGGGGTTAGGGGCGGGTTCTCCAGGCTTGGAGGACTTCGGACTCCCGGGCCGGGGTGATGCCGGCTTTGAGCTTCTCTTGGCGGTCGGCGGGCTGGGCGTGGTAGTAGTCGAGGGTGTCCCGGGCGGTGACCGCCAGGGAGCGGAAGGTCAGGCCGAGGGCCACTTCGCGGCTGATATCGAATCGCCCGAACCCGGCCCGGGTGCCTTTCGACGGCATCCAGACCGGCATTTCCTGATAGGGGCGGACTTGGTGCTTCTCGAGGAAGTCGGCGTCAACCCAGGTGAAGGTCGCGTCGGAGGTCGTCACGGCCTTGATGCCGTGAAGGACCTCGGAAAAGAGCCGGGGCGTCTTCGGGCCCAAGGCGTTGTAGGTGCCGGTCGTCCCCATTTCGGCGAGGCGGATCATCCACTCCGCCAAATCGCGGGCATCGATAATCTGGACGTAGTCGTTCCCGTCGCCGGGCGCGAGGATTTCCCCGCCCCGCTCAATCCGGACCGGCCAATAGGTAAACCGGTCGGTCAGGTCGCCGGGGCCGACGACCAAGGACGGCCTGACAATCAGGGTCCGGTCGCCGAAGTACTTCCGGACGAGGTTTTCCGAGAGGGCTTTGGCCAGACAGTACGGGAGCGGTTTGCCCGCCTCCACCGGGGTGTTCTCGGGGGTGCAGACGGGCGCGTCGATGGTCATCGGCACCCGGCTGGTGTCGAAGTACACCGACCGGGTCGACACGAAGCAGTACCGTTTGACGGCGTTCTGCAACAGCGCCACCGACCGCTCGACCCAGAGCGGGTCGGTGGCGGAGTTGTCGATCACGAAGTCCCACTGCCGCCCTTCGAGTGACTTGAGATCGGTGGCCCGGTCGCCGATCAGCTTTTCCACCGTGGGGAAGAGCCCGGGGTTGGTGCGGCCCCGGTTGAACAGCGTCACCCGGTGGCCACGATCGAGGGCGTATTGAACTTGGTACGGCCCGATGAAACCGGTTCCGCCCAAAATAAGAATTCTTAGGGGCGTCGGGCGAAAGCGCGGAATCAGGATCCCGGCGCCGAGCACCCCGGCGCCGGCGGCGAGCCGAACGAAGTCGCGACGGGTCTGGGTCATCGGGGGAACTTGGTTCCAAAGGTCGCGGTCGTCAACACAGCCGAGTGGACGCGCGGATCGGGCTTCCGTAGCTTGCAACCCATGGTGGCTTCCTCGAAGACCGAATCCGGCTCCGGCGCCGCGACGAATCGGTTCTGGCTGTTCCAGGCGGCCGGCTGGGGCGCCTATACCGTGGCCATGGCCGGATCGCGCCTCGGCGCCTATCCGCTCGGCTACATGGTGGTCTCGAAGACGCTGCTGGCGGCGATCGGTCTGCTCTGCTCGCTCGTGCTCTGGCGGATCTACCGCCGGGTCCTGGCCGGGAATCCCCGGCCGGTCCCCGCCATTGTTGCGGCAGTGATCGGATCATATTTGGCGTCGCTGGTGTGGACGGCCGCCGACAACCTCATCAACCTGCCGGTCGCGGCCTGGCTGCTCGACCGGCAGGTCGCCATTCGGTCTGTGGGACACCTGTTCAATGGGGCCGTCTACAACGGCTTTGCGATGCTGGCCTGGAGCGTGCTCTATTTCGGGACCAAGTATCATGATGCGTGGCAGACCGAACGAGAACGGAGCCTTCGCGCCGAGGCCTTGGCTCAACGGGCCCGCCTCGAGGCGCTCCGCTATCAAATCCAACCTCATTTCCTCTTCAACACCTTGAACGCGATCTCGACCCTCGTTGTCGAGCGCCGCAATGAGGACGCCGGCCGGATGATCTCCCGGCTCAGTGATTTTCTCCGCCTCACGTTGGCCGCCCCAGTGTCGGAGCGGATTCCGCTGGCGGAGGAACTCGACTTCATTGGTCGCTACCTCGAGATCGAGCAGGTTCGATTCGGCCCGCGGCTCTCCGTCCGAATCGACCCGGGGCCCGGGACGCTCGAGGTGCCGGTGCCGAGTCTCATCCTCCAGCCGATCGTCGAAAACGCCATTCGGCATGGCGTGGCGGCTCGAGAAACGGGCGGCGCGATTTCGATCGAGGCACGGCGGGCGGGCGGGCGGCTCGTTATCACCGTCGCCGACGACGGTCCCGGAACTCGGGACGCCGTCGAGGGAATCGGGCTCTTGAACACCCGCGAACGGCTGACCCGGCTTTACGATGGGGCGTATCGTCTCGAGCTCCAGTCGACGGCCGAAGGGACGCGGGTAGTCATCGAGCTGCCGGTATCGGCGGAGGGCCGATGATCGCTCCGATCCGGACCATCATCGTCGACGATGAGCCACTGGCCCGGCGGGGCATCGGAACTCGGCTGGGACTGGCCGGGGGGTTCGTCGTGATCCAGGAGTGCACCGGGGGCCGGGAAGCCATTGCGGCCATCCGGGACCTCGCGCCCGACCTCGTGTTCCTCGACGTCCAGATGCCCGAGGTGGATGGGTTCGCGGTGGTGCGAGCGATCGGGGCCGACCGAATGCCAACGGTGGTGTTCGTGACCGCTCACGACCAGCACGCCCTGGCGGCGTTTGACGCCCAGGCGCTCGACTACCTCCTCAAGCCGATCGACGACGACCGGTTCACCCGAATGGTGGCCCGGATTCGCGGGCGAGTGCCAGGTCGGGGCGCCCGAATCCTGATCCGAGACCGGGGGCGAGTCACCTTCCTGGATCCGGCCGAGCTCGATTGGATTGAAGCGAAGGGAGACTATGCCCGACTGCACGCCGGCCGGCGGACGTATCTCCTTCGGGAGACGATGGCGGCGTTCGAGCGTTCGCTCGACCCGGCGCAGTTCGCCCGGATTCACCGGTCGACGATCGTGGCCCTGGCGAAGGTGACCGGGCTCAGGGCCACGGCTCCCCGGGAGTGGGAGGTCCAGCTCCGTGACGGAACCCGCCTCAAACTCAGTCGCTCCCACCGCGAGGTCTTCGAACAACGGCTTGGCGCCAATCGCTGACGCCCCTTCGGCGCACCGGCAGGCCCATTCGGCGCAAAACCTTGGCGTTCCTTTGCACGACGTCGGTATCGTGGGTCGTCGCGAGCGGAGCTATGGCAGTGAAGAACCGGTCCCAACGCACCCTCGTTCCCCTCGCCGTGGTCGGCGCCCTGACGATCGCCGCAGGAGCCGGACCCCGGTCGGCGGGAGCCCAATGCCGCGTGGATGGCGGTCCGGCTCGGCCGTTTGGGCCGCGGCTGGCGGCGGCGGACAGCGGCCGAATCTATTCCTACCTCCTGTCGGCCGACGGGCTCGAACTCTATTTCTTCAAACGCATCGGGTCGGCGGGCGAGAACTACCGGATCCTTCGTTCGCGCTTCACTGGTTCGGCCTGGGGATCACCCGAGCCGGTGGCCCTCGGCGGCGACTATTCCGACCTCTACCCGGCGCTGAGTCGCGACGGGACTCGGCTCGTGTTTTCGTCCTACCGCCCGGCCCCCCACGACACTTCCAGCAAGCCGAACGCACATCTCTGGATGGCGCGGCGGCAAGGCGACGGATGGGGGCCTCCGGAGTTCATCGCCGCCTCCCGGCTCGGCCACTACCACTCCGGCCTGAAGCTCGACAGCCAGGGCACTCTACGGTTCCGGGTGACCACGCCGGACTGGCGGACCTGGCGGGATGTCGAGTTGGCCTGGGCCGACGGCGCCTTCGCGCCCGCGTCGGTCGAGGCGCCGGCCGAGCCGGCGGCCGACTACTGGAGCAGCCGGTCTGGAGACAGCCTCCATGTTTGGGGTG
>JANPEL010000300.1:0-2052 GCA_031431925.1 Gemmatimonadota bacterium | reverse complement strand
TCCGGCCATCCGGACGGTGACGCTCACGACCGAAGAAGAAGGCGTGGCGCTGGCGGCCGGGGCGTATCTCGGCGGGGTCCGGAGTGTGCTGTTGATTCAGTCGAGCGGGGTGGGCAACTGCATCAACATGCTGTCGCTGCCCCAAGTCTGCCAGATGCCGTTCGTGACCATCGTCACGATGCGGGGCGAGTGGGGCGAGTTCAATCCCTGGCAGGTGCCGATGGGATCGAGCACGCCGGCGGTGCTTGCGGCTAGCGGGGTCACGGTGTGCCGCGCCGATACGGGATCCGAGGTCGGCCCGACGGTCGAGGGGGCGATGCAACTGGCGTGGCAGAGCCGCCGCCGCGTGGCGGTGCTGTTGTCGCAGCGGCTCCTCGGTGCCAAGCGGTTTACGGAGGCATCCAAATGACCGCCATTCCTCGGCGCGAGGCGGTCCGGCGCCTGCTCACGGACCGCGGCAGTCTGGTGGTCGTCACCGGACTTGGGGCCTCGGCCTACGACGTGGCCGCCACCGGCGATTCGCCGCTCGACTTTCCGTTGTGGGGCGCGATGGGCGGCGCCGCAATGGTGGGGCTTGGCCTGGCGATCGCGCAGTCGTCCCGCCCGGTGGTGGTGGTGACGGGCGACGGTGAGATGCTGATGGGCGTCGGCAGCTTCGCCACGATCGGGGTGGAACAGCCGGCCAACCTGCGGATCGTGGTGCTCGATAACGAGCGGTTCGGTGAAACCGGCAATCAACGAACCCACACTGCGTCCGGCGCCGACCTCGCCGGGATTGCCAGAGCTTCCGGGATTGCCGACACTCGGACGATCACGACGCTCGCCGAGGTCGACACCCTCCGCGCTGACCTGCACCGACTGGCCGGACCGCTGGTGGCGGTGCTCAAGATCGGCGCGGACCCGGAACCCAAGGCGTTGCCGCCCCGCGATGGTCCGTACCTGGCCCACCGGATGCGGGAAGCGCTGCTCGGGATCGCGGCCGCGCTGGAGGCGTGAGCGGATGCCTCAAGTCGTCATCGTCGGCGGCGGCATTATCGGCGGCTCGATCGCGTACCATCTGGCCCTCCGCGGGTGCACTGATGTGATCGTGCTGGAACGGTCGGAGGCGCCGGCCACCGGCAGCACGGCCCGCTCGGCGGCCGGGGTCCGGCACCAATTCGCCACGGAAATGAACATCCGGCTCTCGCGCTACAGCATCGAGCGGTTGAGCCGGTTCACCGAGGAAGTTGGCGGGTACGCGGAACTCCACCAGGTGGGGTATCTCCTCCTGATCACCGATCCGGCGGCGTGGCCGGCGTTTCAAGGGCAGGCCGAGCTCCAGCGGCGGCTGGGGGTCCCGACCGAACTACTCGGCCCTGCCGACATCGAGCGACTGGTGCCGGGAACCCGGGTCGACGACGTCATCGGGGCGACCTACTGCCCGCTCGACGGGTACTGCGATCCGTACGGCGTGGCGATGGGCTACGTGAAGCGGGCCCGGGAACTCGGCGTCACGGTCGCGTGTGATGCGCCGGTGACCACGGTACATCGGGCGGGCGACCGGGTCACGGCCGTGGAAACGCCTAACGGCCGGATCGGGTGCGATGTGCTGGTCAACGCCGCGGGTCCGTGGGCGGGGCGGTTCACCGAAGCGCTGGCGCGGTCGGCGTCGGCCGGCCCGCCGCAACGCTTGAGGCTGGTCAAGGGTAGCCACATCGTCGTGCCGCGGATTGCCGGCGCCGATAACGCCTACCTCATGCAGAGCCGAGACGGCCGCGTGGTCTTCGCACTTCCGTTCGAAGAGCGCTTCACGCTGATCGGCACAACGGATATCGCCTATTCGGGCGATCCCGCCGCGGTCGCGATCAGCCGCGAGGAGGAGGAATATCTCCTCGGCCTCGCCAATCAGTTCTTCCGGCAGCCCTTGAGCCCGTCCGGCATCGTGTGGCGCTACGCCGGCGTGCGGCCGCTGCAGGATGACGAGGCGGCGAACCCGTCCGCCGTGTCCCGGGACTACAAGCTCGATCTCGAGGCTGATGAGGGCCGCCCGGCGCTGCTCAACGTCATCGGCGG
>JANPEL010000299.1:0-8591 GCA_031431925.1 Gemmatimonadota bacterium | reverse complement strand
CCCCCCCCCCCCCCCCCCCCGCCCCCCCCCCATCCTGGGAAAAGAACCAGCCGCGACCGCCTCGCATTCGGCCCGAATGATACGGTTGTCGCTCTGGTCGGCCGGCCTGGCGATCGCTGTGTCGGCGGCGGATCGCGCCGGTTGGCTAGCCGGATCGGTTCGACCGATCATCGCGTTGGTTCCGGTGGTGCCGCTGATCGCCTTCTTTGTTCGGATTACCCGGTGGCTCCGGAGTTTGGATGAGCTTCAGCGGACGATTCACCTCGAGGCCATGGTGCTTCAGTTCGCGGCGACCGGCATTTTGGTGATGAGTTACGGGATGTTGGCCAGGTCGGGTGCGGTGCCGAATGTCTCGGCCACGACCGCGTTCCCGGTCCTGTGGGTGGCGATGTTCTGTTTTTGGAGCGCTGGGATCGTCTGGGTTCGCCGGAAGTACCAGTGATCAATCGGCTCCGAGTGCTTCGGGCCGAGCGCGGGTGGTCGCAGGGCGATTTGGCGGACCGGCTTGGGGTGTCCCGGCAGACCGTGAATGCGATTGAGACCGGCAA
The DNA here is from genome assembly GCA_031431925.1 of Gemmatimonadota bacterium. Classification (GTDB taxonomy): domain Bacteria; phylum Gemmatimonadota; class Gemmatimonadetes; order Gemmatimonadales; family GWC2-71-9; genus SHZU01. The sequence continues at coordinate 8,043 of JANPEL010000299.1, read as the reverse complement.
GTACGATCCGAGCTTGCCGCTGGCTTTTTCGATGGCGCGGTTGTTCAGCTGCGCCATTGAGTCGATCTTCGATCCGGACGGTTTGATTTGAAGCCGGAGGGTTCCGAGACGGCCTGTGCGGGGACTGGCAGCGGCAGACAATAGGAGCGGTTGGCACACTCAACTCAAGGGACGGACCAGATGGCGGAGACGGTAATTGCCGTCAACGGAGTAACCAAGCGGTTCTCGGGACATACGGCGGTGAAGAATCTGTCGATGACCGTGGCGCGAGGTGGGATCTTCGGTTTGTTGGGCCCGAACGGCGCGGGCAAGAGCACCACGATTCGGATGATCATGAACATTTTCATGCCCGACGAGGGTCAAGTGGCCGTGCTGGGATCGACCGCCGGGAGCCGCGGCCTTTCGTCCCGGATCGGGTATCTCCCTGAGGAGCGCGGATTGTACCCGAAAATGAAGGTGATTGATCAGATCATCTTCTTGGCGGAGACCAAGGGGATCCCGCGGGCGGTTGCCCGGAAGCGGGCAGTGGAGTGGTTGGCGCGGCTCGATTTGAGTGATTGGACGGCCAAGAAGGTTCAAGATCTTTCGAAGGGGATGCAGCAGAAGATCCAGTTCATCGGGGCGCTTCTTCACGAGCCGGAGTTGGTCATCCTCGACGAGCCGTTCAGCGGCCTCGACCCGGTCAACAGCAAGACGATGCGGGAGATCGTGGTGGACATTGCCCGGCAGGGCCGGACCGTGTTGTTCTCCACGCATATCATGGAGCACGCGGAAAAAATGTGCGATCACATCGTGATCATCGCCCATGGGGAGAAGCGAGTGGATGGGACGTTGGCAGAGATCAAACGGGAGTTCGGAGGGCAGCACGTGGCTTTGACGTACACCAGGAATGCGGAACGGGCCGCGCGGGTGTTGGCGGACCGGACCCTGGTGTCGAAGGTCTCGGATTTTGGGGCCACGGCCGAAGTGGCGTTGGCCGCCAACGAGTCGGGTGACCGGCTGCTCGAGGCGTTGGTTCGGGAAGGGGTGGGGCTTTCCCGATTCCAGGTCATGGAGGCGTCACTGCAATCGATTTTCGAGGCGCGAGTTGGGGTCGACGGGGCCCGTCCGTTTGCCATCCGAGAGGAGTCGTAATCCGATGAACAAAATATTTGCGGTAATTCGTCGCGAATTTGTGGAGCGGGTTCGCACCAAAGCGTTCGTAATCGGCACGCTGCTTGGCCCGGTCTTCTTTATCGGGATGGCCGTGTTGCCGGCACTCTTGCTCAGTCGCGAGACGACCGGGCGGAAGGTGGTGGTCATCGATGCGGGTACCGGCGAGTTCGGCGCCAAGGTCACGACGGCCTTGGCCGCGGCCAAGAAGGGGTCGGGGGCGGACGCGGAGGCCAAGTTTGTCCCCACGTTGGTGGTGGCTGGGACCCGGGCGGAGGAGGTTCGGGATTCTTTGGTCCGGATGACGGGCCTCTCGAACCGCGCGGAGGGGTCGATCGATGGGATCGTGATGGTATCCGAGAGCGGGATCGCCAAGGGCCAGGCGAGCTATCTCGGCGTGAATGTCGGGAGTCCTCGCGACATGGAGGATCTCCGGGGGATCCTGAACCCGGTGATGATGACGGAGCGACTCCGGCGGGCCGGCGTGGACCCGGTCGTGGCTCTCGGTGCGGTGGTGCCGCTCAGCCTGGAAACCCGGAAGGTGTCGGAGGGCAAGCTTACCAATGAGAGCGGGGGGGCGACCTTCGCGTTGGCGTACGCGATGGGGTTCATTCTCTACATCTCGTTGCTGCTCTACGGCACCCAGGTGATGTCGTCGGTGATCGAGGAGAAATCGAACCGGATCATGGAAATCCTGGTGTCGAGTTTGACGCCGTTTCAGTTGTTGCTCGGCAAGGTGGTCGGGGTGGGTCTGGTCAGTATGCTGCAGATCGGGGTGTGGACGACGGCGGCAAAGCTGCTACGGGACTTTCAGCCGCAGATCATGAAGGCCTTTGGGGTGTCGGCGGCGGCCGGCGGCGGGATGCCGTTCATGTTGCCGTCGATGCCCACCGACCTGTTGGTGATTTTCTTGATCTACTTTGCGCTCGGGTTCTTACTGTACTCGGCGGCCTACGCGGCCATCGGCTCGATGTGCACGACGATCCAAGAGACCCAACAGGCGCAAATGCCGGTGATGTTGTTCATCATCATGGGCCTGATGAGTATGTTCGCCTTGTTGAACGAGCCGAACGGCACCTTGGCGCGGGTTCTCAGTTTGATTCCCCCGCTCGCTCCGTTCGTCGTACCGGTCCGGCATTCGAACGCCCCGATTCCGATCGGGGAGTAGCTGCTGTCGATTGCCTCGACGGTGGCTGGCCTGCTGCTGATCGTATGGATGGCCGCCCGGATCTACCGGGTGGGGATCTTGTCGTACGGCAAGAAGGCCTCCGCCAAGGACTTGTGGCGCTGGGTTCGAGCCAGCTGAAATCGGTGGGGGCAGGCGGTGGTCGTCTGGGGCGGGGGAATGATCTCCTCCGCCCTGTTGTTTTTCGGGCCGGCGGGTAGTTTCCCGGCCTATGGAGTTCGATGTCGTGGTTGTCGGGGGTGGCCATGCCGGGGCGGAGGCGGCGGCCGTGGCGTCCAGAATGGGCGCCCGGACGTTGTTGCTGACCCAGAATCTCGAGACGATCGGCCAAATGTCCTGCAATCCGGCGATTGGTGGGATTGCCAAGGGGACCGTGGTTCGGGAGGTGGATGCGCTGGGGGGAATCATGGGTCGGGCGACGGACCGGGCCCGGATCCAGTTCCGGATGCTCAATCGGTCCAAGGGGCCGGCGGTCTGGTCGCCGCGGGCCCAGTGTGACCGGGGCCTCTATCGGCGGGCAGTACGGCTGGAACTCGAGCGGATGCCTAACGTTCGGTTTTCGCAGGGGACGGTGTCCCGGTTCCTGATTGAGTCGGGTCGGGTGGTTGGGGTTGAGACGATGGATCGCCGTCGGCATCGGTGTCGGTCGGTGGTCTTGACGGCCGGGACCTTCCTCAGAGGCCAGATTCACATCGGGCTGGATAGCCGAGTGCCGGCCGGGCGAGCCGGGGAGCCACCGGCGGTTGCTATCGCGCAAGACGTTGAGGCTCTTGGTGTTACGGTAGAACGCTTCAAAACTGGAACCCCGCCGAGAATCGATGGGCGGACGGTTGACCTGGAGCGCCTTGCCCGGCAGGATGGGGATCAGGCCGGCTATTGGTTCTCGAGCTTCGTTCGGCATGAGCATCCGTCCCAGCTTCCCTGTTACTTGACCCACACCGGCGAGCGGCTTCGGGACATCATTACGGAGCACCTCAAGGAATCGGCGTTGTACGGGGGGGCGATCAGTGGCCGGGGGCCGCGGTATTGTCCGTCGATCGAGGACAAGATCGTTCGGTTTCCCGATGCCGCTCGTCACCAGGTATTTCTGGAACCCGAGGGGCTCGACACCGCCGAGATGTACGTCAACGGGCTTTCGACATCGCTGCCCCCCTCGGTTCAAGTCGAGTACCTCCGGTCAGTGCCGGGGTTGGAGCGGGTGGAAATGACCCGACCCGGTTACGCGATCGAATACGACTACTTCCCGCCGACCCAGTTAGACCGGACCCTCCGGCTCAAGGCGGTTGAGGGGCTCTACTTTGCGGGCCAGGTCAACGGAACCACCGGCTATGAAGAGGCGGCCGGCCAGGGGGTCGTGGCCGGACTCAACGCTGCGGCGTCTGCTCTCGGTCGCGACCCCATCGTGTTTGGGCGCCAGGACGGTTTTATCGGGGTTCTGGTCGATGACCTGGTGACCAAGGGGGTCGATGAGCCCTACCGGTTGTTTACGTCCAGGTCCGAGTTTCGGCTGATGCTCCGGCAGGATAACGCTCTCAGGCGTTTGTTCAGGATCGGTGACTCGGCCGGCCTGTATAGCGAGGACGAACGACGGGTTGCCCTGAGCCGGTTCGAAGCTGAACAAGCGGTGTTGGATCGGGCGAACAGCCGGTCGATCCACCCCGACCAGGCGAATCCAGTCCTTGACCTCGCGGGCCTCTCCCTGATCACCGAGCCGGTGCGGATCGCGGAACTCGCCAAACGGCCGGGGGTACCCCTTGCCACCCTTCTGGAGGCGGCCGGACTCGCTGCCGGCGAGGCGTCGGAGTGGGCCGATGTCGAGATCAAATACTCCGGGTATTTGAGCCGGGAGCAGTTGATGGCGAAGAAACTCGAAGAGATGGAGAGCTTTGAGATTTCGGAGTTTTCGTCATACATGTCATTGAAGTCCGTTTCCTTCGAGGCCCGCGAGAAGCTGACCGCCCGGCAACCAACCACGCTAGGTCAGGCGTCAAGGATCCCAGGTATTTCTCCTAGTGACCTCCAGTCCCTTGTGATGGAGATCGCCAAGAGGCGTCGGTAAGCCGCCACTCGTTTCACGTGAAACACCTTCGCACAAACCCCCGGCCATCGGCAAAACCATTCGAGTGCAAGGGTACCAACCTCAACAAGTTGTTTCACGTGAAACATCGGATTGCGGATTGATCAATAGGTAGTAGGTTTCTCAGGACGACAGGTCTCGGTTATAAAACCCGGTAGTTACTCTGTAAGTCGTTGTCAATAAACGTTTTACTGGTTTTGGTGTCAATGGCCCGTATCATCGCGATTGCAAATCAAAAGGGTGGAGTCGGAAAGACAACCACCGCGGTCAACCTGGCGGCCTCCCTGGCGATCGCTGAGCGACGGACTCTCCTGGTTGATGCTGACCCACAGGCGAACGCCTCGAGCGGGGTTGGGATTCCCAAAGGAACCGATCGCGTCTCCCTCTATGACGTCATCGTGGACGGGAGGTCGCCGGCGGAGGCGGCGATTCCAGACGCTGAACTCCCTTATTTGGCGACGCTCCCTTCGACGCAAGACTTGGTTGGGGCGGAGCTTGAGTTGGTGTCACTGCCGAATCGGGAAACCCGGCTTCGGGATGCGCTCCGAGGAATCAGTGCGTCGTATGATTTCATACTCATTGACTGCCCCCCCTCGCTTGGCTTGATCACCCTCAACGTGCTGACCGCCGCCCATGGGGTGCTGATCCCGATTCAATGTGAGTACTACGCTCTCGAGGGTATTTCCCAGCTGCTCAACACGGTACGGGTGGTCCAACAGAATTTCAACCCTGAATTGGCCATCGACGGCGTCCTGCTGACGATGTACGACTCCCGACTCAACCTCTGCCGGCAGGTGGCCGAGGAAGCCAAGGAATATTTCGGCGCCAAAGTGTTCAAGACGGTTATTCCGCGGAACGTCCGGCTGGCCGAGGCGCCGAGTTTTGGCAAGCCGATCCTGATGTACGACGTGCAGTCGGTTGGCGCGAAGAGCTATATCGCCGTGGCCCAGGAACTGATGAAGCGAGTTGAGCGAATGGACGCCACCGTTCCGATGGAGGGCGCATGAGCGAATCACGACGGTTAGGCAGAGGACTCGAGTCGCTGCTCGGTCCGATGTCGAAGGAGCAGGCGGAGGCCCAGGGTGCCTTACGGGAGATTCCCGTCGCCGCGATCGACTCCAACCCCTATCAACCGCGCCGGGAGTTCGAGCCCGAGGCCTTGAAAGAGTTGGTTGACTCGATCGCAGCCTCGGGGCTACTCCAGCCGATCATAGTCCGGGCCAAGGGCGCCGGGCGGTACGAGTTGATTGCCGGGGAGCGGCGGTGGCGGGCGGTCCGGCAGCTCGGGTGGCAGAAGGTGCCGGCCGTGCTCAAGGACGTCGACGATCAAGCGATGTTGACGTTGGCACTGATCGAGAATTTGCAGCGGGACGACCTGTCCCCGCTCGACGAGGCGGTGGGGTACGAGCGATTGGTCAAGGAGTTTCACTTGGCCCAATCCGAGGTGGCCCGGCTGGTCGGGAAAGACCGTGCGACGGTGGCCAACACGCTTCGTCTCCTCAAACTGCCGGCCGACATTCAGGTATTGGTTCAGCATCGAACGTTGACTGAGGGTCATGCGCGGGCACTGCTCGGACTTACGGACGAACGATTGTTGTCGCGGATGGGCCAGGCCGCAGCCGAGCACGGCTGGTCGGTCCGGGAACTCGAGGCCCGGGTGCGAGGCGAAGTGCCTGGTCGGCGAAAGAAGGCCGGCCATCCGGTTGAGAAGACCCAAAATCCCGAGGTTCGCCGGGTGGAGGAAGCCCTCCGCCAGCGGCTCCAGACGGATGTTCGGGTTACCGCCCGGCGGCGGGGACGGGGTTTTGTGACGATTTCCTACTACTCCAACGATGACCTGGCTCGGGTGCTCGAGACCGTGCTCGGCGCCCCCTTCGACGGATGACCAGCCGGCGGCGCGGCGTCACCATTACCGTGTTGCGGGACGATGAACTGGTGTCGGCGAGTTACCGATTTCCGACCTGGTTGTTGCGGCTCGGGGTCGTGGCCGCCATCGTCATTGGTGTGCTCCTGGTGCTTGGGGTCGCGTTCTATGCGCCGATCGCCCGGCAGGCCGCCCGAGTACCGGGTCTCGAACGGGAGTTAGACCGGCTCACGATCGACAATGAGCGGATCCGGGAGCTGGCGTTGGCGCTTGATCGGGTCGAAGCCAACTACGGCAAACTTCGGCGAATGGTCGGCGCTGACATCGCTCCCGATCCGGTGCAACTGGCGTCGGCGTTGCCGGTAGCGCCGGACGTCCTGGTCCTCGCTCCCGGCGAGCGGCCCCGATATGAGACCGGCCCATCGATCCCGAGCCACTGGCCGCTCGACGAGCGGGGCTATGTCACGCGGGGCCAAAATGCCGACTCCACGGACGAGGCTCACCCGGGAGTCGATGTGGCGGTGCCGGTGGGCACGCTGGTGCGGGCTACGGCCGGCGGGACCGTTCTTCAAACCGGTAATGACAAGGAATACGGGTATTTCTCATTGATCCAACATCCCAACGGGTATCAGTCGATGTATGGCCACATGTCTCGGGTCGTGGCCGTTCAGGGCGCCCGAATCCGGGCGGGCGAAGTGATCGGTCGGACCGGAAACACCGGCCGGTCATCGGCGCCGCATTTACATTTTGAGATTCGGCACAACGGGGTTTCGATCGATCCACTCACCCTGATTCGGGAGAACCGATAGCCGATGGGCATCTTTTCCAATCCGCCTTCGCCGAGTGGCGTGCCCGTCCGGCGGCGGGCCGATCCGAATGCGATCTCAATCGTTGCCCCCGATATGGTAGTGACCGGCGACCTCCGCGCCGACGGCGTGGTCAGGATCGAGGGCCGGGTGTCAGGCAATGTCAACGCGGCCCATCAAATCCTGCTGTCGCCGGGCGGCGTGGTCGAAGGCAATCTCGAGACTCGCGAAGCCGTCCTCGGCGGAGTGGTCCATGGTACGGTGACCGCCACCGAACGGGTTGAGGTCCAAGCCACGGCTCAGGTCAATGGCGACATCGTGACGCCGCGGCTCCTGATCCAGGAGGGTGGCCAACTCAATGGAGGCATTCGGATGGAGGCCGCACCGGAGGCACCGACTGATGGGTAGACGGCTGGTTGGATTGGTGGTTGGCTTCCTGGTGCTCGGATGCGGAAGGCGGGGCACCGAGCCGACCGGGCTTCGGGTCGCCCTGATTACCCCCGGCTCCATTGCCGACGCCGCGTGGAACGCCGGTGCGTTTGAGGGTTTGCAGCAAATCAAAGATTCCTTGGGCGTGGTGGTGAGCCATCAAGAGGCGCGCACCCCCGGGGCGCAAGAAGAAGCCCTGCGGGCCTACGCAGCGGACGGGTACTCGCTGATCTTCGGCCACGGGTTTGAATTTCAGCAGCCGGCCGAACGGGTGAGCGCCGAGTACCCGAAGGCCGTGTTTATCGTGACCTCCGGTGAACGGGTCCAGGGGAACGTGGCGCCGTTGGTGTTTCGAATCGAGGAAGGGACGTTTCTCGCCGGGATGATAGCCGGGGCGCTCACGAAAACCGGCAAGATCGGCTTCATTGGCGGGATCGAGCTTCCGCCGATCAAGCGTGGGTATCAGGGTTGGGTGGCCGGGGCGCAGCGGATGAACCCTTCGGTGGAAACCCGGGTGGCGTACCTGAAC